>JADLBW010000098.1 GCA_020847515.1 Pirellulales bacterium | reverse complement strand
GGTCCCAGATACTCCCACGGATCGAACAAATCGCCGCTCAGATGGTCGCGAACGGTTAGCATCCCGCCAACTTAGCGCTTCGGCCGCCGTAGGCAAGGTCAAGCCGCTGACTTTTTGCCGCCGCGTCAACTTTCGGTTATATCTCTCACCGACTGTTCGACTCCTCACAATGATCAGTCGCCGCGGACCTTAACGACGACTCGTCCGTGGACGCGGCCGTGGCGGACCATGTCCAGGCCGTCGTTGATGCGATCTAGTGGAACTCGTTCAGCAATCGGCGGTTGGATCACTCCTGATGCCATCCACCGTAAGGCGTCCTGTGCGTCTTGCTTGGAGCCGTTGCGGGAGCCGACGATCTCTAGTTCCCGCTGGGCAATCTGAATCGTGTCGACGGCCGGAAACTCGGCTTCTTCTCCAACCACCACGATGCGTCCTCCGCGCCGGGTGCACTTTGCCGCGAGGGCCATAGTGGTTCCCAGGCCCACGCACTCGACGGCACACGCGACCCCTTCGCCGTCGGCGAATTGGATAATCTCTGGGATCGCTTCGGCGCCCGCTTGCAGGCAGAGTTCCGCGCCTAGCCGGGCGGCTATCTGCAGGCTCGCCTGCGAGCGGCTCAGGGCCGCTACGCGGGCGCCGGCGTGCTTGAGGAGTTGGATGAGAATCTGACCGATGCCGCCGACTCCGAGAACTAGCACCGGATCTGCTAATTGCACTTGCGCTCGGCGATAGGCTCGCACGGCAGTAACGACAGCGCAACTGACGAGTCCTCCCGCTTCGAAGGGAACCTCATCGGGCAGAAGCAGCAGATTGCGAGCGGGGGCTTTGAAATACTCGGCGAAGCCACCGCCCGTGGTTACGCCGATGATTCCTCGCCCACGGCTGCACTGAGCGTCCCGGCCGGTGCGGCAATAAATGCACTCGCCGCAGGTGAGAAAGAGGTGGGGGACTACTCGATCGCCGATCTGCGGGCTGCCCACCTGGGCGCCGACTGCACAGACGAGTCCCGCCGGCTCATGGCCCGGAATGTGCGGCAGGCGGGGCACATAAGCCAGGCCGTCCTGAATATGGATGTCGGTGCGGCAGATGCCGCAGGCGCGGGTTTCGACGAGCACTTCGTCTCGTTCGAGAGTCGGCTCAGGAACTTCTTCGAGTGCCAGCGGTGCGCCGATCGAGTTCAGACAGGCCGCTTTCATGGCCGCTACGCCTTCAGATGCAAAAGTGAACGATGGTCGGCCGAGCGTTTCAGGCTAGTCCGAGAGTTTCACACGCTCGGCGGAGGTAAGGCACGCCCACGGCAACGCCTTCATCGGGCATGGGGTAAAGCCAGAGATCGAGCATCATCGATCCGCGGAAGCCGATGCGCTTCAGCGCCGCGACGATGCCGTCCAGATCGAGCTGGCCCGCACCGGGGGCAAAATGAAGCTCGGGACTGACACAGTCGCTGTCACAGAAATGGACGTGCTGAATTCGCTCGCCGAGGAGGTCAATCGCATCGATGTATCGATCGGGCAGGCCGACGGCGAAATGGCAACAGTCGTAGGTGACGCTGAACGGCTCGCCCCGCAACCGGTCGCAAAGCAACGATAGCCACGGGAGGTCGACGCCTAAGGTGAAGGGATGCACTTCGACGGTCAGCGCAATATGGCGGCTCTTCGCGTAGCGGCAGGCTTCCTCAAAGAGGCGCGTCGTGCGATCCAGGACCTCGCCGTAAATCTGCTGATGCGAGAAGTCTGGCGAGCGGCCTTCCCAGGTGAGAAGTTGCGTCATGCCAAGTTCCGCCGCCATGTCGATATCGGCTTGAAGGCCGTCGAAGGCTCGGTCGACGTCCTTGGACGACGCCAGTGCCTGAAAATAGTCGCGGTCGGCGCAGTTCAGCCGGATAAGTTCAGCGCCGCGCTGGTGGACATAGTGCTGGAGGCGTTGGCGCAAGGCCGGCGTGCGAAATTCGATGATTTGCGGCGGCCAGAGCTCCAAGCCGTCGAACCCGGCGTCGATGATTTTGGCTAGCGCCGTCTCAACAGGAAGCTGCCGATAAACCATTGGGTTGCCAATGAGCATTTGGACGGCTTCCCCTAAAGAGTCAATTCGATCAAATGGATCGAAGACAAAACCTTCGTCAACGGCCATCGCGATTTATCATATTTTCCGCGGCCGCTAAACAGGCGTGGTTTGGATTCCTGAATGCCCGCGAAACAGGCGAAGGGACGCGAAAGAAGGGAAGAGCAGCTAGGAGTCGCTTAGTTTCGTCCCGTCGGGCAGTAATATTGCTGGTTTAGAAGAACGCGCCCGACATTCTTTTCTTCCGCGATCACTGGCAAAACACTCACTGGCGTTGCTGGCGGGCGAGAAATCGCAAGAGCTGCAGCTAGTTTCGGTGAGGCGAAATGATGCGCCGCGCTTCGGCGGGCGTCGCCGTTTCGCGGCCGACTTCTCGGGCGATGCGAACGATTTTTTCCACGAGCTGGGCGTTCGACGAAGCGTACTGGCCCGGCGCCAGGAACGGGTTGTCCTCCATTCCTACGCGGACGTGCCCGCCCAGCATGATGGCCATCGTCAGCACGCGCCACTGCTGCTGGGGATCCATGCACGAGGTGTTGTAGATGAATCCCTCAGGCAGGTGGTCGTGCATGTACTGCATGGCCTTCAGCGTGGGAGGCGTGTAGCAACCGCCTCGCCAGCCCAGGAAAAAGGTGATCCAAACGGGCGTCGTTAGCAAACCTTGCTGAACGAACCGCTGGGCGTTCCAGACGCCGCCGTAGTGGAAGCATTCGCATTCCAGGGTGACGTCGAGTTCTCGGCTCAGTCGGCAGTATTTTTCGAGTTCCACGCGATCGTGGAGGCCGTAGAGTTCCACCGGTTTACAGCCAGGTTCATAGTCGAAGCACTCGTCGTGGGCGTTAAAGCAGGTGCTGATCATGTCGGGCTTATGCGTCTGCACCAACTCGACCCGCTGGGGGAAGCGACCGTTGGCAATGCCGTACTGGATAATGGCGTCGGCGTGATCGGTGATGTCGGTGGCGAGCTTTACCCAGCCGGGGATATCAAGGTCCGACAGCTTCGTTCCGTCGGCCTGTATTTCCTTGTCGATGGTGTACGGCCCGTGGAGATGGCAGATGCTGGCGCCGGCGTCGATCGAGCGGCGGTACTCGCGGGCGACTTCTTCGTACCCTTTGGGGGTCGGGTTGTGCGGATTGCTCGGGTAGGCCATCGTCGAGTCGCACGTTACCGTCACGATCAAATTATCCATAAGAAAAACCTCGAAAAGCTTGCCCGTCGAGCGAGTAAAGGCAACGTCACCCGCATGAGGCCGTTCTAGGTTGACGCGTGATCGACGATCTGCGCGGCGGCCGACGCCCAGCCGTCATGCGCCGCATCGAACATTTCGGGGGGCAAGCGAAAACGGCGGGCCAAGGAGTGCATTTCTTCCCAGGTCGTGTCGTCCACCGGGATCCCCGTGCGACGCCGCTTTTGCGCTTCGCGATGCTCCAGTTCGCCGGGTACGAAGACTTCTTCGTAGCCAGGCGCCGGAGGACACGATTTGACGTGGTCGATGAGCTGCACGACTTGCGCCCTGAACCACTCGCTGTCGGTGTATTGCTCCACGTCGATCGCCAGCAGAAGAACGCCGTCGCGAGGGGGAACTTGGGCCGGTCCGCAGCAGCCGGCCCCCGACAAGGCGCCGGCCATGACGTCGATCATCAGTGCCAGGCCGTAGCCCTTGTGTCCCACCGGCCCGCCCCAGGGAAGCAAAGCGCCTGCCGGCGGACCGTAAAAGTCCTTGGCGTGCCGAGTCGGGAATCCATGGGCGTCGACGATCCATCCGTCGGGGACCGGTTCTCCACGACGAAAGTAATCGCGAATCTTGCCTTCCGGCGCCATGCTGGTCGCCACGTCGAGAACTGGATCGTAGTCGCCGCCCGACGGCACTGCGATGGCGATGGGATTGGTCGCCAGTCGCCGCGCCAAGCCTCCAAACGGCGCGACTGATTGCCCTCCTCCGCCGGCGTTTACCATGACGACGCCAATCATGCCTGCCTGCGAAGCCATTAGGGAATAGGCCGAGAGGCGGCCGCTATGGTAGCAATTGCTGAGGGTGACGGCGGAAACGCCGACCAGTCGCGCTCGCTCCATCGCCAGCACCATGGCCTCCCGGGCGGCGACCTGGCCGAAACCGCGCTGACCATCGAGCACGGCGCCGGCGACGCTTTCCTTGCGGACCGTGGGTCGCGCCCGCGGGTCCACTTCCTTCTGTTCGATGGCCTCGCAGTACTGGCTGAGCCGCAAGATGCCGTGCGAGTCGTGCCCCTGAAGGTTGGAGGTCACCAGGTGATCGGCCACAATGGCGGCATGCGTCCGGGGCGCTCCTGCGCCTTCGAGGATCGCCGTGGCGATCGTGAGCAAACGCCCGTGTTCTAACCTTGGCACGATAATGGACCCTCAGCGCTGGAAGAAAGCGTCCCCGATGCTCGCACGCCGCAGGGTCCAGTCTAACTGACGCAGGGGCATTCGCAAGGCTTTTGAGCGCTCATCATCGTTTTTATGTTGCTAAAAAACATATGTTTCCGCGAGGTCGACCGCGATATTTAGCGACTGCGACTTGACGCAATTGCGCAGTTGGAGTAGATAGCGTGTCACCCGTGCGCAAACGGATTTCTTCTGAGCAGCGAGGCTCGCCTTGGCAGAACCGATTCACCGCCAGTCGTTGACGGAGAAGGTCTATCAGCATCTCAAAGTCCAGTTGGCCCGCCGCGCCTTGAAGGTGGGCGATCGCGTCAACGCTCGCCAGATAGCCAACGATCTGAACGTCAGTCGAACGACGGCCAATAAGGCGATTGACCAACTTATCAGCGACGGGCTGGTGACGACCGACGACTCGCGCCATCCCGTGGTGGCAGCGCTGCCCGCCAGATTGAAGGTGCACCGGGAGTCGGCCTTTGAGTTCCTTAACCAGACGGACAGCACCTACGAACTATTGCTGGAACGACTCCTGCGGGGGGCGTTCGGCCCCGGAGAAGTCATTAAGGAACGACCGCTCGCCATTGAGATCGGCGTGAATCCGGCCACGGTGCGACGAGCTGCCGAATGGCTGCGAACTGAAGGACTGCTCGAGCGACTGCCCCGCCGCGGATGGCGCGTGACGCTGCTCACCCCGCGCGACCTCAAGGACGTGTATGAGATTCGCCTTTTGCTGGAGCCGATGGCGATCACCAGCGCCGTGCATCGCATCACCGAACAACAACTCGATGATCTGGAGCAGCAAACGCAGAGGCTGATTGAATTGGGCGAGCGGGCGACCGTGTACGATCGCCGCGAAGCCGATCACTACTTCCACAAGGCGATTAGCGAGGCCTCGGGCAACGCCATTCTGGCCAGCACGTTGGATCCTTTGATTCGGAAGGCCCTGATCGTCACCACGGTGGGCTTCCGTTATGGGCGAGCGGCCCGATCGTTCGAAGAACACCGGGAGATTCTCGCCGCCCTACGCGCCCGGGACGAGGCCACCAGCGTCAAGCGGGTCAAAGCCCATCTTCGTAACGCCATGAAGTTCAATGCGGAAATATGGGAGCGAAAGCCGAGCTAGCGACGAGTCGCCGCGGCCTTGTTCCGGATCTCCGCCATCAGTAGATCGACGTGGGCCACCATGTAGCCGTAGTCGTCGCCGCACTGAATCCACTGAATCCCTAGCTCCACGGCGTTCAGTGCGACGTCGGCGTAGGCGCCCATGCCCGTGCCGACGTACTTACCGGCTCGCTTGGCGACGGCAACGATGCGCCGCATAGCTTCCAGCGCCTCGGGATGGCGGAGCTCCTCAGCATGCCCCAGCGATACGGCCAGGTCGTAGGGGCCTAGCGCCAGCGAGTCGAGGCCCTGGATGGCGGCAATATCGTCCAGATTCTCCAGGGCGTCGAGGTTCTCTATCTGAACCGCCACGAACACCCGCTCGTTCGACGCTCGCATAAAGTCGGGGCCCCCCAGCCGGCCATAGGCTGCCGCGCGCCTCGGGCCGTATCCCCGCCGGCCTTGAGGCGCATAGCGGCACATTTCAACGACGGCCTTTACTTCTTCGGCCGAACGCACCTGGGGCACGATGACGCCGTCAGCCCCGATGTCGAGGATCGGCTTGATGTGCGCAACGTCGCTGTTGCGCACCCTGACCAAAGCTGCGACGCCGCCGGCGCGAGCTGCGATGAGGTGCGAGTGGACCGACTCGTAGCTCAAGTGCGAGTGTTCAAGATCTATCCACACGAAGTCAACCGCCGGCGCCAGGGCCTCGACGACTGACGAATCGCTGAGAGTGACCCCGACGCCGAAACAGAGCTGCCCTGCGTCGAGCTTCTGGCGGAAGCCATAAATCGCGTCATACATGAGTGTGCGTCTCGGGTTATCGCGACTGTGAACGGGCGCGGACCAGGGAATCGACGACGACGGCAGCCAGGAGGACGAGCCCCGTAACCGCAAAGGTCCAATAGGTGGAGAGATTGAAGAAGATGACCACGGATTTGATCACGCGCAGGGTCGCCATGCCGACGACGACGCCCAGCAAGGAGCCTTGCCCGCCGCGCAACGAGCAACCGCCCAGAACGGCGCCCGTGATGCCGTACATCTCGTAGGCCAAGCCGGCATTCGACGGCGGGACGCTGGCCACGTCCCCGGCTTCCAGGACGGCGGCGACGGCGGTTAGTAGACTGCATAGGGCGTAGCTGACGATGCGGAGGGCGTTGACGCGCACGCCGCTGTACCGCGCGGCATCGACATTGGATCCGATGGCGTAAAGATACCGCCCCGGGACCGTGTGGTGCATGAAAAAGCCCAACGGCACAAGCGCGCCGGCCAGGATAAAGACGGGGATGGGAACGCCGCACAAGCTTCCGGCGCCCAATGTTCGCAGCAACGCATGCTCGCCGGCGTCGAACGATACGGTACGATCATGAGTCATCACTCGAGCGAGGCCGCGCAGGATCAACAGACTGCACAGGGTCACGAGAAAGGGCTGCAGATTCAAACCGCAGATGAGAGAGCCGTGCAGCACGCCGACGAAAACGGCAAAACTGGACACGATGACCAGCACCGTCGGCAGCGCCAATCCAAAGTCGTCTCCCAAGAGCATCAATGCCAGCACTCCAACGAACGCGATCAGGGATCCGACCGACAAATCGATGCCCCCGCTGATGATGACGATCGCCTGCCCCAACGCGAATAAGCTCCAGATGGCCGTATCGCGGAGTACGCTGCGGAGGCTGTAGGCGGACAGGAATTGCGGATTCCACCAACCGGTAACGAATACAAGCAGAGCCAACAGGCCGCACATTACAAAGACCTGCAGGCTCGCCTCGGTAAATTGGGCGGGGGCCAGGCGCCTATCTGGTTCCATTTGCTGCCACCTCGTTTGGGTGCGGAGTATCGACGCCTCCGACGGCTAGCCGCATGATGTTCTCTTCGGTGACGTCGCCGCCGGTCAGCTCACCGGCAATGGCCCCCTGATGCATCACGAGGACGCGATCGCACACTGCGAGTATCTCCTCCATCTCGCTGCTGATAAGCATAACGGCCATCCCTCGCTGGCCTAGCTGTTGGACCAGTCGATAGATCTCTTGCTTAGCTCCGACGTCGACGCCGCGCGTAGGCTCGTCGAGAATCAGGGCCTTGGGCTCGGTGGCCAGCCACTTGGCCAGCACCACTTTCTGTTGGTTGCCGCCGCTGAGCGAGAGGACCGTGGCGTTAAGGCTGCGCGTGCGAATGCCCAGCAGGCCCCGGAAACGCTCGGCCACGTTGCGTTCGGCACGGCGGTTGTAACGCCCGGCGCGCCCCAGTCGCCCAAGCACCGCCAAACTGACGTTGCTGCTGATCGACAAGGGCAGGATGGCGCCCAGCGACTTGCGATCCTCGGGAACTAGCGCGAGGCCTGCGCGGATCGCGTCCACAGGACTAGCGATACGGACGACCTGGCCGTGCACGCGAATCTCGCCTGCATGGCGGCGAGTGATTCCGAAGACGGCCCGCGCAACCTCGGTTCGTCCGGCGCCGACGATACCGGCAAAGCCGACGATCTCCCCCGGCTGAATGCTGAAATTTATCTCTGGACTATTGGGCGCCAGTCGTAAGTTTTTGATTTCCAAACCGGCAGCTTCGCGGCGAATGGCCGAGCCCTGCCGATCCGCGAATTCCAACCGCCGGCCCACCATGAGCGATATCAGGCGGTCATGGGTCGTCTCGCTCTTCGAGAGCGTACCGACATGCCGCCCGTCGCGCAGGACGACGACCCTGTCGGCGATGCGCTGAATCTCCCCCAGGCGGTGGGAAACGTAAATAATGGCGACGCCGCGGCGGCGCAGTTCCTCGATGATGCCGAGGAGCCGATCAGCCTCAGGGCCGGATAGGCTGCTGGTCGGCTCGTCGAACACAAGGATGCGGCTTTGGTCGGCCAGCGCTTTGGCGATTTCGACCAATTGCTGTCGCGCGAGGTCGAGCCGCCCGAGCTGCGCTCGCGGCGAGACCGACAAACCGACTCTTTCGAGTTCCAGGGATGAATCCTGACAGAGCTTGCGGCGGTTGGTTACCGGAAACCACCACGGCCCGCGATGCGGCTGCTTTCCTAGATACAGGTTCTCGGCGACCGTGAGGGCGGGCGCTAAGTTCAGTTCCTGATGGATCAGCGCGATGCCCGCGCTGATGGCGTCTCGAACCCGGCGAAATATTCGGGGCTGCCCGTCGATCAGTAGCTCGCCGGCGTCCGGCCGAAGTATTCCGCCGAGAATCTTGATCAGCGTGCTCTTGCCGGCGCCGTTCTCGCCCACAATGCCCAACACCTCGCCCGCGGAAAGTGAGAGGCTCACGTCTTGCAGCGCCCGTACGCCGGGAAAGCTCTTGCTGACGCGGCGAAGGTCAAGACAAGTGAGAGCGGCGGCGGTCACGGCGGCGTAAATAGCTGCGTACCTTGGGAGGGCCGCCGCGAGAAAAAGCGGCTCAAGAAGCGCCATTTGAAGCGAGCGTAGCTAAAACAGCATCAGCCGCCGAACTGGCGCAACTGCTCCAGTTCGCTGAGCTTATCGTTGATGTCCCGTTCCACCTGGTCGACGTTCTGCCGAGTAATGACGTAAGTGTCGACGAATATCGTCTTATTCGCGGGCACGTCCGCCGGCTCCCCGCGATAGAGCTTCGCCAGCATCTTGATGGACTGGTAGCCGAATTCGTACGGGCGCTGAGCGGCGCTGCCGAATTCATGGCCGGCACGGATAGCGCGGCAGGTTTCAATGGATTCGTCCGAACCGACGACTACGACTTCTCGTCCGACGCTTCCCTGCAGGGCGTTGACGGCCTGCGGCGCATTATAGCCCCAGAGGCCGACTATGCCCCTCAGATCAGGATGCTTGGCGAGCACGTCGGTGACGACGCGTTTGGCCTCCGCGGGTTGGGCTCCATCGGTGAAGGTGCCGAGGACCTCGTACTTGGGGTCGTCAAGCGCTTCGAGCACACCTTGCTGGCGCTCGCGAGCGTTGGCCACGTCTAGCTGGCCTACGAACAGGGCCAACTTACCGCCATCGGGCAGGGCCTGCTTCAAGAGCTCGCCCATTTGCCGTCCTAGTGCGACGTTGTTGGTGCCAATGTAGCAGGCCCGTTTGGAATTGACTGCGTCGGAGTCTTGGCAAATCACTGGGCATTGCTCCGCCGCCTGATCCAGAACGAGCGATAAACTATCGGGGTTGAGCGGGGAGATGGCGATGCCATCGATCCCGCGGCTAAGCAGCGCTTCGACGATCTGCTTTTGCTGCTGAGCCGTCGACTCATTGGGGGCGTGGAATTCGACGATGACGTCTTCTTCCTGCGCCGCCTTCAGGCACCCGGCGTACGCGATATCCCAGAATCGGTCCGTCGGCACGTTGACGACGAATGCAAAGCGCGGCTTCGCAGCGTCGGGCGTTGTGCGCGTGTTTTCGCAACCGCCCAGCGCAAGCAACAGGAGCAGAGCCAAAGCGAGCCGACGTGAAACCAGGATGCCAAGACGCCACACTAAGCTCAGGGCCATCCTGTCAGTGGCTTCAATGACGGCGGATCGCATTACGAATCTGCTGTAAGACGATAACAGGGGCGTCACGACGCAGGCGCGTTTAGGCGACTCGGTCCCCGGGGGAAAAGCAACGAGCTAAACTTAGAATCTAATGAAAAACAATTGGCACGACAAGCAATTTATTGCTAAAAAACCAAGTGCCCGTAGCGTCAGCCTAACGCCGTAGCGTGGGGTGCTTGACGCTCTGGGGGCTTCATCTCAATTCAGATCCCCGAACTGCTCAAGTGCCGCGACTTGGCGCCGTGCTTGACGCTCTGGGGGCTTCATCTCAATTCAGGTCGCCGCATGCCCGCACTTTCGCCAGAGGGGTGCGCCGCCCGCCGGGGCCGGTTGCTGGAAGTTTGCCATCGCCTCGAGCTCGACGCCGCGCTGATCACCGACGTTCGAGACGTGTACTACTTCACCGGGGCGCTATTGCCGTCCGATCTGCCGGCGGCATGGTTCATCGACGCCTCTGGCCCGTCCGTGCTCGTCGGGCCGGCGTCAAGCGTTCTTGAAGAATGGGCAAGCCGCGGAGAAAGCTGCTTGTCGTACGAATGGAACCATCGCGGCACTCGCCACCCGGACGCGTGCGAACGAATGGCCGACGCCTTTCGGCAGGCGGCCGCCGGCAGGGATTTTTCGACGCTTGGCGTTCAATGCCGCTCGGCATTCGCGACATCCCCGCTGGCGGGTCGCCTTGCGATGCAGGGCGCTACCCAGGCGGTTGACGAGGAAATTGCCGCACTTCAGCGTCGCAAGGATGACGACGAGGTGCGGATGATCCGTGCCAGCATCGAGGCTAACCTGGGGGCTTATCAAGCGGTGCGCGAGGCGATCCAGCCGGGGGCGACGGAGCTAGACGTCCTCGCCGCGGGGTATCGAGGCGCCATGCTCGCCGCTGGGGAAAAGGTGTTCCACGACGGAGACTACCAGTGCGGCGCGTACAACGGGCCAGCGCGCGATCGGCCGATTCAGGCCGGCGAGCTGTACATCGTTGACGCCTGGACATGCTATCGGGGGTACTGGTCGGATATGTCGCGGACGTTCTTCGTAGGCCGGGGCCCTACCGACGAACAATACGAATTGTATGAACACGTTCGCCGCGTGCAGCAGCGCGTGGCCGAACTTTTGAAGCCGGGCGCCGACGGCAGCGAGATTTATACGGCGATCGACGGGATGCTGCGGGAGCATCCGCAGCTTGAGCAGCAAGGGCTCGTCCACCATGGCGGACATGCCATCGGTTTGCGAAGCCATGAGATGCCGGACGTCAATGAAGGGCGGGGGGGCGTGCTTGAACCGGGGCAGATCATCTGTATCGAGCCAGGCGGCTACTTTGCCGCGGCTCGCTACGGCGTACGCCTGGAGAATATGTACTTGATTACGCCCGATGGCTGCGAGGACCTGTGTCCCGCTGTGGGGGAGCTGTATGAATGCGTTTGAAACGCGTTAACGGCTGGCAGAGTCGACGCCGATCGGCGTCTTACGGGTTGGTGGAAGACTCCGTATCGTCGATGCAATACAGGTGCTGCATACTGCGGATGAAGGCGCGTCCGCCGCAGATGATCGGCGAGGCCAGGCACCGCTCGCCTAAATCATTTTTCGCAATCAGCGAAAACTGGTCGGCGGCCTTGAAGACATAGGTTACTCCTTCCTCGCTACTGGCATACAGATTGCCGCCAGCCAGCAGCGGCGACGCCGAAAAGCTACCGCCCAGCCGTTCCTTCCAGATGATCTTGCCGGTCTCCAGCTCTCGGCAGTAGGCCACCCCCGCGTCGGTTACCAGGAACAGGCGATCGTTCGCCGCCAGTGGCGAAGGAACGTAGGGGTTCGCCTGCCTGGTCTTCCACAAGAGGTGTGAAGCGGTGACGTCGCCGGCGCCGTCGGCCCGTACGGCGAGCATGCAGGCTTCGGGAACGTTTCCGCTGGCGACGACCACCCTTTCGCCGCACGCGGCAGTGCAGGCGGCGACTTCCGTCTGGTGTGTTACATGCCACAACTGATGTCCCGTAGCCGGGTCATGGCTGTCCAGGCCGAAGGCTCCGTTGATAATCAGTTGAGGCCGCCCGGCGACCGTGGCGACAATCGGCGTGGCGGAGTTGTCCGACGCGGGTCGCCCAGTTCGCCACGCGACTTGTCCGTCTGCCCGTCGCAAGCCGACGAGCTGGGGCTCGGCCGGGTTGTCGCTGGCGACAATGACGAGCTCGTCAAACAGTACGGGCGAAGCGCCGAGGCCGTTGGCGTGCCGGTACCGGCCGATCACTTGCTGCCAGGCGATGTTGCCGGCGAAGTCGATCGCCGAGAGCGATAACCGGTCCGCTTGCGCAAAAAGCGTAAATATCAGGCGACCATCGCTGGCCGGCGTAGCGGATGCGTGGGAGTTCTTCGCGTTGATCTTTGGGAGCTTGGCTCGGTGCACTTCCGTCCGCCATAGTTCTTTGCCGGATCGTCGATCGTACGCAACCAGTAGCTGAACGCCCTGCCCCTCGTCGGCGCTGGCGATAAAGATCCTATCGCCCACGATGCACGGACTGGCATGCCCCATGCCCGGAATCAACGCCTTCCACACGATGCCGCCCTCGGCGCTCCAGCGGACCGGAGGGTGCGGTTCGCTAGCGCGGTTGTCGCCGCGGGCGCCGCGCCAACAGGGCCAGTCATTGGACTCGCCCTGGGGTGTAGCCGCCTCAGGCGGCGTTTCGGCATTTGCCGCCACGGCGGCAGCGCCGGGGAGACCGGTGGCCGCCAAGGCGGCGGCGAGAGTGCTGATGGTCCAAGGTGACGGCATGAGCGTCCAAGGGCGGTGCGGCGGCGGCGCTACGGCGCCTTCCGCGACGCTTCCAGGATGTTGTATACCAGTCCGCCGGGCTTGGTCGGGGCCGTCATATCCTGGCCCGCTAACGCAGCCGGGGCAAACCAGAGCATCATGTTCTGGTAATAATCTGCCCCGAAATGCCGCTGGCCCGTGTCCATGTCGCCCCGGATGGTATTTGGCGCATCCCAGGCGTAGCCCCACTGGCAGACGATGTTTTCCAGGCAACGGCGGAGCAGTTCGGCGCCGAGTTCCTTTTGATCTTCGTACATATACGTCATGGCGAGCATCATCAACTCCGGCGGAAAGTAGCCGTACGTCCCGTAACCGCCCACTTTGGCCGGCGTGCCGTCCGGGTTGGCGTAGTTGGTCGCTCCTGATTGGCTAAGCGCGACGTTGGCCCGCCGAATCGTCTGCAGCGTGGCGTCGATCCGCGGCTTCGGGAACACGCCGGGCACTCCGTGCACGTCGCAAATCCACTCGCCGTCGAGCTGGTAGCCGAAGATCAAATCTGACGTCAGTTGGTTGTCGGGATCGTTGAAGTTGAGGTAGTAATTGCCGTTCCATAGTTTGTCCTCGAGCACCTCCTTTCCAGCGTTCAGCCAGAGGTCGCATTTGGCGACGTACTCGAGGTCGCCGACCGCTTCAGCCATCCGGCGCATGATTTGTATCTGGGCCATGCGGACTCCGCCGGCGTGCGTCACGTAGCCCTTCCAGCCCGGCTCAGGCGCTTCGAACCATTCCGTATCGCCAAGGCCGCCCCCGTCCGTGCCAGGCTCGGGCATCGCCATGACCTGCGACAGGCCATACTTGGGCCGAAGGTTCATCGAGAAATCGTTGGCTCGCTTGATTGAAGGATAGAACTCCTTGAGAACCGCGACGTCGCCGGTCCGCTGCCAATAGCGGTCGAGCATCACCACGTAGCAGGCGGCGTTCAGCACGCTTTGGTAACCCTGGTCAGGCGCTGCCAGGTCGTAGGGCGCCTTGTTCGCTTCTTCTCCGGCCGTCACGCCTCCGAAGATCCAGGGCGGGCGCCCGTCGGGAAACTGATATTGCTTGTAGCCGTGCAACGTAGAGAGGGCGGCTTCCGGAAAGAAGTACACGATCGGCATATTGCCGTAAAAGCTGCACGGAATGCACTCGAGCTGCGGACAGCCGCGGGGGCATTCATTCAGGGCAAACAGGCCCAACTGCTGGGAAAAGGCGGAAAGGGGCCCTTCGCTTTGTCCCCAGACGCTGGTTTCGGCGATCAAGTGGAGGTTGTTGATCAAGCAATCAGCGAGCCAGCCCGGGATGCGCTGGTCCCCGTAAACGGCTTCCTGCCAGGCGATGACGCGCTGTAGTAGCTCATCGCTCTGCTCGGCCAACTGACGGGCTGCGTCCGCGGCGCTAGGATAATGGCGGGCGTACATGTGACGAAACGAACGCGTACCCGGAACGTCGGGCATGCCGCCGGCATTCCAGAGGGGCGCATACCATGCAAGGATGATGCGACGGGCGATCGTCTCCCCCGGCTTGAGCTGGAAGTCGACCGCCAGCGACGATCCGCTCGACTTCGGGTCGCTAGGAGGAAGGTCTTGAGCGATCTTGTTCCACGCCGCTGAATCTACGCCGAGCGTGCCGCCGGTCCGCACCGGGCCCTCTCCGCTCGCCGCAAGGACGTAGGACATCTCCAGGGGAGTTCCATTAGCTGTCGTAGAGGTCTCGATGCCAGATAACGACGCTCTATCGGCCGGCGCAGTCGTGGACAGCTCACGCTGTCGGATTTCGACGCCCTCTCCCAGCGGGCCAAATCCTGGGAAGTTGAAGGCCAGCGTGCCCGATTGCGGAGCGCCGGACGTATTGCGAATCGAAAACTCGAAGACGGCGCCTGGCATCATCGATGCCTCTGCATCGCCCGGCAGCACGGGGCTCCATGCCCGCAAGCCAACGGAGACGGGCGCTGGCAAGTCGAATTCTACGTCGGCTATTGGATAGTGGCCGAAATAGTCGATCGATTTGGCGAACTCGATGTTCTTCAGGTCGGTATCGAAGTAGATCGGGGTATAGTCGGTAGGAGGAAAGACGCCGGTGGGATTTTCCACGGGCCGCGGCAACTTACCGCGGGCGTCGGTGGCGAGCAGATAGGTTTCCCCGCCGACCGCGAGAGCCGCCATCGGCTCGTTGCACACGACCCGTGGCGGGCCGGCGTGATGCGGGCGGCCAAGATGATTGAAGATGGTTGAATAGCCCCACATCCCGTTGGGCTCCAGATCGATACAACCGGTATCCAGTCCGCCGAGGGGCATGCCGCAGGTTGGCGTGGGAATGCCTCGATAGACGACGCCGGTGACTGGCCGGGTGAATCCCTTGGCAGAAAACGTCTGCCAACTGGCGTGCAGGATTCCGCGCGGAAAGTAACGCTGCCCATCGGTCGCAGTCGAGTCGGGTTTAGACGCGATGAGGGCGGAAGATCCCCACGGCAGACTCGCAACCGCCAAGCCGCCGAGAGCCAACAACTTAACGAGCTGCTGCAGTGACATAGGGGCAACCTCGCGAGTAACAAAGTCGAAGAGTCTGCCGCGGCGCCAAGTGGGACGCGCGTTCGCGGTGGCTTTTTATCACCAAAGAACCGAGCTATAATAAACCTCGCCGCCGCGGCTGGCAACCGTCGGCTAAGCTCGGAGACCCTCTAACTTCCTTGAACCTCGTGAAAGGCGGTCTATGGATTCCGGTCTGCGCGGAAAGTCGGCGTTAATCACCGGCGGCAGCAGCGGCATTGGACGGGGCATCGCCGAGGTGCTGGCCGCCGAGGGGGTTAATCTGGCACTGGCCAGCCGGGGCGTTGATCACGCCGTCGTCGAAGACTTGAAAGCCTTGGGCGGCGACGTTCATTCGATCCAGGCCGACGTTAGCCGTGAAGACGACGTTAAGCGGATGGTGGCAGAAGCTGCCGAGCGCTTAAACGGCCTCGACTATTTCGTGAACAACGCCGCGCGGGCGCATCACCAGCCGCTGACGCAGATCGACGCCGAGACATTCCGGTCGGTCATCGACACGAATCTCGCCGCCTGCGTGTGGGGATGTCGCGAGGCGGCCAGACATCTGATTTCGCAAAAGAAGCCCGGGGCGATCGTGGTGGTGGGCAGCACGTCGATGTACACGCCGGGGCCCGCCGAAGCGGTCTATCGAATATCGAAGGTCGGTCTGAAGTCGCTGGTCGAAACCATGGCAGTGGAGCTGGCGCCGCATGGGATCCGCGTCAATCTGCTCGTTCCGGGACACTACCGGACGCGTCTGACCGCCGGCATTCCGGCTGACATAGAGGCTAAGCTCCGACAAGAAATACCGCTGCGCCGGTTCGGGCAGCCGCTTGATTGCGGTCACGCGGCCGCCTTTTTGTTGTCCCCGATACTCGCCCGGTATGTGACCGGCGCCGAACTGGTCGTGGACGGCGGCTTGTCGTTGCGGCCGATCTATTTTGGCGATGACGAACAGCTCAAGGCGCTTAACGAAATGCAGGGTGACTGATCGGACCGGCATTGCAGCACTCCGCCTGCCTCGGTCGCCCATGGGCGATCCTGCCCGGTTGCTCCCCATTGCGATTTCGGCTAAGATTGACGTTGATTGCTAAAAAGCCACCTCGGGTGGATCGGAGCAGGGCTCCCGATTCGGCTCCTCTATCGCCGCGAGAACGTCGATGCGCCTGGTTCGACTCCATCGCGTTTGCTTATCCACAGGGCTGCTGTGGACAGCGGCCCTCCAACCAGGCTCGCACGGCATTCTGCGGGGTGCCGAAGCGGAATTACCAGCCTCTTTCACATCGGCCGCCAGTTCGTTGGATGCGAACTTCAACCGCGAACAACTCCGCTTTTGGGCCTTCCAGCCCATCAACGCTTCGCCCGTTCCGCCAGTCGTAGACGAAAGCTGGCCGGCGAACGACGTGGATCGGTTCATACTCGCGAGATTGGAAACAGCCGGTCTGCGGCCCGCCCGGCCGGCAGATCGCTTGACGCTGCTGCGGCGCATCACGTTTGATCTGACCGGGTTGCCGCCAAAGCCGGAAGAAATCGTCGACTTTTTGAAGGATGATATGCCGGACGCTTACGCCAGAGTCGTCGACCGGCTTCTTGCCTCGCCCCGATACGGCGAACGCTGGGCCCAACACTGGCTTGACGCGGTCCGCTTCGCCGAATCGGCGGGGCATGACGGGAACAACGCTTATCTGCATGCCTGGCGCTATCGCGACTACGTGATCAACGCGCTGAACGAGGATAAGCCGTTCGACCAGTTCGTCGTCGAACAGTTAGCCGGCGATCTGCTGGAGACGACCGGCGATGCGGAGCAAGATTTCGCCCAACTGGTGGCGACGGGCTTTCTGCAGGTCGGGCCGAAGCCGGTCGTGATGCGCGACAAGCGCCAAATGCTGCTGGATATCGCCGACGAGCAACTTTCGGCTACGAGCATCGCCTTGATGGGTCTCACTGTGGGGTGCGCGCGGTGCCACGATCACAAGTTCGATCCGATTCCCACGGCAGATTACTACTCGCTGGCGGGGATCTTCGCCAGTACCGCGGTGATGGCCGACGAGGCGCCGGACTCGAAGTGGATTGAAAAAGCCGTCCAAGATCCGACCGGCCGGGAAGCCAAAATCATGGTCGTCCGCGACAGCCCGTCGCCCAAGAACCTGCGGATTCATCGGCGAGGAAGCTATCAGAGTTTAGGGCCGGAGGTCCCGCGGCGTTTTCTGCAGATCATCGCCGGAGCCGAAAATCCGCCGATCGAGGGCGCCGTGAGCGGCCGCTTGGCGCTGGCGCGGTGGCTTGTCGACGGCAGACATCCGTTGACGGCGCGGGTGATGGTCAATCGGATCTGGCAGCACCACTTCGATCGCGGGCTGGTCGCTACGAGCGGCAATTTTGGCAAGCTGGGGTCGCGGCCGACTCATCCGAAACTGTTGGACTGGCTCGCCGTCCGGTTCATGGAGAGCGGTTGGTCAGTCAAAGCGATGCACCGGCTAATCGTGCTCTCAAACACCTACCAGCAGGCGTACGCTGACAACGCATTGGGCGCGTCGTCGGATCCGGAGAACGATCTCCTCTGGCGTATGCGCCGCCGCCGCTTATCGGCAGAAGAAATCCGGGACGCGTTGCTGGATGTCTCGGGTCAGCTCGACCTGGCCATGGGGGGCACTCTATTCAATGAGGGGTATACGCCGGTCGACGCGTCGCGTGAATTATTCACCGTCGATATCTCTGGGAAGGACATTTTTCCCCCGTTTCAGCATCCGCGCCGCAGCATCTATCTGCCGGTGATTCGCAATTCCCGGCCGGAAGCGCTGAAGCTGTTTGACGTAGCCAACGAGCATGAACCGTCGCCCGTGCGCGGCGAAACGACCGTGGCGCCGCAAGCGCTGTTTCTCATCAACAGCACGTTCGCTCGCAGGGCGGCGGGCTGGTTCGCCGTCCGAAGCCTCCAACAAGCCAGCGCCACTGGCAGCGGCGACTCCCTCTTGAACGGCGCGGTTCGCTACGGCTATCTGCGGGCTCTGGGACGCGAAGCTGCCAGCGATGAAGTCGAGCGCGCGCTGGACTTCATCGAAGCGTATGCAGAGACGGCTCAATCGGCGTTCCAACTCGCATCGCTGTCGGCCGAAGACGCCGCGATGGTCGACGAGATAGAGCCGCTAGGGATTGAACCGTATCGATTTCTCGGGCTGCGTGCATGCTGTCAATCGCTGTTCTGCCTCAACCAGTTCATTTATGTCGACTAGGCGAGCTATCACCGGCACGGTCGTGCCTGCATCGGGCGGCGAATGGGCGCTGAGCCGTCGCCAGTTGCTGCAACGCACGGCCTGTGGATTCGGGCATCTCGCGCTGTTGGCCATGCTGAACGGCAACGCTGCCGCAGCGCCGCACGACTTCAGCAGCGAGGCCAATCCGCTGCAAATGCGGCCGCCCCAATTCGGCGGGCGCGCCCGGAGGGTGATCTTTTTGTTCATGCACGGCGGCGTGAGCCATCTGGATACGTTCGACCCGAAGCCGGAACTGGACCGGATGGACGGCAAGCCGTTGCCCTTCGACCGGCCGCGGCAATTCGCTCAGACGGGAAACCTATTGCGATCCCCATGGTCGTTCAACCGCTACGGCGAAAGCGGGCTGCCGGTCAGTACGCTGCTGCCGCACGTCGGCTCGGTGATCGACGAGATCTGCCTGATACGTTCGATGCACGTGGAGCAGGTCGACCACGGCGGAGCGATTCTGCAGCTTCACACCGGTTCTGCGGTATTTCCCCGGCCGAGCGTCGGAGCGTGGATAAGCTACGGACTCGGCGCCGAGAACGAAGACCTGCCGGCGTTCGTCACGATTGCTCCCCCGATGATGCACGGCGCTCAACAGAACTACGGTTCGTCCTTCCTGCCGACGTGTTTCCAAGGGACGGCCATCGGCGATTTCAAGACGCCGATGACTAAAGCCAAGATCAGCAATCTGCAGCGCGCCGAGCCGACCGACCGGTTGCAGCGGATGCAGCTCGATTTTATCCAGGATGCCAACCGGTCGCATTTGGCGGGGTCGCCCCCCGAGTCTCGATTGGAGGCGCGGATCGAGTCGTTCGAGCTGGCGTTTCGCATGCAGGCCGAAGCGCCCGACGTGCTGGACCTATCCCACGAGACGCCCGCGACGCAGCGGCTATACGGCATTGGCGGAGGCGCGACGGACAACTTTGGCCGGCAATGTCTGCTGGCCCGCCGACTGATCGAGCGGGGCGTGCGTTTCGTCCAATGCTCGCACAGCTACAAGTGGGATCAGCACTCTAATCTGCGGGCGGGCCACGAAGGCAACGCCAGGGAGGTTGATCTGCCGATTGCAGGACTTGTCACGGATCTCAAGCAACGGGGGTTGTTGGACGACACGCTCGTGGTTTGGGGAACTGAATTCGGTCGCACGCCAGTGTGCGAAGGCCCCGGCGACGGGCGCGATCATAACCCTTACGGCTTCACGATGTGGCTGGCGGGGGGCGGCGTCCGCGGCGGCATCGCTTATGGCGAGACCGACGAACTCGGTTACAAAGCCGTCAAGGATCGCGTGAGCATGTATGACCTGCATGCGACGGTTCTGCACCTGTTGGGCATCGACCATACCAGGCTTACCTACCGCTATAACGGGCGGGATTTCCGTCTGACGGACGTACACGGCGAGGTGGTTCACCAGATTATGGCGTAACCGTCGAAGCGGCCGCTGCGCACGCCTGCTTACCGATCATGAATGAGCTGTCCTTCATCAACAGAACCGCCGTTGCCTTGAGTTGCATCGCGTCGCTCGCCGCGTGGGCGCATGGCGCCATGGCTGACGGCGGCAGCGCGGGGTCTGCGCCGAGCTATAACCGCGATGTGCGGCCAATCCTGGCGGAGAACTGCTTTCGCTGTCATGGTCCGGACGCGAACGAGCGACAGGCTGAGCTTCGGCTTGATACAGCCGAGGGCGCGCTTGCGGAAACGTCGTCAGGCGCCCCGGCCGTCGTCCCGGGACACCCGGAGGAGAGTGAACTGGTGCGCCGCATCTCTTCCACGGACGAGCGCGAAGTGATGCCGCCGCCCGACTCGGGCAAGCGACTCGTCGAGCAGCAGCGGCAGTTGCTGCGTGCGTGGATCAGCGAGGGCGCCGCCTACGAGAAACATTGGTCCTTCATTTCGCCCCATCAGCCGGCGACGCCGAGCGTCGCCAGCGATGTGTGGTGTCGCAACGCGATCGACCGATTCATTTTGAAGCGATTAGCGGACGCCGGGCTTAGTCCCTCGCCGGAGGCCGACCGCCGAACGCTGATTCGCCGCGTTTCCTTCGATTTGGCAGGCTTGCCGCCGACGATTGCCGAAGTCGACGCCTTTCTCGCCGATGAATCGCCGCAGGCGTACGAACGTATTGTGGATCGACTGCTCGCTTCGCCGCGGTATGGCGAACGGATGGCCGTCGACTGGCTCGACCTGGCGCGCTATGCGGACACGGACGGCTACGAGAAGGATAGTCATCGCCAGATGTGGCCCTATCGCGATTGGGTGATCGCGGCCTTCAACAGCAACATGCCGTTTGACCAGTTCACGATTGAGCAGCTAGCCGGCGACCTGTTGCCCGACGCCACGCAGAGTCAGCGGATCGCGTCAGCCTTCAATCGGAACGGTCCGACGACCTCTGAAGCCGGCTCGGATCCGGCGGAGTACGCAGTCAAGTACGCCGTCGATCGACTTACGACAACATCCGCCGTCTGGTTGGGCCTGACGATGCAGTGCGCGGAATGCCACGACCATAAATTTGATCCGCTTACGGTGCGAGATTTCTACAGCTTCATGGCATTCTTCGATCAGGTGCCCGAAACGCCCCTGTACGAGGGGGCTGAGTCCCCGCCCTCAATTCCCGCCTTCGCGCCGGAACAACAAACGAAGGCACGACAGATCGAACAGCGCCTCGCCAGGGCACAGCAGACGCTAAGCGAGCGGGAGCGGCAATTGCTGAGCGAGCAGCCGGGATGGGAAGCGGCCGCCGCGCGCCGCGAGCCGCTGAAGTCCTTGCGACAAGGAATTGTGGCTGAGTTTCTGTTCGACGGCGCGTCCGATGACGCGTGGCGAGATTCAAGCTGCCCGACAACTATTGCACACGTCGAGTGCGCGACGCCGAATGACGATCATGACCCGTCCCTGGTTGCCGGCATCGTCGGGGGGGCTTGCGCCTTTGACGGGCATGCGTTTCTCGAAGCCGGGCCGCTCAACTCAGTCGACGTTAGCCGGGGCTTTTCGTACGGGGCGTGGGTAAAGCCGACCGCTCAAGGAGGCGTGGCGCTGAGCTGCACCGATCCGCAATCGGCAGGGCGTGGATTCGACCTGTACTTGCAGGCGGGTCGGGCCATGGTTCACATAACCGACGCCTGGCCCGCCGCGGCCGTGAAGCTGACTACGAAAACCGAATATGTACCCGACGAGTGGCTGCACCTATTCGTGACGTGCAGCGGCGGCGAGGGCCCGCAGGCGGTGAACGTGTACTTCGACGGCATTGTCCAGCCCACCCAGGTCGACGTTCAGGGCGCAATGCTCAAGAGCGTCGTTAGCAACGCTCCCTTGCGGATTGGCAGCCGCGCTCACGGCGAAAGCGCGATGCACGGAGCCGTTGACGAAGTCCGAGTGTACGACCGCGTGCTTAGCGAAGCAGAGATCGCATCATTAGCCGGCGAAGCTGTGAATAAGGCGCTGCAACTGGTTGAAGGGCGAATTAGCCAGCAGCAGCGTCGCGTCATCGACCGATTCTATCGAAGCAGCGTTATAGCGCTGGCAACGGCGAGCTTGCAGGCGGAGGCGGCCAGTTACCAACAACAGTACGACCGGTTGCGGGCGGCAGCGCCGATGGTTCGCGTAATGGCAGATGTGCCGCAGCGCCATCCTACGCATATTCGCCTTCGAGGCGACTACCGCAATCTGGGGGAGGAGGTGCAGCCGGCGGTTCCGGCAATTCTTGGCACGATTGACGCCGAACGGGTCGATCGCCTGGCGCTGGCAAAGTGGCTGGTCGGGGACGAGAATCCGCTCACGGCCCGAGTTGTCGCCAATCGCCTGTGGGCGGCCTGCTTTGGGATCGGTTTGGTGAAGACAGTCGATGATTTCGGTTCGCAGGGCCAGTGGCCGTCGCATCCAGAGCTGCTCGACTGGCTGGCGATTGAGCTGCGCGAGAGCGGCTGGGACGTCAAACATCTCTTGCGACTGATCGTCACTAGCAGCGCCTATCGACAATCATCGGCGTGGTCGAAGGCGACGTCCGGACTCGATCCGGAGAATCGCCTGGTGGCACGCGGGCCGCGGATCCGACTTCCTGCGGAGATTATTCGCGACTGCACCCTGGCGGCGGGCGGACTGCTCGAACAGCGCCTGGGTGGCCCCAGCGTGTTCCCCTACCACCCGCCGGGATTGTGGGAAGAAATGGCCTGGGCCGACGCGCCGCATAAGACGTGGATCCAGGACCATGGCCCCAATCTTTATCGGCGGGGCTTGTATACCTTTTGGAAGCGGTCGCTGGTTCATCCGGTGTTTTCTGTGTTTGACGCTCCGACGCGAAACACCTGCGCGCTGGCCCGCCCGATCACCAATAGCCCGCTGCAATCCCTTGTCACCCTCAATGAGACCTCTTTTGTGGAAGCGGCGCGGGGCCTGGCGGGGCGAGCGTCAGCCGAATGCGGCGGCGACGTTCACGAGCAAATTGCTCACATGTACCTGGTGGTTCTGGCCAGGCCGCCGCAAGCGACCGAGGCGGCGGCCCTGGAATCGTTATACGAGAAGGCCGCAGCCAGATTCTCTGCCGAGCCGGCGGCGGCTGAGCGCTTTTTGGCCGTTGGCGACTTGCCCCGGCCGGAAGGCATTGACGCGGTGCGTCTGGCTGCCGCCACGATCGTCGCCCAGGCGGTGCTCAACCTCGATGAAGCAATTACCAAAGAATAACCAGAATAAGCTGTGCATCGTCGGCCAGCGCGATTACCCGGCCGAGCAAGCGGCGACGCGCCGGCAGTTCCTGAGCCGCGGGGCCAGAGGCGTCGGATCGCTGGCGTTGGCTTCGCTGCTTAATCCTCGCTTACTGGCGTCCGAAGCGCCGTCCAGTGCCCCTGGGATGCTCCCGCGGTTGCACTTTGCGCCTCAGGCCAAGCGAGTGATTTTCCTGTTCCAATCCGGGGCGCCGTCTCAGTTCGAACTACTTAATCATCGCCCGAAGCTCAACGAGCTGCATGGTCAGCCAATGCCCGAGAGTTTGACCCAAGGGCAGCGACTGGCCCAGATTCGCGGGCAAAAGCTGCTGGTCTGCGGGGCGCCGTACAAATTTTCCCGTCACGGCCAAAGCGGCGCCGAGCTATCAGAATTGTTGCCCCATACGGCCAGGGTGGCTGACCAGATCTCGATCGTTCGCACCGGCGTCACCGAAGCGATCAATCACGATCCGGCGATTACCTTTATGCAAACAGGCGGGCAGCAGCCGGGCAGGCCGACCATGGGGGCGTGGCTATCGTATGGTCTGGGGGCCGAAACCGCCAATCTGCCGGCGTTCGTCGTACTGGTGTCGGTGACCACGCCCGGGCAACCGTTGAATGTCCGCTACTGGGGCAACGGGTTTCTCCCTTCGCGACATCAAGGAGTGAGGTTCTTAAGCCACGGAGACCCCGTTCTATATGTTTCCAACCCCGAGGGCGTCGATCGCTCGCTACGGCGCGACATGCTGGACGCTCTGGGGACGATTAATCAACTTAAGTATGAGGCCGTCGGCGATCCCGAGATCGTCACGCGAATCGAAGCCTTCGAGCAAGCGTTCCGGATGCAGTTGAGCGTGCCGGAACTGGTCGACATTTCCAACGAATCGCAAAGCACGCTGGATCTCTATGGACCCGACGTGACGAAGCCCGGGACCCAGGCGGCGAATTGCCTGCTGGCTCGGCGGCTGGCGGAGCGAGGCGTCCGCTTCATTCAGTTATACCACGCCGATTGGGACCACCACCTCGGATTGCCCAGCGCCATGCCGGCGATGTGCAAGGCCAATGACCAGGCGGCGGCCGGATTGATCGCCGACCTGAAGAATCGCGGCATGCTCGAAGAAACGCTGGTGGTTTGGACGGGCGAGTTTGGCCGCACGCCGATGCTTCAGGGTAATCCGGACCCGGCGAAGTACGGCCGCGACCACCATATGAAGTGCTTTTCGTTTTGGGTGGCCGGCGGCGGCTTCCGGGCGGGGGCGACGATCGGGGAAACGGACGACTTTGGTTACGACGTGATTAAAGACCCCGTACATGTCCATGATCTCCACGCCACGATGCTGCATCTACTGGGCGTGGATCACGAGCAGCTCGTCTTCCGCCATCAAGGCCGCGATTTTCGCCTCACTGACGTTCATGGCCAGACGCTGCCGTATCTTCTGGCGTGAGCGACGATGGGTTCGACGATCCGGCGCACCGCTCCACGACCAATCGCGGCCGCGCCGCTGCAGATAAGCTTCCCGGTATCCTTCGGCGTGCAACGCAGCGGGCGAACATTGAATTCAACGGGGGACTCGCGTCACCCTCATATACTTCGATAAAGGACCCTCCATGATTCGCCTGGCAGTAGTAGGGTGCGGCGGCGCCGCCTGGATCGGCCATCTGCCGTGGATCTGGGAACGTCCGGAAGTCGAACTGACCGCGACGTGCGCCCTGGATGAAGTGACCGCGCGGCAAGCGGCGCAGCGCTGGAATGGGAAAAGCTGGTACGTCGACTACGGCGAGATGCTTAGCCGCGAGCGACTAGACGCCGTAGTCATCGCCACGCCGCCGGATACGCATGCCGAGCTGGCCCTCAGCGCCCTGGAGCGAGGACTGCATGTACTGATCGAGAAGCCCATGGCCCGCACGGTTGCCGAGTGCGACGCCCTCATCGTGGCCGCCGAACGGTGCGGCGCCATCCTGACCGTTGGCCACGAAAAGCGGTTCAATCCAGGGTTCGAGGCGATCAAGCGCATTATTGAGGACGGAACCCTGGGGCACGTCTTCTACCTCGTCGTTCACTGGAGTGCGGCCGTGAGGCTGGACCCTGATCGCCTCTGTCCGCCCGATTACCGCACGAGCTACGAGTGGCGCTGGACCAGCCCGTCGGCCGGCGGAGGGATACTCGCCGACCATCTGCCGCACTATCTCGACCTCTGGCGCTGGTGGACCGATGCGGAACTCGAATCAATCGACGTGCAGTTGCTGAACGTGCGTAAGGATCTGATCGGGGACCAGCTCCTCGGCGGTCCGCACGAAGACTTCGCCGTCGCCCTGATGAAGTTTACCAATGGCTGCGTCGGCGTCTTTGAATCGGGCAACGTCGGTCGCGGATTGTCTCCGATCTTGCACATTGGCTCAGGCGTCGGCGAGTGGTCGGAGTATGGAATGATCTATGGAACCCGCGGCCATCTGGTATTCGACCTGTTGCCATGGGATTCGCCCGAAATGCCGCGGATCATGATGTATTCGCTCGAGGAGAAACGACCCTCGTATCGCGGCTGGTTTCAAGTGGAACTTCCCGACCCGTACCGCGCGCCCGGGGGACCGCTTTCGCCGCGTTCCAATCCGCATTATCAGTTCAAGCGACAGATGGACCATTTCATCGACTGTATTGCGAACAACGCGGCGCCGCGGGTCACGGCCTGGGACGGTCGGGCGACGGTGGCCGCCGTCGAAGCCGCGTATCGTTCCCGCGACGAGGGCGGCCGCGTCACCCTTTCGGCGCCATTGCGGGCGCTGGTTTAGCCTCCGACGAGGCCGTCCAGCGGCAAGGCGGTGGTGTACTTAACCTGCTTCAGAGAAAAGCTTGAGCGTATGGAGCCGATGCCCGCGATTCGGGTGAGCTGGCTCATTAGGAACCGCTCGAACGCGGCGACGTCCGGGACGACGACCCTCAGCAGATAATCGGAATCGCCCGTCATGAGATAACACTCGACCACTTCTGGGCACTTGACGACTGCCTGCTCGAAGCCTTGCAGCGTCGCCTCATCCTTTCTGAGGAGACTGACCTGAACAAATACATTGGCGCCGAGTCCCAGCCGCTGGGGATCGAGCATCGCCACGTATCTGCGGACATATCCCTGTCTCTGCAGCGCGCGGACGCGGCGGAGGCAGGCCGAGGGCGACAATCCAACCGCCTTAGCCAAGGCCGCGTTGGAGAGCCGAGCGTTGGACTGCAGGCGCTCCAGGATCTGGGCGTCAACGTCGCAAAGAACGTCCGTTGGCATGATTGATCGGAAGAGGGGCGCAAAGCGGCAGGATGTTGTGCATTTTAGCGACAGATTGCGTCTTTTAGCAACCAAACGCCGCGCCGACTTCGTTAGAATTGCCGTTGGCATCGCCTTCGAACTTCGACCGCGCCAGCAGGGAGCAATTCGCCATGTCGCGCGTGGAACAGTCGTCTCAAGCCGCCGGCAGACGGTCAACTGCTTATCCCCAGCATGAGCGGCGACTCATGCTGGAAGCCCTCGAACAAAAAGTGCTCTGGCTGGCGGCCTGGATCGTTCACCATGCCAATCACGTTCGCCCGAAGACCGATCGCCTGAAGGTCGGCGGACACCAGGCGTCGAGCGCTTCGCTGGTCACCCTCATGTCGGCGCTGTACTTCGATGTTCTTCGTCCGGAGGACCGCGTGGCCGTGAAGCCTCACGCCAGTCCTGTATTTCATGCGATCCAATACCTACTGGGGCGACAGAGCCGCGCGAACTTGGAGAGGTTCCGCGCCCTGGGCGGCGCGCAGGCTTACCCTTCCCGGACCAAAGACGCCGACGAAGTCGATATCTCGACCGGCTCGGTCGGCATGGGCGCCGCGATGACGGTATTCACCTCGTTGGTGCAAGACTATTTGCGCGCGAAAGGCTTCTTGCCCCGCGACCGCCGCTGCGGGCGCATGGTCGCTATCGTCGGCGACGCCGAGTTGGACGAGGGGAATGTCTTTGAAGCCCTTTTCGAGGGTTGGAAGCACGACCTGCGCAACGTCTGGTGGGTCATCGACTACAACCGGCAAAGTCTGGATCTGGTTGTTGAAGATCAACTCGTCCAGCGCGTGCGGCAGCTATTTCGGATGGTCGATTGGCGGATCATCGTACTCAAATACGGGCGCCGCCTTAAGGCCGCCTTTGCCAAACCCGGCGGCGACGCCCTGAAGCACTGGATTGATAACTGCCCTAACTCTCTCTATTCAGCGCTCGTCTACCAAGGCGGCCGCGCGTGGCGAACCAAGTTGCGCCAGGACCTGGCGGGCACGGCAGGCGTCGCTTCATTGCTTGACCAGTACGATGATTCATCGCTCCACGCCCTAATGACCAATCTCGCCGGGCACGACATGGAGACCGTGCTCGACGCATTTCACGGCATACAGGACGACCAGCCGACCGCCGTGGCGGCGTACACGATTAAAGGGTATGGCCTGCCCATGGCCGGGCACAAAGATAATCACGCCGGGCTGATGTCGCCTCAGCAGTTCGACGATTTCCGCCGCTCGATGCAAATCGATAAAGGGGACGAATGGGCGCCCTTCGCGGGCCTGCCGATCGCCGCTGAAAAGCTCGAAACCTTTATTGCCTCGGTGCCCTTTATCGACAGCGGGTCCCGCAACTACGAGGCGCCGCAGATATCCGTCCCGTACGATGCTCCCCTTCCGGTGAGCGAAGAGATGTCGACGCAGAACGCCTTTGGCCGTTTGCTTAACGAGTTAGGGCGGCGCCGCGACGAGTTGAGCCGTCGGATCATCACTGTTTCGCCGGACGTCGCCTCCAGCACTAACCTGGGACCGTGGATCACCAAGCGCGGCATCTTTCGCCGCAAAGGTCGTCGCAATTTTTTTGCGGAAGAGCAGGTCCAATCGTCGCTTCCGTGGTCGATCGGCCCGGAGGGGCAGCATTTCGAATTCGGCATCGCCGAGACCAATCTGTTTCTACAGCTTGGCGCCGCGGGGTTGGCTGCTAAGCACCACGGCGAGCGGCTGTTTCCCATCGGCACGCTCTACGACCCGTTCATCCGCCGAGGCCTCGATGCGATGAACTACGCCTGTTATCAGGACGCCAGGTTCATCGTCGCTGGGACCCCTTCGGGCGTTACGCTCGCCCCTGAGGGCGGGGCCCACCAATCGATTCTCACGCCGCTCATAGGAATCGGCCATCCGGGCCTCACCTATTTCGAGCCCGCCTACGCCGACGAGCTTCATGAGATGTTGATGTGGAGCTTCGACCACCTGCAGGCTGAGGACGGCGGCTCCGTCTACCTGCGGCTGTCAACGCGCAAGCTGAAGCAGCCGGTTCGCGAGATGACGCCCGAACTGCGACAAGCGATTCTCTCGGGAGGATACTGGTTGATACGGCCCGGCGACGATACCGAGCAGGCGATCGTCGCCATGGGCGCTATGTTACCCGAGGCGATTGCGGCCCAAGCCGCGCTGGCGGAGAGTGGCCCGCCGCCGGCGCTGCTGGTCGTCACTTCCGCGGACCGGTTGCTGCGCGATTGGACGGCCCAGGCCAGCCCCGGGGCCCACGCCGGCGGTCACCTGCAATCCCTGCTGGCGTCGCTCCCGCCGACTGCGCAACTCGTGACGATCCTCGACGGCCATCCGTTGGCGCTGGCCTGGCTCGGATCGGCGTTCGGCATGCGGGTCAAGCCGCTGGGGGTGACCAGGTTCGGCGCCTCGGGCGCTCTCGCCGAGACGTACCGTTTGCACGGCATTGACGCGGATGCGATTGTTCACGCGGCGTCGGCAGCAAGAGCTTAAAGGACACCACATGCAAAACGTGCCTTACATCAAACCGCTCCTCTCACAGGGCCGTCCCCTATGGATCATGGGGGTCCATGACGTTCTGTCGGCGAAGATTGCGGAAAAGGCGGGCTTCGACGCCGTCGGCGTGCAATCGCTGCAAATGGGGTTCGTCAACGGCCAGCCCGACACCGGCGTCATTACGCCCACCGAACTGCTCGATACAGTGCGGAAGATCCGCCGATCGATCAACTTGCCGATCATGGTCGACTTCGAGCAGGGATTCGGCGACGTATATGCCGCAGTGTACTGGCTCCATGAATTTGAGCGCGCGGGAGCGGCGGCCCTGCATATCGACGACTGCGGAATGATTTACAAGTGCGTGTTTTGCCCGCCGCACGTGCCGGAGCTCGAATCGATGGAGAGCACGGCGGAGAAGATTCGCGCCCTGGTCGGAGAACGATTCAGCGAAAACTTCATGATCTTCGGCCGGGCGTCAAGTTACGCTTGCACGAAGTTTCATAGCGAGGAGGATCGGCGCGACGACTGGGTGCGGCGCTCGCAGGCCTACCAGCGAGCCGGGGCGGACGCCATCTTCGCAATTGCACCCACCTTGGAACATGCCCGGTTCTTCCGAGGACAGATTGAAGGCCCCATGGTCATTATTCGCACGCTGGGCACGCAGATGCGCCAGAAGGAGGACCGGCTGGAATACGACAATCGTTTGATGGAGGCGTCCGTCGACGATCTGTTCAAACTCGGCTACCAGATTCAATGCGAACCCTCGACGCTCCTGGGCGTCGCTGCCAGCGCGATGTGGAAGGCGGCGGTGCGCGAGCGGAAGAGCGGCCGCATGATCGATCTGCAAGAAGAGCACGGCAATCTCTACGACATCCTTAACACCTGGATGAACGTTCCCGAAGTCATCCGCATTCGACAAACCTATTGCGACCCGCAGTAGCCTGCCGCCGCGGCCGGCCTTTTCTTGGATTCTGCCAGCTAGGGGAATGAAATGAATAAACTGCTTGTTGCTGTGCTCCTATTACTGCACATCGAAGCCCCCTGGCCGGCGGCTGCCGCGCTGTTCGATCCGGCGGCGCCGATTCGCCAATGGACCGAATTTCAAGCCGAGGGCTACTCCGCGCCGGTGTCGGCCATAGTCTTTTCTGACCGCGACGAGCTTTGCGCCGGTATGCCGCTGGGCGGCGTCGGGACGGGGTGTCTCGACGTCGAAACGACCGGGGTGCTCGGGTTTTCCAGCGTCTTTTTTCCTTCGCTGATGCTTGAGCCGACGCCCTATCAGACGCTGCGGAACGCCCAACTGCTCACCCCATTCTTGGGAATATCCGTCGGCAAGGACGTATGGGTTTTAGCGTCGGAGAAAATGCTGCAAGGGGGGGAATTTCGCGGCTGCGTCGACCCGGTCGACCCCGGGGAGTACACCAAGAACGAAACATACATGAACCACTGGCGGGTTTCGGTCCCGAAAACAGAAGGAGTCAAGCCGGCGAAGAGCATCCGCTACTGGGGGCACTACCCGATCGTCGACGTCGATTACCAGACCGACGCTCCAGTCGCCGTCAGCTTGCGAGCGTGGAGCACGTTCTTGCCGGGCGACGCCAAGGCTTCAGCGACCCCGGGCGCGGTCTTCGAAGTCCGACTCGAGAACCTTACCGAGCAAGTTCAAGCCGGCATGGTGGCTTTTAACTTCCCGGGCGCTCATTCGAACGAAGCGGGAGGCGATCGTTTTGTCCGGAGTCAATCGAAAGCTGACAATTGGCAAGCGCTGGCGGGCGAGGCAAGCCGCGCGAAATACGCCCTCGCCGTGGTAGACGAACCGGACGTGGAATTCGGCGGGAATTTGTCGGTTGGCGGGGGGGCGTGGTCAAGTATTCACCAGGGCTTGCCGGCAGCTCACCAGCAGGATGCTGGGGCCTCGGCGGGGGTCAAGTACTCGTTGAAGCCCAAGCAGCGCAAGACCGTGCGGTTCCTGCTCGCCTGGCACGTGCGCGATTGGCAGGGCGGCGCCTACGACGAAATCAAGCACTTTGATGAAACCTGGGTTCAGAATGACTTTACGCTGAGCAAGACCGACCGCTTTGCCAGGAGCACGTATCGACCCCAGTACGGGGAGTGGTTCCAGGGGCCGATCGACGTAGTGCGCCAGCTCGCCGCGAGCCACCAGTCGCGGCTCGCACGGATCATCGCCTGGCAGGAAGCGATCTACGCGGACAAGTCGCTGCCTGTCTGGCTGCGGGCGGCGCTGGTCGACAGTCTCTCGCAATTCGCCGAAGACAGCGTCTGGGCGGCCCCCGCCGCAGAGCTGTCATCCTGGGCTGCCCCGGTCGGCGCCTTTCAGCTTGTGGAGTGCCCGCGGACCTGCTCGGTCATGGGCTGCATTGCCTCGAACTACTACGGCGACTTGCCGGTGACCTACTTCTTCCCCGAACTCGAGCGGCAGATTCTACGGGGGTACGCGGCCTACATGCGGCCTGACGGCGCCGTACCGTTTCTATATCCGCCGAATGATTTCACTAGGCCGGCGTTCGAGTGGCAAATCGGCCTCAACGGCGCGTGCTTCGCCGATCTGGTCCATCGATTGTGGCTGCGCACGGGCGACCGATCCGTGCTGGAAGAGTTCTACCCGGCCGTGAAAAAGAATCTGGAATTCACCGCCGGCCTAGCCGACGGCGAGCCCGGGCTGATCAGCTTTCACCGCGAGGGCAAGGGGCAGGAATGGTGGGAACACACGCCCGTTTATGGAATGGTAACTCACCTGGCCGGGGTGCGGATGGCGCAAATCCGCTTCGCGCGAAGCATGGCCGAGCGGCTGGGCGACGTCGACTTCGCTCGTCGATGCCGCCAGTGGCTTGCCGAGGCGCAGAAGCTCACCGAAGAAAACTTGTGGAACGAGCAGACCCGCTCCTACGATTTCTTCAACTACCCCGCCAAAGGGATGAAATCACCTGACATCATGTCGAGCCAATTAGACGGCCAATGGATGGCCGACTTCCATGGTCAGGAGCCGGTGTTTCGCAACGATCGCATCGCCGCGGCTCTCGAGACGGTGAAGGATACCTGTTTAGTCGACATGGGCGTCGCGGGCTTCGCCGAGCCGGGCAAGGGGCCCGACTTGGAACGGTACGGCACCTTCCCGCCGGAGGTGATTATCGTGGCCATGACATACATCTACCGCGGCGACCGCGAGTTGGGCTTAGAGATCGCCCGCCGAAGCACCGATAACATCGTCCGCGTGCAGGGGCTCGGCTGGGATCTGCCGAATCTCATTCGTTGCGACACCGGCGCCCGCACCTACGGCGCGGACTATTATCAGAACATGATCCTCTGGGGCCTGCCCGCCAGCCTGGCGGGCGGCGATCTGACTCAGCCTTGCCAGCGCGGCGGCTTGGTCGACCGCGTCTTACGAGCCGCCGGCGGCGCGCAGCAATAAGGAGAAGATTTTCAATGCGATTGAGATCATCAGCTTTGGAAATCGCCCCGGTTATGGCGATCCTGCTTGCGCAGGCCGGCGTCGCGCGCGGACAGGGGCCGTCGTCGGTTCCTGGTGATTTTACCGTCGGCGGGGCCATCCACCTGGACGGTTTTTCCATTCGTCCGGGAGTCGTCTTTGAAGTTCCGGACGAGCTTCGTTTCCAGCGCGGCGGCGTCAGCGACCCGCTGCCCCCGTCTCACGGGCGTATTCGCGCCCAGCCGGGAGGCAACTTTGAAATAGCGCCGCTGGGCGACTACTACCGAGGCGCGCTCGATATCTACCCGACGCAGGGTAAAAAGCCCGACACCGATGCGCTGGCTGAGCTGACCATCCATCGACTCTTCCCCAGCAACGAGGGCCATGAGATGCTCAGCGTCTCGGCGCTAGCCGACAGCCAGAGCCGCTTTGGCCTCATCGTCGAAGCTCACGGCAGCGGGCGGGTCAAACCGCTGGACTTTCAGATGATTCAAGGGGGCTTGCTGGCCGTGGACCGCGGTCTGGAGCCGTTCGACGCCGTTGCCATGCGAATGAAAACCGACGGCACGATGCAGTTCAGCGCGGTGCGGCACGGCGGCGAGCCAGGGCCGGTGGACGCCATCAGCGTGGAACGAGATCAGCCGGGGGCGGCGCGGGAGCAAGCCTCAGACTACATTCGACTGACGGCCAAGCGGACGGATGGCGAACTTACGAGGGCCGATTGGCGCATGAACGCCCAGTTGTCCGCCGCGTCGTCTTCGTCTTTCGCGCTCGAAAGTCGCGACGGCAATGAGCCGTACGAGGCAAAACTCAAGGCGACCTCTGCAGGCGACTTGGAATTGCCGACCGCCGGAGCGAGCATCATGCTGACCTCGCCCAACGGTAAACGCTGGCGGCTCAGCGTGAGCGACGATGGAGACCTTCGTACAGAAGAGATAGTCGAGTAGCCGGCCCGCGCGCGGCTAACTTAAAGAGCGGACGTAATCGTTCTGCCACATGAACTCATTGGTCTCGAAGAATGACTCGGGCAGCACGAAGTCCTGTAGCTTGCGGAGGGCGCGATTGATGTGCTTTTGCCCGTCCCGGAGCACGAACACGCTATGGCCGGGCAGGAGCATATCCACGCGCAGATCGGCCAGCTTCGGGAGGTCGCGACGGTAGTCCTCCAGGCTGGATCCGTCGGCGTTGATAAGCCCGATCAGTCCCGCGTAGAACACGACGTCCCCGGTGAACAAGGCCCGCTTGCCGCCGAGTTCCCAGAGGATGCAGGTGGAGTCCTTGGTATGCCCTTGCACGCTCACGAGGGTAGCGCGCCCATCGCCTAGCTCCAGGCGTCGGCCGTCGGCGAACGTCACATCGGGGCTGCACGAGCGTGGACTTAACTCCTGCGGCCAGCGCCCAAACTGCAAATTTTGCTGGATCGTGCGGTCTTCCTCGACGTGTTCCATCCAATGCCGGCCCGCCTCAGGGGCCCAGATTTCGGCGCCCGTCGCCTCGCGCAGCCCCGCCGCGCCGCCCCAGTGCCCCAGGTGGGTGTGGGTCAGGAGGATGTGGGACAGGCGGCGTGGATCTAGTCCATGGCTCCGCAGATTGTCGAGAATGGCATCGACCCCCAGGCCCAATCCCGTGTCGACGAGGGCCAGGCCGCGACCATAATCGATGAGGTAGCAGTTGCAGTCGAGCAAATGGCTGAGGCCGAACTGCTCCGAGCCGACTAAGTACAGATGGCGAGTGATTTGCATGTCGGGCTCCTTTGACCAAACGCGGCGCCAGTTTGCGGCTTGTTGGCTTTCGGGCCAAGACCTCGATCGTCAATCGGCGATGACCGTCGGCACGCCGTGCCGATGGATCTTCGCGATTTCGAATATCCATCCACTGGGCGACCGCAGGAACGCCACCTTGCGCTCCCCGAATCCTGCGGATACTTCGGCCGGTTCGCGAATGGCCGAGGCGCCTGCGCGCAGGGCTTGCGCGACGTCCTGCTCGAAATCATCGCTGACGTAGACCAGATGTGTCGGACCATACGGCAACTCGATACCGAGGGCCTGTTCGTACACCATCTGTTCCGCGAGGTGGAGGTACTTGTCGCCCATCTTCACCAGGGGAATGCGGTAGGACGCGCCGTCGATGGCAAGCGTTTCATCGAGCACAACCTCGCTGCCCAACTGCAGCTGGAACGCCAGTTCCTGCTCCAAGTTCGGCACTTTGACGCCGATCGTCCACAGTCCCTTTAGCATCGCCGTCACTCCACCGGTTACTAGCGGGCGGCCGTTGCCGCTGAGGTGGCCGCCTATGTCGTTGATCGTCGCGACCATTGTCGCCGCAATTTAGCGATGCCGTCGATCATTTCTCGACGTCGAGCTAGCAAATGCTCTGGTTCCCGCCGCTGATTGACGTCGGCGCCCAGCACCGCTAGTTCGCACTGCAGATACGCTTGCGCCGCTTCGGGCAGCTCAGCGGCGATTTCTAAGGGGATGGCGACGACGCCGTTGCCATCGGCATGGATCAAATCGCCTTTCTCGACTTGCAGACCGCCGACGCGCACGGGCGTTCCGACCTCGACGGCGCGACAGTAAGCGTGCGAGGCGATCGTCGATCCTGTAAACACGGGAAAACCCATTTCCCGCACCTGCGTTAAGTCGCGCCCAGCGCCGGACGTGATTAGCCCCGCCGCGCCTAAGCCCTGATAGATGCGGCACATGACCTCGCCAAAGGTGGCGCCCAGGGGCGGATCTTCCAGGTCCTGGTACACCACCATAGCCGGCAGTTGCGCCTCAGCGATGTCCCGGCAGAGCAGCTCTGCCATTCCGTACAGGTCCCCGCTTGCTGGCTCGCCGCCGGAGCGAAACTTGGCGGTGCAGGCCGCGCCTACGACCGGCGGCAGCTCGGGAAAGGCGGCGCGGATTCGGTAATCGGTATAGCCCTCGTGGCGCGGGCGGATCTCGAACAATTCTATAGCGTTGCAGATCGTAGGCGCGTCGAATGACTGCAGGCGAGCGATCAGCTTGCTATCTACAACGGCCATGTAGCTCTGCGCACGTATCACGAGGCTGCGATGCCTGAGGCGGCCCCAACCTAGCGGCCGGCGGCGGCCGCACGGGGACGCGATAAGCGAGGCCCGCCGATGACGTTGGTATCGTTACCGCTGTTGTCTTCCCACGCGAAATCCGCCAGCGGCGGGTGTACGTCGAACACGCATTGCCGCGCGCCGGGCTCGAGGATCAGCGCCTTGTTCTTCTTTTCAAAGGTGTACGTGCCCATGATTACGTACCACTTGCCGTACAGCCCTCCGGCGCGGATCGCGACGCTATCGGGGAGGCTGGCGTCGACATTGACCTCCCACACGCTGCAGTCGACGCCTACGGAGCCCTCTTCGACGCACGTGCGGCACATGCGGACGTAGCTGAGCCAAAACCAGTTCGTGTCGCACTTGCTTTGTGTCGACGCTGCATTCGTCCGTCCGCCAGCTCCGCCGACTAAAACGCCCTTGTCGAATCCCATGACGTCGGTGCCCACGAACCGATTGACGCAAACGTTTTCCTCGGTCGGGTCAAGATGCAAGCCGATGCCTTGCGCGCCTTGACCAATCAGCCCCGCAAAGTCGACGAAGCTCATGAGGGCCGGCATGGTTTCGCGGGGCGCCACCTTGAGAGCTGCGCCGCTGGTGGCGCTTTCGATCGTGCCGAAGCGATAGCGGCAACGGTTCATACCCCGGATGACCACGGCGTCGCCTTCCTGCGGTTCATAGCGAAGCACCGTCCCTTCCGCTTCGATGACGCAGTTGGCGGCGTCCGGAACTTCCAGCGTCCCCGACAAACGGTAGACGCCAGGAAGCCACTGCACCGCGTGATTGACGGCGCAGTCGACCGTAGTTTGAGTCTTCGGATCGACGTCAATCCGCACTGCTTCTCGTTTGGCTCGGGCGAGCGACGCGGCGAGCTCCTCCTGGTCGTCGCGGCCGTCGCACACCAGATCGGCTCTTGCCTTTTCCTCGTCTGAAGAATCGCTGGCAGCTACGACGATTGCAGCCGACGCACAGCGAGCCAGTATTGGGAACAAGCCGCTCAGGAACATCGCCGGAAGAAAGAGACCGAATCCCTTAGTAGGGCGCCGCCGATGCGAAACGCTTCGCGCGTTGCGGACGCGGCCTGGTAAGCGGACCTGCCGACAAAGTTGGGCGTTATTTGGCTTCATTGCTCTTAAGTTCCAGGACGATCTCGTCGCTATCAGGCGTAATGCTAACCTTAAGCGGGGTTTGGGCCGGATCGAGATACGCCCGCGGCAATGCGGTGCGGGTGTACGCCGTGTTGCCGCCCCGGGTCGCTTCCTGAAATCGCTTGAGCGCGTCCGGATCGTTCGGGTTGAGCCGAGGAATTTCCTGGGGAGCGTCTTCCGCGGCCTTGTTGACGAGGACCTTATAATCGCCCGGCCTTACCCCATCGCCGCGCGCGGTGGTTGTAAAGGCCTCGACGACCCCCTGTTCATTGCTGCTGCCGTACGCCTCGTGAGCGTCCGTGCCGCCGGCAGGCATCAACGTTACGGCGGCGCCGCTGACGGGCTGGCCATCCAGCAGCACGCGGGCGGTGACGTCCACCAGGCCGTCGCTGCAACCGGATGCCGTCGACAGGGCTGCGGAGACGGCGAATGCGACTGCGACTCGATGCATAATGTCTCGATTCCGGTCGAGTACAGTAGGGTAGAGGTCTTTGAGGGAATCCGATCCGAGCGGTCAATACGACGCGTTAATCGGATTGCCGTCGCTCTTATGAGCCAAGAAGCTCAGCATCAGCGGCTCGAGGGATTCGGGCAAGAAATGGACGGATCCATCCGCGTAGCAAAACAGCGCCCCGCCCGGATGATGGGAGCTGAAGCCCATCGAAGTGTTCAGGTTCCAAATATGGCGGTCGCCAGGGGAGCAGGCGATCTGATTAGGGTCAATGTCGTAATTGATTGGAATGATTGAGTTTCCGAAGGCGTAGCCGCTGTTGGTGCCTGCCCACCAGCCGACGCCCACGGCGCGGGTGATCTCGGCGCTGTGGCCCTCATAAGCAGGACGCTTTTCGCCGAACATGATGGTGTTGCTGGAGCCATCGGTAAGCTGCTTGAGACGCACGAGGTTGAACCCCCACCGGCTGAACATGCCATGCAGCGGGCAGGGCTGGCCGCCTGGACAGGGATTGGCCGGATCGCCGTGGTCGATGTTCACCAGCTCCCAATAGTCCTTGTACTTCTCGCAGGGGAAGTTGTTGATGTTACAGCCGAACTGATGGCAGGTGGGTCCCATGCTGCCGGTGTAATTGGAGTGGGCAAGGTCTCGCTCGTAATCGTCGCTGGGGCATCGGAACGTCGCCACCGGGGGCGGCATTCTGTCGGGCAGTCGCATCATCCAGGCCAGGATCGGGGCAAACGTGTTCTCGGGCGGGATTTGGGCGAATAGCTGTTGCTGCTCGATGTAGGGCAGGATTGCGGCCAGCCAGGACATGTGCGTGTTGTTCAGGCCTCCCGTGCCGCCATTGGGCGCGCCCCCCTCATGATAGCGATGGTTCGAGTCCCGGGTCATGCCGGCCTCTCCGCCCAGTGGAAAGTGCCCTTTAGTGTCGTTGTAGTTCACCAGGCCGAGGCCGAGCTGCTTGGCGTTGTTTTGGCATTGCGACCGGCGGGCGGCTTCACGAGCCGCTTGAACGGCGGGCAGCAGCAGGGCGACCAGAACGCCAATAATGGCAATTACGACCAGCAGCTCAACCAAGGTAAATGCGCGCACTCGCCGACGAGTCATAGCACCAATCCTAAAGCTAAGTCCGGCTGAATAGATGCGGGGCGGAACGGACGGGATTGGCAACCGGTGCAGCGCCAAATCGGCACGTAACCGCCCCATTTCCACAGAAAAAGAGACCGCCCGCGCGGCAATCAGGATCGCCGGGCGGTCGGACCCGATTGTAGCCGCGGGGGCGTCCGCCGACCAGTAAAGTTAACACTATTTTTGGAAATTTTATCAATAAAAAGCCACCCTGGCCGCGGCCGGAAATCTGGCCGCGTCGAGGTCTTCCCTCTCCCGTCTGCTTGAATATCTCGGCATTTATTGGCTTTCCGGGCCGTTTGGCGTACATCTCCCGCGGACATCACGCGACGCGCCGGCTAAAAAAATATCATCAAAAATATTGACAGCCGGTTGTCAATAGCTACGCTAACGGTGTGCACTTTATTGGTAAAAAGCTAACTCGGGCTGCAAGGCGATTGGCCGCAGGCTCGCGAGCGCTTAGCCCGGTGAAGCGGCGCCAAAGTCCGTTTGAAGCGTCGCGCTGTCGCCAGCAATCGTCAGTCGACGCGCCGCCGCGGGGTCGTTAGTTCCAGCGGCATCGCGGATGCCTTGTCATAACAGCGGATCTCACGCGTGGAGGTGTCGCCTATGCAGACTCCAGCGAGTCGCTTGCTTCTCTGGAAAGGGCGGCTTCGCACCCGATTTCTCTGTCCGCGGAATTGACCAATCGAGCACCGATGTATTGTCCGCAGGGAATAGGCACTCTACTTGGAAGCGTTCGCTCTTCTCTTCTTAGCTTATGAAAGGCACGAGCTAATGACACTTAAGAAGCTGCTCAATTGCTGTACTACGATTGCCGCGCCTATGGTCGTATGCGGCGTTCTTTCCAGCCATGCCACCGCTCAGGTCGACTACTCTCGTTCGCTAGCCGCCGACTTCGCCGCCGATTACGCCGATACCGGCAGCGGCCCGCAACCCCAGAACAACCCCTTCGGCGACTGGACGTTCCTTCCCAAAGATGATGGAGCAAGCACGCTGGTATCCGTTCCGGGCGGGCTCCCGGCGTCCGGCCAAGCGGGTTGGGGCACCGATCCGGCGCAGTGAGGCCCTTGGACCTACTTTCGCGCTCCGTGGCAACCTGGCGTCACAATTGATCCGGGCTTGGTGGGGCACGCGCCGCAAGAGGTAATCTGGACCGCGCCAGCAAGCGTCAACGCCGGCGGCATTTCGATCAGCGGCGCCATTGAGCAATTGTTCGAGCAGAGTCGCGTGCAACGGCTCGCCGTTTTCAAAAATGGCGGCGCTACGGCATTGTTCTCGGTAGACTCGCTGCCTCCGATTGTCAACGGCGTGGTGCTCCAGAAAGTGTCATTCGGACCCTGGGACATCGCGGTAGCGCCGGGGGACACGCTCAAGTTTCGCGTAGACGGAAGCGGCGCTGGCGGTTCGGGAGTTCCCACCTTCGTTGCCTGGGACGTCACGCTGAGCGAATTCGTGATTCCCGAGCCGGCCACCGCGGGAATGCTGGCGGCGAGCCTGACGGCGCTCGGCATGGCGTTGCGCCGTCGCACGTAGCACGTAGCGCTCAAGACTTGTCGAATTCATAGGCTTCAACAGGGCAAGGGCGGTCGTTCAAGTCACCAAGGGGGGCCAGTGCGCCTGGCGCACCGGACGCATGCTCGCTTGAACGATCGCCCGAGCCTGGTACGGCGGATCGCAATCCTTCTGGATGGTAGCGTAGCACTAGGTAGATCAGGTTCAGCGTAAGCATCTGAGGCGTAACAGCTACGGGTCGCTCTACGGTTCTCACGCAGCAATGGAAGGGCAAACATGGTCCATCAACTGAAGTACTCGGCATGGAGAGCGGCCGCTGTACTAGCGATGCTTAGCCAATGTTATCCGGCCCGCGCAGCGGTACATGACTTGGCTGAAGAGTTCGATCACACATTAACGAGCAATCCTGATGGAAACTGGGCCTACGGCTATCTCAGCTCGGGATCCAGCTCCGTAAGTAATGATCAGTTCATCATTTCAGGCAATAACAACGGTTTCATCGTCTACGACTCAACCGGTCCTGCTGGCGGCGGGGGCGGTACGGGCTGGACCACCGGGTTCGGATTCCCCTTCACCGGCGTGTTGCGGGTGCCGGCGACTGAGGCCAGCGTTGCGCCCTACGACACTGGCGGCCTGACCGACTGGCCCACCGCCGAAGGGGACGACCCCAACTACCCCCACGGAATTATTGGCGGGCATGGTCCAACGACCTCTTTTCTCACCGGCTGGTATGCCGTGCAGTATACGGCCGACACGTCCGGGCTTCACGACATCGAAGTCAGGTCGTGGCAAACTGGCACCTATCCAGTGACTACGGCCGTCGGCGGCGCCGATCCGCTGTATGGCGGCAATGTCCGACCTCATCAGATGATGATCACCAAGGGATCGGGCGGAAGTCAAACCAAGCTCATAGTCTCCCCGCAAGTAGCCCGGCACGGCTATGTCAACAAGACTGGCATGCCAGTCCACACCACGGACAACGCCCAAACACCGGGCGAGCCGCGGTCATTCGCCACCGAGCAGGACGAAATCAATGCTGCCATACGCAGTTCAATCCACCCGAACCTCTACCGCGTCACCAATCTGAACTTGAACGCTGGCGAAACGGTGGTTATTAGCCTAGGGGCGTATTTCGGCGACAACCAAACCGGTTTCAATGGATTTAACGCGGTGGTTCGCACCGGCGCTAATCGAGTCGCAACCACCCATTGGGATCTATCTGACGATTGGAGCGTGACCGGCGCCTCTGCCACCGGCATCGGACCCGACGCGGCCTGGTCGTTCGGAGTGCTCAAAAGCGGCAGCTTCGCGCCGTATGACAAGACCTTGTTCGGCCGCGCCGAGAATGCCTCGACACCTGAGCGCGAAAACCACGGCTGGGGAACAAATGCGCCAGGCTGGTTCGTGGCTGGCGCCCCGGAACCCGAAACCGGACCGGTCGTGCCCGGAATGGTAAAGGATTACAGCGGATTCAATATGACCAAGGTAACCGAGGGCGGGGTAGTTACCGAGATCAACGGCGATTGGTCGGGCGACAAGGTAGCCATCCATACCCCTCCTCCTGATGTTGATGCGGCGCAAACGAGCGTCATCCGCTGGACGGCTCCCCGCGCCATGAGCGTGGACGCCAGCGGCGGCATGTGGCGCTTGACGTTGCCTGACGGGACGGATCGCCGGCATGAATACAAGCTGCTCAAGAACGGCGCCGTGCTGGCGAGCGGCGTTATCGACGAGCTTGGTTTCGGGCCCACGGATACGAATTCTGCCAACCCGGAAGGCTTCTCCCTGACGAGTATTGCCGTCGCTCAAGGCGACCGACTGGAGCTGCACATCGCTCCACTCTCGGGCGGCGGCTCCGTGACGGCCAACTTCGACGGCGCCGGCGCCGTCGACGCCGGCGATCTCGCCCAGTGGAGGGGGGATTTCGGCGTGGACGCGGGATCAGACGCTGACAACGACGGCGACAGCGACGGCAATGACTTCCTGGCATGGCAGCGCGAATTCGGCATGACGGGCGGCGGACCAGCCGCATCGCCGGGGTTCATCGGCGTTGACTTCACGATCAACGCGTCGGCCGCTGCGGCAGCCGTGCCTGAACCTGCTTGTCTAGCGCTGTTAGGAGCAGGCTTGACAGCGCTAACGGTCGCTCGGCGGCGTCGGTGATTCAGCGTTAAACGTTTGTGCGCAGCCCTTGGTAAACTCACTAAGCCCGACCATCTGCGTGATGGCCGGGCTTTTTAGTCGGAAGCGCTGACAGGTCGACCATGCATCGTTACGCGACTAGAGTCCATCATCTTGGGAAGCATCCCGCGATTGGCCGGCAGCCGCGAGTCGAATCGCTTGAAGCTCGGCGCCTGCTCTCCGGCCAGACTTGGCAGTTGGCCGACCTGTGGAGTGATTTGAGCAACCCCTTTGGCGCTTTTCAGGTGGGCCGAGAGACGGCGACCGGGGTTTTCGCACCCTTCACGTTCAATACGAGCACTCCTGGTCCCAATAGCAATCTCAACTACCTCTCTTCCAGCGCGCCCGCCTGGGTTCCCAGCAGCAGCGGATTCAATTCGCCGCCGGGGCTATTCAGGTCAGCAGGGGATGGCGCCCTGGACGCCCCCGCCGGAACCGTGGGCGGACGCACGCCGTCCGGCTTGCAGGGAAGCGGCTACATTGTTCGCTGGACGGCCCCCGTTTCCGCCACCGTGCACCTAGAGGCAGACCTCTGGAATCTAGCCGCCAGCGGCAACTTTAACCGTTATGAAGTCCGTCACGTGCAGAATTCGACCGGAGGCGCAGCCGCAACGCTCCGCGAGGGGGGCGTCATGCTGCCTGCTCAGGGAGTCAATGCGAATCGGGCGATGCCGGTTGCAGTCCCCGCGATCAGTGTTGTCGCCGGCGACTTTATCGATTTTTTTGTAGCTCGGGCCGACGGCTTCTCGGGGGAAATGGTCGGCTTCGATCTCTCCATTGGCGAAGGAGCAGCCGACGCCCCAGAGCCGAATTATCTGCGTAGCGCTGCGGCCGACTTTTACGCCGACTTCTCAGGCGGGCTCCCCCGACACAATCCCAATGGCGACTGGGCCTTTCTCGGACCTAACGGCCAGCCGTCGGATCTCGAGCCGCACAACGACCCTGGATCCGTGGCGGGGGCGGGCGCTGGCTGGCGCGTACGCGCTGCCGCCGGCGGGGGGGTCCTCTATAGTTATGCGCGGGGCAATAGCCCGGCGTTCAGCAGTGCGCCCAACACGATCTTGGGCCACGGTCCGATGGTCGCGACCTGGACCGCGCCCCCGGAGATCGACCTGGGCGGCGTGACGATTAGCGGCCTGCTGACCCAAGCCGACTTCGAAGCCGCTCGGCAGATGGCACTGCGGATTTTTAAGAACGACTCCGCCGATCCCTTGATTACGGTCGACGCCAACTTCGCCAATCAGCGGGCCATTGTGCCGCTTCCCCCTACGACGGTCGCCATGGAGCCGGGCGATGTGCTCACGATAATCGTCGACGGCTCGGGCCCGCAGGGCAACGGGGTCCCTACGTTCGCCGCCTGGGACGTCATCATTGAGGAATTCGACGCCCAAATGCAGGCCGACTTCAACCGGGACTATAAGATCGACGCGGCGGACCTCGACCGATGGCGAACGAACGTCGGCCTGGCGAGCGGCGCCGACCGCTCGCAGGGTGACGCCGACGGCGACGCCGACGTGGACGGGGGCGACTTCCTCGTCTGGCAACGACAGCTCGGCAATGCCATTAATTCGGGCTTTGTGCCGTTTGTCTATCATCCCGGGGCGATTGTCGTACAGACCTCGGGCGTAACCTTGCCAAGCGGCGCCCAACTGGATGTCGCCGGCTCTCAGACGCAGGGCCTGCAGGAAGCGTTCGACTATTCCGCCGCGGAAGGCTTCGATGTATTCGTTCTGCCAGGCGCCTATAACCTGAACGCCCATCTGGACGTCGAAGAACTGCAGGGCCGCGCGTTCCGGTTCGAGGACGTGACGTTGAATTTCAGTCCGAACGTCACTGACTTCGGCGTTCGATTCGACAGTACGATGATTACCGACTGGTACTGGAAGGGGGGCGCTCTGAATGCTCCACAGGCCGAGAGCGGCGTGCTGTTCCAGCCGCGAACGCCTCATCCGCTGGACGGCGAGATCTACCACACGGTCGGAGTCGTGGACAGCCGGTTTGACTTCGGCGTGGATATCGTCGCTAAGACCTACAAGGTGACGATGAACACGACCCAGGCCGCCGTCAACGACGCCGCCCTGCACTTCAAAGGACTGACGCGGCGCCAGGTGCATTACGTCGGCCCGGGCTTCAGCCCGACGAATATCTTCTCCGCTGCGCGCACCGACGACCCGATTCCGTTCGACCTGTTTGATCCGTCTGGCCGCGTAACGGTAATTGCGCCCATTGGAGAGATCTTTGAGAGCGGGCCGCGCTCGACGGCGATTGTCGTGAAGCCCGACGGCGCCCGACTCAGCACCCTGGGAACCACAACTTCGGGACTCAAGGAAGCGTTTGACTATGCGGCTGTCCACAATCTCGATTTGCTGGTCTTCGGCCGCGGAGTGAGAAACGTCGACCCGCATAGCCAGTTCGGCTACTACAACACGGCAAATACGATCACCGTCGGTTCCCTGGCCAACCGCACCTATGAGATTTACAGCGTCACGTTCAATTACACCGGAACCGGCGTGGCCATGGAGATGAGCGACGCGGTGGCATCGCAGTTCGAGTTGACCGGCCAGATTGTGGCGGTTGCCGGCTCTATCGGCGTGCGGGTGCGGCCTCAATCCAGCGGCGTCATTAGCAGCAAGCTGCGCATTCAGCACGTCGTGGGGAGCCAGACCAACGTACTGCTCGATCCCAGCCTCCGAACTATTGAAAACAGCGAATTCCATCTGCACGAGATGAACATTGGGCGCGTCGGAATAAAGATCGCCAATCCCTCGCCGACGACCTACTTCCGAAACAATTTCATCCGGACGCTGCATACGCACGCCATGTCGGAGGTCGGCGTGCAAGTCGGCGACGGGCCCGCAAACGCCGGCAACATCCAGGCAAACACGTTTGAGATTCGGACTGCGCTCGATTTTGGCAATCCTGGCGACGTATCGCTGCAAGTCTGGGGCGCCAATAACAACTTCGACCTGATGGTCTTCGGCCCTAAGCAAAACGTCGGCGTCCGCTTTGAGAGCAGCTCGTCCAACAATTGGCTGCTGTACGGGCCGATCTATGCCGCCACGCCCATCATCAACCTCGGAACCGGCAACACGCTGCAAGTACGCTCCGCCGCCGTCGCCGCGGCCCTCGCAACGACTGAATCGCCGTCAGCCAGGTCTATAGAACTCGCGCGCGACGCCGCTTTTGCCGCACACGCCGAGACCACGGAACTGACGCGTTGCTGTGCGCCAGTCAGCAGCTCGCCCGAGTTATCGCGGCATCTATTGAGAACTGCGCGACGAACGAACCCGGCCTGGCTGTCGGCTATCAGCTAGCGGCCGACTGCCAAAGGGAAAAGGCCTAGTTCCGGCCGATAGCCGATAGCCGCTAGCCAAATCTACAACGGGTTCATTAGCGGCGCAGGAATCAGTAGATGGCGTCGGCCTCTTGGCCGCGCTGCACGACATGTTGCCGCTGCGCCAAAGGCTGCACCAAGTCGCGTCGCTACGCTAAAGGAATCTGCCCCGCAGCCCGCAGCAGGTTTGCGCTGATGGCAGCGATCGTTACGCAAGCAGGTCCGTAAGCACGTTGCCAAACACGTCGGTTAACCGGAAATCGCGGCCCTGGAACCGGTATGTCAGCCGCTGGTGATCGAATCCAAGCAGGTGCAGGATAGTCGCGTGCAGGTCGTGCACATTGGTCGGATTCTTAACCGCATTGAACCCGAATTCATCCGTTTCGCCGAAGCTGCCCGGCTTCAGTCCCCCCCCGGCCAGCCACATGGTGAAGGCGTTGATGTGATGATCGCGACCGACGCCGCCGACGGCCTGCGGTTGGGCGACGGGCGTGCGCCCGAATTCGCCGCCCCAGATGACGAGCGTCTCCTCGAGCAAGCCCCGCTGCTTAAGATCGGTGATCAGCGCGGCGCATGCCTGGTCGATCGCCCGGCATTGATTGGGATGACCGACGGCGATGTCGGCGTGATGATCCCAATCGCCAAAGTGGATTTGCACGAAGCGCACGCCGCGCTCAACCATCCGCCTGGCCAGCAGACAATCCCTGGCGAACGAAGGCGCGTCGGGTCCGCAGCCATAGAGCCGAAAGGTTTCCCCGCTCTCCGCCGAGAGATCGACGAGTTGCGGAGCGCTCGCCTGTAGCTTAAAGGCGAGCTCATACGCTGAGATCCGAGCCGCAATTTCTCGGTCGCCCGTCAATCGGAGGCGAATAGCGTTGAGCTCGTTGACCGCCTCGACGACCTGTCGCTGATCTTCCGGGGTCGCCCCCAGGGGACTCGTCGCGTTGAGGATGGGTTCGCCGCGATTCCGCAGCTCGACGCCCTGGTAGGTCGGCGGCAGGAAGCCGCTATGGTAATTGCCTTGCTTGCCGCGCGTGGGGCCGTTGCTGTTGATCACGATATAACCTGGCAGATCCTCCGCTTCGCTCCCTAAGCCGTACATCAGCCAGGCGCCCATGCTGGGCCGACCGGCGTTGCGATGGCCGGTATTCATGATGAATTCGGCGTGCGGATGCACCGTCTCAGTGGTGGAGACGGTTCGCACAAAAGTAAGCCGATCGACGACGCCGGCCATATGCGGCAGCAAGTCGCTCACCCACTGACCGCTTTCGCCATGCCGGTTGAAACCCCACGGACTGCGCATGATTCTCGGGCGCCCGTCGCGAATTTGTGCAAAATTCGTTTTGCCAAGCACTGAAAGCGGCAGCGGCTCGCCCTCCCGCTCGACGAGTGCGGGCTTAAAGTCGAACATGTCCAAATGACTTGGGCCGCCCGTCATGAAGAGCTGAATCACATTCTTGGCGCGGGCCGGAAACTGCGTAGGCTTGGGCGCCAACGGATTGAGCCAGGGGGCCGTCGCCTGCAACGCGCCAGTCCCGTCCAGCAAGCTCATCAGGGCCGCCGCGCCGAGGCCGATCCCTCCGCCTAGAAACTGCCTTCGGCAGCATTCGGCCCACGGTAAGAAAGCCTGAACTTCAGTCATCGGTTACTCGCGAGTGATGAACTCGTCCAGATTCAGCAGCGCTCGCGACACCGACGTCCAGGCCGCCAGCGTGACTACTTCGGGCGCCGGGGCGCCTTCCGGCGAATCGGTAATCTGCCGCGCCCGCGCCGGGTCGGGTTCAAACGAAGCCCGCTGGCGCCGCAGTACTCGATCGAGAGCCGCAAGTTCTTCCGCGGCGGGAGATCGGCCGAGGCACTCTTTGAAGGCCCACGCCAACCGCTCCTGGTCCGTAGCGCAGGAGGATTCCGCAACCACTCTCCTGGCGAGGGCCGCGGCCGCCTCCTTGAAGCTCGGATCGTTAAGCAGCGTTAACGCTTGCACGGGCGTATTGCTGCGACTGCGACGCGTGCAGGCTTCGGCTGCGTCCGGAGCGTCGAACAGAGTTAAATACGGGTGTGGAGTAAGCCGCCAGAAGTGGGTGTACATGCCGCGACGAAAGCGAAGCGAGCCCTCGCTCATCTTCCACGGGGCGCCATCGGCGCGCCCCGCCATGACCCCCTCGGGCTGGTAGGGAAAGACGCTCGGTCCGCCGATCTCGTCGTTGAGCAGTCCGCTGACGGCGAGGGCTGCGTCGCGAATGATTTCCGCTTCAAACCGCAGCCGCGACTGGCGCGCCAGGAGCCGATTCTGCGGATCTGCCTCCTGGAGGTCGGGCCGCTGATGGGAACTCTGCCGGTAGGTCGCGGAACTGACGATCAACTGGTGGAGGTGCTTCAGACGCCAACCGCCGTCGATTAGTTCGGCGGCCAACCAATCCAGCAGCGCCGCCTGGCGCGGCTTGGGCGCTTGCGTGCCGAAGTCCTCGCTCGTCTCGACGATGCCGAGGCCGAAATACGCCTGCCAGATCCGGTTCACGATCACGCGCGCGGTGAGCGGGTTTTCGGGCGAGGCCGCCCAGCGAGCCAGATCCAACCGGGTGGCCCGGGCGCCCTCGGGCTGCAGCGGCGGCAGTGCGGCCGGCGTGGCAGGCTGCACTTCCCGCCCGAGGTTAAGATGGTTGCCGCGAATAAAAACGAATGTCTGGGGATGGTCGCTGCGAGCTTGCAGCACGAGCGTCGTCTGCGTGTCAGGGATAACCTTTTCGAGCGAATCGATGACTTCTTGGCGTTTGCGCCGACCAGCGTCTTGTTCCCAGAATTTCGCCATAAGGCCTGGAGGACGACCGGTAGAACGCTCCGAGAGCGGTCTGTCAAAATAAGCGGCCGCCTCCGGCCCCAATAGCCGCCGCTCATCTTCCGTAAGGCGGCCCCCCCAGGCGGCGATGCGATCCTCCAAGCGTCGTTGAAACCGGCCCAGAAGATTTCGATGGTGCTGGCGGATCAGCTCCACCTGTTCAGGCGTGCGGTCGGCCGACGACCGGATGATTGATTGACGAACCTCGCTGGGCGTCGCCCGCAGCTCCGACCCGGTAAGTTGCGCCGCCCACGCCAGCGGATCCGGATCGGGACCGTTTTGATAGATGAACAGTTCCTTCTTCAACATATCGATCTGCCGTTGAAGGGCGTCCCGCGCCGCGGTTATCTCCGGCGGCGACAGGTCCAGCACGGCGTCTTCCGCGTCGTTGAAGAAGGCGTAAAGCTGGTAGTACTCCTGCTGCGAAATCGGGTCGAATTTGTGGTCGTGACAACTGGCGCAGCCGAGCGTCAACCCCAGCACGGCGGCGCCGAAGGCATTGACGCGATCCGTAGTCGTTTCATGAACGTCGCCATACTGTTTCAGCGCGTTGCAACTGAAGCCCGTCGCGATCCGTTGATTCTGGGTGGCGTTGGGCAATAAGTCGCCGGCGAACTGCTCGACCAGGAACTGATCGTAGGGCATGTCGGCGTTGAGCGAGTTGATGACCCAATCGCGGTATCTCCAAATCTCCCGATGATTATCGAACTCGTACCCCGCGCTATCGGCGTATCGGGCGACGTCCAGCCAATGGCGTCCCCACCGTTCGCCGTAGTGCGGACTTCCTAGCAGACGCACTACCACGTCCCGGTAAGCGTCCTCGGAGCCGTCGCGCGAGTAGGCGTCCGCCTCGTCGGCCCGAGGCGGCAAGCCAATGAGGTCCATCGTCACCCGCCGCAGTAGGACCGACGGATCGGCTGGCGGCGCGGGGCGCAGGCCCTCGTCCTCCAGCGCTGCCAGGACGAAGGCGTCAATTGGATTCTGGGGCCAGGTCCGGTCCCGGATGGCAGGCACGGCGGGCCGATGGATAGGCTGAAACGCCCAATGCTCAACATCGGCGGCGCCTGCGGTCGTCGATGCGAATTGCGCGAACGCCAAGGCTGCGGCAAGTAAGCCCAGCGCTGCATGGCGGCCAGTCCTCGCCATCACTCTGCAGTCCGCCCGATGTGGTGTCGATTGACGTTAAATGCTAAGTCGATTATCTTGATATTTCTCGCTAAAAGTCAACCTCCTTTTCCGCCTCATCTACGATCTTTCGCGAAGTATCTGCCCGGCTGAGGGATAGTTGCGGCTTGCAGCAGTTTCGTTAAAGGACCAGCAAACGGGGCGCACGCAGGAGCACTCATGTACGACCGCGCCAATATCGCGTGGGGGTTTGGCTACATCTTACTGGCCGCCGTGGCCGGCGGGGCCTTTGGCCTGCAGTATCGCGTGATGCGGCGCTACACGGTCGAGAACACCTCGCTGCTGTCGATGTTTTTCGCCACGATCGTGGTGCCCCTGATCGCCGTGCAAGTGATGCTGCCCGGATGGACCGACGCTATTAGGGCCGTGGGGCTGAGGCAGAACCTTCTGATCTTTGCGTTTGGCTTTGGCTGGGGCTTGGGCGCCATCACGTACGCTTACGGATTCAACATTCTTGGCATGGCCTTGGCTGCCGCCATTATCAAGGGAATCACCATTACCATCGGCTCCGGATGGCCGCTGGTAAGGCGCTGGGCGGAAGTCGAACCGCTGCCAAAGACCGTTACCATCGGCGGCCTGGCAGTGCTATTAGTCGGAACCCTGCTGGCAGGCTGGGCAGGGATCCTGCGAGAACGAGAATTGTCGCGTCCGCGCTTAGACGGCGTTCGCCCCGAGGACGAACTGTCGACCGTGCCCAAGCCCACCGGCTCGATGTTTGCGATCGGGCTAGTGATGGTCCTGCTCTCGGGCGGACTCAGCTCCTGCGCCAACCTCGGATATGACTACGCGGCGACGCTGGAACAGGCGATGGGGGAGCAACTGTACTGGAAGGCGACGCTCATCCGCTGGATGCCGATGTACTGGGGGGGAATCACCGCCCTGTTCATTTTTATGGGCGGAGGAATGATCAGAAACGGCGCCTGGCGGAACTACTTTGCCCCAGGAACCGGGCGCGACCTGTTAATCGCCTGCTCGATGGGAGCGGTGCACGTCTTAGCTCAGATTCCCTACGGAATCGGAGCCTACTATCTTGATCGCGCCGGAAAGGCCGAGTTGGGAACCACCGTCGGCTGGGGGGTGAACATCGGCATGGCGCTAATCGTGGCGTCGGCCATCGGCTTCGCCACGGGCGAATGGAGGGGCGTCAGCGCGCGGGCCGCCAATACCCTGAGACTCGGTATCCTTGTACTCTTGGGGGCGATTGGCCTGCTGGCGTACGCCAACAGTCTGGCCACCTGAGGCGGTCGATCGCATTAACGGGCTACACCGTATCGACCGTGCTCGCGTCAGCGTGGGCGGCGATAAAGTCGAGCGCATGTTGCCTGTCGAGTAGCCGTCCCACGCCGATCTGCTTGCCTGGCACGTGATCGAAGACGTGCCTAATGAAGGAGCGGAGCCGATCGACGACTCCTGGACCGATCTCCGCCGGCTCATCGGGTAAGACGGCCAGGACGTTGTGGTCGGCCAGACCGTCTTCGATTTGCTCGAGCAGAGCCGCCGGCTCGCATGTAATGGTTGAACCGCGCGTCAGCTTGCGTTCGGTAATAACGAAGCAGTCGAGGTTGTCGCCGTCCTCGCTCGTCGTGTTCAAGATGAATCCGTAAGGAAACGGATAAGGCCGCGACACAGTCTGGACGCCGAGGTACTCCAGCGTCTTCTCGTTATAGGCGTGCTTCAAATCGCGCCCCGCTTCGTTTTGAACAAATACCGTGATCATGGCGGCAGGCCCTCGCTTCAAAACTAAGGCGTTAACACCGGAATCAGCATAACCTTTTGTTGATAAAAAGCTACCCGGCGCCGCTGGCGCTTGCGCCCCCTCCCTACAGCGCATAGGCGGCCGCGCTGCGCATCCCTTTAAGTTCCGCGATCGGCCCGCCTCGCTCGCAGCGGGGGCGCGCTACATGATGCGGGACTTCCAAGCCCTGATCGATTCGAGCGACAATCAGGCCAAACGGCTCGGCTACGATCTGATGCTGCCCACGCGCGACATATTCCGCCTGTGGGCCCGCCAGCAAGCCGTGACGCTCACCCGCCCTGGGCGGAAGCGGCTGAGGAGGGCAGATCCGCGCTCGAGATTCGACGCCTTGCTGCTGCTGTGCGGCATCGTCAGCGGCAACCGACGGTTCATCGGAATGTGCCGGAAATTACGCGACCATCGCGATTGGCTGTGGACGGGCCCTCGATGTCGAAGGCGTCGAGCCGACCAACAACGGCAACGAACGCGCCCTCCGCCATGCGGTGAACTGGCGGAAACCGTCCTTCGCCGCGTAGAGCGCCGCCGGCAGCCGGTTCGTCGAGACGACCCTCCCGGCCATCGACGCCTGCCGGCAGCAGGCGCGCCGTCCCCTTCCCACTCCCCTTCCCCTTCCCCTTCCCCTCTTCGCCGCCGCGCCGGACGCGCGCCCGCCGCTCAACCCGCGTCCTCACCGCTTCCCACGGCCTGAACGGTTACATGTGAGTACACCTGGCGTCAAGAAAAATAGTCCGGGAGGGATTCGAACCCCCGACCAAGGGATTATGAGTCCCCTGCTCTAACCGCTGAGCTACCGGACCGAAGTAGCGTTTAACCTATTCGGGATCAGTACTTATGGCAACTGCCTCTGCTTGGCCGAACGCCTCATTTGGGGCCGTGTTACCCAAATTGTTACCCAAAAGGCCCCAAACTTGATCGGCAACCGCCTCGGCGTCCCGGCCAGCATAGTAGGCCATGGTCGTTGCTATCTCCCGATGCCGCATCAATTGCATCAAGCAGTGTGGCATTACTCTACCAGCCCACCGCTTAGCAAAGCTACGGCGCAGGTCGTGTGCCGACGCGCATTTGCCGCTGTCGTTCACCACGACGCCGGCCGCCCGGCCAATAGCTGCGATGGTGTTCGATACCCGCTCTTGCCGCCGCTCCCGGCCTTCGTGGCGCCGCAGCGGTTCGGGATTGAATACCGGGCCTCGGCGCTGCGTCGCCGGGACCGCCTCCAAAAACTCCGCAAAGTCCGGGGTGATCGGCAGTAGCACGTCCCGCTTGCCCTTGTGGCTCCCGGCTGGAATTACCAGCATCGGCCGCTTGTAGCTCATCAGGTCGATTTCCAGGTAGTCGGCCGAGGGGCTATCCTCGCGGTTCCAATAGAGCCGTAGCGATTCGCCCAGCCGCAGACCGCTGAGCCACAGCCCTTGGAGGTAGTGCCGCCACGGCGTCACCACGTCGACGCCGAGCGTGTTTGGTCGGGCCTTCAAGACTCGCGGGACCGCGGCCAGCATCTTATCGAATTCCTCGCCGCACAACGCCCGCCCCTTGGCCTTACTGGCTGCGTCGGACCGCTTCTCGCTCCGCACCTTGGGCATGGCCGGCAGGTAGCCCCACTCAACGGCCAGGGCGAGCACGGCCCGTATCGTCCGCAGGTAGCCGTCAACGGTCGCTGGCGAGCACGGTCGCCGAGCTCGGCCCTTGAGCTTCTGCCCCTTCCGCAGTTCGGCTTGCAGGTGACTGAGCCGCGCCGCGGTGATATCGCGGACGCGCTCAGGCTTCAAGATGCGCTCCAGCACGTCCAGCATATAACCGGTCTTGTGCTGGGTCGCGGGCGCCAGTCCTGCAAGAACTTCGGTTTCATACTTCTCGCGAAACGCCCCCCAAGTGACGCGGGACGGCGCGGCATAGCGTCCACTGTTTAAGGCTTCCTCCCACTCGCCCGCCGCCTTAAGCGCCTTCTTCTCGCTGGCCGTGCCGGCCGACTTCGCCTTATGCCGCCCGGTGAGCGGGCAGCGGTAGCGAAGCATCAGGTTTTGCCGGTCGGGATACTTCACGACGTGCACTTTGATTTCCTGCATAATTGCTCCCCTTGGTTGAAGAAATGGAACCCCGCCCCCGCGCGGTTGCCCGCGCGGGGGGCGGGGGGTGAACTACGAATCAACGCGGCACAGCCCCTTTATGAGCCCTGCCGCGATATCGACCGTCAGCCACGACACGGGCGCGGGGCGACGCAAAATCAGCTTGAGCGCGTCATACGTCCAGGTGTCGATCGCCAGCGAGGATCGCAGTTTTTGGGCTAGCGCGTAGACGTCGCCGGTCCCGTCCTCCCGCCCGGACACGGCCAAGAATTGCAGCCGTAGCCAGATCCGCAGGGCCAGCGTGTAGGAAGTCCATGCATTCTCGAAGTCGCCAAGGGCGCGCAGCTCGTCGCCCCGCTGAATCTCCTGGATGATCTCGCCGTCCGGGCGGCAGCTAACCAGCCGCCGCGGTGCTTCAATCGCGCGAACGAGGTGCGGGCGAGGGGGACGAACCGACAGCGTACTACCCGTTGCCATGAGAGATGGCCTTTCCGCACGCCCAGAATGAGCGCGCAAAAGAAAGTGCGTCGCTGCGTTGGCTCTGCTAGGTGGCGTAGAACCACCCGGGGGCCTTGCGGCTGGCCCGAACCCGCGCAGCGACGCACTCTTTTTCTACGTTTCTTTAGCACTGTTCTACGTGCCCCGAGAGGCTTTAGCGTCCGCATCATACCGCCCCGCCGCCCTCAATTTCAAGCTTGCTAGCGGAGGGTGTTCAGGTTGCAACCGTTGCAACCTGCCGGCTTGCGCCCGTCGGGCTCCTCAACTCACAACCGTTGTGAGTGTTAACCGTTTCCAGTTGACGGCCACGTTGACGGCGGCGGCCGCTTGGTCGTGTGCCTTCGACTCTGGAATCTCCAGAGTGGACTGCCCATCGCTCCAGAGCCGCTAGCACGCCCCTACGCGAACACGCGTAGCGCCGGGGGATGCCCCGGCGTCAGTTGCACGCGGAATAGCGAAACGCCGTCGGTCTCCAATGTGCCGGCCGTCGGCTTGATCGTCACCAGCAGCGCCCGGGTGCTTTCGGTTAGGTCGTTGTCCCAATTGGTTGTGAGCGTCACCCGCTGCAGCGTCTTGGCCGTCGCGGCGCCATCCATCGCGCCGGTCGTCCCGCCAATGTCGGCGCCGGCGTCGTACGCGTCGCCCTGGTCGCGGCGGTAGATGCCTACGTCGAACGTCGCGGCGTCGGCCAGCGTCGCCCCGCTCTTGCCGGCCAGCAGTTCAACCAAGCAGCCGACGTAGTTGCCACGCGGGCAAACGATCGTCGCGGCGATGGCCGTGGGCGCGGCGTGGTTGTTCCAGCGAATCGAGCCGTCGGCGTGAACGCCAGGCGTCGCCAAGGCGCCGTCAACGAACTTGCCCAGCGGCGTGCCGTCGAGCAGGTAAAAACTGGATAAGGGAATGTGCATTTTCAGGTCCTTCGCATAAACGCCTACACGCCCCGTACACGCGACGCCGCAGAATCCGACTCCCAGGTCGCATGAGCCGCTTGCAACGCACGAGCGGGGCAACGTCGCGTTCAGTTGTCGGCGGCCAGCGAGAAATAGTGCGCGGTAACGTCAAAACCGCCATCCCCTTGCAGCCGGAACGTCCGATGCGTGACGACATGCCGCGCGCCGTCGCCGAAGTCCAGCACGTCGCCCGGCAGCGGCGCCTCGGCCGGTTCGATGGGTCCGCAATGGGCGACGTCGCCCTCGGCGCTTTTTAAGGTGAGGCTGTATCGCATGGTTTCGTTACTCCTGCCGGGTTGCGGCCCGTTGCCGTTGCTGGCTCTTCACGGTGTCGATGCCGTTGGCGATGCGGCCGAGGTCGGTTTCTATGCGGCCTTGCGTCTGCGCATCGCTGAAGAAACTTGGATCTCGTCTACCGAGCGCCGCGGCGTTTTCGATGACCATGTTTTCCATTCCCAGCGCGTCTAGCGTGTTCTCAAACACGCCAAGCGCCCAGCGGGTGAGCGGACTGCGTCCCTTTGCCAAGTCGCGACGATGGAACGCAGCGCGAGCGGCGTCGAACAGGTTCTCGCGTACGGTTTCGGTTTCTTCGGTAGTGACCGCCAGGCCGCCCTCTTCGGAAGATCGTGCAACAGCCGCAGCTAAGCTAGGGTCGATATTAAGGGCGCCCTGCCGAGAGCTCAACGCGCCGCCAGACGCCCCAATGGCTGCGGCCTGTGCTGCGACGACATTGCGGGAATTGATTAGGTCCAAGTAACCTTGTACCGCGCCTGCGTCGCCCAGGACGCGGTATGCATTGCCGCCCGCCTTCGCAACCAGCGCCTCGACATTGGCGAGCGTGCCAAATAGGTCGCCTTTGGCCAACTGCCGGGCGTTGACTTGAGAGAAAAATGATTTCAGCCGCTCCGATGCCGCTTCTGCATTCGGCGCCCGCTGCTCCACGCCCACAAACGCGGCAAGCGTCTGATTGGCAGAGACGCCTGCATTGGCTGCCAATCCGGCGAATTTGAGTACCTCGGTTACGGTCGCCGTCGCGTTGGCCTGCGTTTCGCCAGCCGCCACGAGCACCTTATCCATGACCTGCGGCAGCGTGCCGGCCTGGTTGTTAAATGCGTTCTGGAACTTGCGCAGAGCACCCCCTAGCGGCTCGAGATTTTGCGCCGACACAATCTTGCCCCCGGCAACCTCGTTGACCAGGAATTGCGTTTCGGCCTCATTGAATCCCGCGTTTGCCAGGTTCGTCGCAATGTCGAACGCTTGCCCCAGGTTGCCGGGCGCGACGGCGCCGCTGCGGACCAGCGCCCGGGCGGTAGCGGCGTTGCGGGCGAAATTCTCGGCGCCCATCTGCTGCATTTCGCCGGCGCTTCCGGGCGAGTTTAGTACGGCGTCGGCTGCGCCTTGGGCCCGACTCTCCGCCTCTTGGAACGAACGCGAGAGGATATCGACAACGCGGGTTAGATCGACGACGGCGCCGATTGTTTGCCGGAACCCTCGCTCGCCTGTTTACCCAGCGCGTTCTAACTGCGCGCCGTACTTGGCCGCCAGCTTCTCGGCATGGCTTAGAGCCTATCCAAGTACTGAACTAATAGCCACTCATCTCCGTACTGGAGAGCAAGGATGCCTTGTCTCTCTTGTCACGGAGGTGTTCGTTGTCCGAGGAATCGTCGTCAAAGTTTCACGAAGTTCCG
>JADLBW010000097.1 GCA_020847515.1 Pirellulales bacterium | reverse complement strand
TTTCAGCCGAATCTGCAGGCCGGCCTCCGGTTCTTCCGGGACGTAACAGTATTCGTGCTCGGGCTCGAGCTCGGGCAATTTCATTTGGTAGCCCTTGATGATCTTCTCGAAGAACTCTTCGTTCGACTTCGGGAAGTCGCCTTCCATGGCCATGTAGAGCCCCAGGTTGTATTTGACCTGGTCGAAGACGATCTTGTGTTCGGCCCAGAACCTGGCGTGCGCGGTCGCCCCCAGGTAGCCGCCGGCCCGCTTCGAGCGGCGGCCCTTGATGGGATCGTCGGGCGTGACCGGTCGCGGATCGTCGGTGACCGGCTCGGCGATCTGCGGCAAGTCGGTGCCCGGGGAATTGTTGACGGTGGCGGTCTCGACCGGCGGGGGCGCGGGGGCCGGGGCGGCGGCCTGGGGCGGGCCGCTGGGCAATTTCGGCGTGTCGCAGCCGATGATCAGGGCCGCAAGGACGAATCCGGCGAGATGGGCAGAACGAATGAGCGAGGTCATGCCGAGTACTCCTTGGAGCGGCGAGTTATGCGATGAGGGGCTGGCGAGGCTATCGGAGCTTCTGCCGTATGGGTCGATTCAGCTTGTCCATCAACTAACGGGCAACTAACGGGGCGAACAAACCGAAAGAGATCTCCGGTCGACTTTCCTTGATGGGAGGGTTAGGGAGAGGTGATGGAAGGGCGTACCCGCTTCGCCCCCTCCCCAGCCCTCCCCGCGGAGGGGGAGGGAGCCGGAAAAAGTTCGAGTAGGGGTAGTTTATGCTTGGTTCTAATCGCTCCCCGAGCCCCTTCGTTGGAGGCGGGAAATCTTGTCAGGCGCTGATCGGTTTGGCGGTTTCGCCGCCGAGCGTCCAGCGGCGCATGGCGGAGAGCTTGTCGCGGCGGGTCATGTCGAAGTCCAACGGCGTGAGCGTGATGTGGCCGGCCCGCAGCTCGGCCAGGTCGGTGCCGGCGTCGCGCGGCGGGGCGGGCGATTTGCCGGTCGCCCAGTAATAGGGACGGCCGCGGGGATCGCTCCGTTTTTCAAAACTTTCGCCCCACGGCTCGATGCTCATCGGCACGACGCGGATTTCGGCCGGCCCTTCGAGCGCGGCCAAGGGGATGTTCAAATTATATAACTGCGGCTCGTCGTCTTTCTGAGCCAGGATCTGCGCGATGACGGGGACCGCCAGGCGGGCGGCGACGTCGTAGCGGGCTTGCTCGTCGTACTCCAGCGACACCGCAATGCTCGTGATGCCGAAAAAGGCCCCTTCGATGGCGGCGGCCACCGTGCCTGAGTAGAGCACGTTAATGCCGGCGTTCAATCCGCTGTTGATGCCGCTGACGACCAGTTGCGGGCGCGGGCGGCAGAGCTCGCCGACTGCCAGTTTGAAGCAATCGGCGGGGCTCCCTTCGACCGCCCAGCCTCGCCGTCGCTGCCCGTCGAACAGCTCGCGGGCCATCAACGGCGTGAGGTAGGTGATCGCGTGGCCGACGCCGCTCTGTTCAGTGAGGGGCGAGACCACTTCGACCTGCCCGAGTTTTTGCAACTGCTGTTCCAGGGCCCGCAGGCCGGGTGCGTAGATGCCGTCGTCGTTGGTCAGGAGGATTTGCACTGCTGTAAACCGTGGCCTCGTCGGAAGTTCCAATGCTGGGGGCGTATAACCACTATATCCGCGCTGGTTGCGTGGCGGCAACGTGCGCGGGGCTTTGCGGCAACGCGCCTACAGGGTAGCCGCGGGCCAACGGCCCGCCGGAGCGGGGGTCGGGGTCGGGAGTCTTTGGCGACTGGATGGCCGATTGAGCAGCTTTGCGTCCCAGTCGCCAAAGAACCCCGACCCTGGGTATGACATCGTGTGGCTACGGGGGTTGCGCGGCTGTTGGGGGCGAGGGGTCGGCGATAGAAGGGCTGGTTTTCACTTTCGCCAGCGGCCATCGCCTTATGACAAGCGTTCCTGATGCCTCGACACCGACTCGCAGCGCCGCGGCCCAGCGGGTGCTCGTTCTCGACTTTGGCTCGCAGTACGCCCAGCTCATCGCCCGGCGGGTCCGCGAGCAGCATGTGTACTGCGAGATCGTTCGGCACGACATCACGGCTGAGCGGATGGGGGTGCTCAGCCCGGCGGGGATCATCCTCTCCGGGGGTCCGGCCAGCGTGTATGCCCCCGGGGCGCCGAAGTGCGACCCGCGCTTGTTCGAGCTGGGCATTCCGGTGCTGGGCATCTGCTACGGGATGCAGTTGGCGTGCGAAGCGCTGGGGGGCAAGGTCGAGAGTTTCCCGGCCCGCGAGTATGGCCGCGCGGAGTGCGAGGTGCTCGATGCGAATGACCTGTTTGTCGGCGTGCCGGCGCAGACGCAGGTGTGGATGAGCCATGGCGACCAGGTTACGGGCGTCGACGAGCAGTTCGTGCCGCTGGCCCGGACCGCGACCTGTCCGTATGCGGCGGTGAAGCACCGGCGTTTGCCGTTCTATGGATTGCAGTTTCATCCCGAGGTGACGCACACGCCCGACGGCGGCACGGTGCTCAAGAACTTCCTGCAGAGGGCCTGCAAGACGACAGGCGCGTGGAAGCTGGGCGACTTCGCGGCGGAGACGATCGCTCGCATTCGCCAGGAGGTGGGCGACGATCGCGTCATCTGCGGGCTTTCGGGGGGGGTCGATTCGTCGGTGGTCGCGGCGCTGATTGCCGAGGCGATCGGGCCGCAGTTGTCGTGCATCCTGGTCGACAACGGCCTCTTGCGGCAGTCGGAGGAGGAGTCGGTCATCGCCGAGTTCACCAAGCACTTCAAGACCGACCTGCACGTAGTGAAGGCGGAGGACCGGTTTCTGTCGGCGCTCGCCGGGGTGACCGATCCGCCGGAGAAGCGGCGGCGGATCGGGCATACGTTTATCGACTGCTTCACCGAGGAGGCGAAAAAGATCCAGGGGGCGCGGTTCCTCGCCCAAGGAACGCTGTACCCCGACGTCATCGAGAGCGGGGCCGCGCCGGACGGCCCGGCCGACACGATCAAGCTGCATCACAACGTCGGCGGGCTGCCGGCGGAGCTGGGCTTCGAGCTGATCGAGCCGCTGCGGGACTTGTTCAAGGACGAGGTGCGGCGGCTGGGGCTGCAGCTCGGGCTGCCGGAGGACATCGTGTGGCGGCATCCGTTCCCGGGGCCGGGGCTGGCCGTGCGGTGCCTGGGCGAGGTGACCCGCGAGCGGCTGGCCGTGCTGCGCTCCGCCGACTTCATCGTGGTGAGCGAGATCAAGGCGGCAGGGCTGTACCGGGCGACGTCGCAGGCGTTCGCCGTGCTGCTGCCGGTGCAGAGCGTGGGGGTGATGGGCGACAGCCGCACGTACGACAACGCCCTGGCGGTGCGGTGCGTGAATACGGACGACTTCATGACGGCCGATTGGAGCCATCTGCCGTATGAGCTGCTGGCGCGGATTTCGACGCGGATCATCAACGAGGTGAAGGGAGTGAATCGGGTGGTGTACGATATCAGCAGCAAGCCGCCGGCGACGATAGAATGGGAGTGAGTATGTGAGATGTAGGATGTTTGATTGATGATGTCAGAGTGGATGTTTGATGTCAGATGTGTGATGGTTGATGTCTGAGGGACGGGGGATTATCGGGTTACTGTTTCGCTGTTCTTACACTGGCGGTCAGAATGGCGACCAGTTCGTTGCATTCGACCAGTAATTCGGTCAATGGCGCCGGCTTTACTGTTTCAGATTCCGCAAGTAGTTCCAGCCAGTATAAAGTTTCGTCGGCCTCCTTAAGTGCGATGGTCATCGTTGAGGCGAAGTGCTTTCGGGTTGCACAGCGCGACGCCTCGCGGTAGTTGGCGCTAATTGAGGTTCCTGAACGAAGTACTTGCCCGCCCACAACGCGAGCAACGTCGCTCTTCGGCAGCTTGGACGCCAAGCGAATTATTCTCAGAGCGAACTTTTTGGTACGTTCCAACATCTGCTGCCGCTGCATCGCCCCAGGCCCTCGGGCTGTTTGATCATTAGTACGCCTCTGACATCATCAATCTAACATCCCACATCTCACATTTCATACGAACAGCGCGTCGACCGAGAGCACGCCGAGCATCGCTGCGCCGACGGCGAATTTGCCCACGGCGCCCCACAGGCGGCCGATGAAGGCGGCTTTGCCGACGGCCATGCCGGCGGCGTGTGGACGCTGTTTCCACGTCTCGCCGAGATAGGCGCCGGCGAAGGCCCCCGCGGCGCCGCCGACCAGCGCGGCAATTAGCGACCCGACGATCGGGATCGGCACGCCGACGATGGCCCCGCCGATGCTGCCAGCCATGGCGCCGACGAGCGACAGCACGACGGCGCGACGGCTGGCGCCCTGCTTGGCCGCGCCGGCGGCGCCGGCGGCTAGTTCGAGGATCTCGCCCAGCACCGCCAGGGCGGCAAGGACGGCCACGGTCGTCCAGCTTACGCCGCGATCGGTCGTGGCGGGAACGAGATAGACGAACAGCGCTGCGAGGCCGACCAGCGCCCAGTTGCCCGGGAGGCTGAAGAGATTGGTCAGCCAGCAAACGCCGGAGGCGAGCACCAGCGCGACGGCCAGCGCGTAGTAGAGCCAGGGGTCCATGGAAGGCTCGCTCGTGTTTGCGGTTGGGCGCGGCCGGCCTGCACTTCAGGGAAGGTCAATGATAGAATCGCCCGCTGCGCCGGGCCACCGACGGGCCGCTTGGGGTCGGGATTCTTTTGCGACTGGTTGCGTTGCTGCTGAAATAAGCTCGCCAGTCGCAAAGGACTCCTGAGCCGCTTCGCGCCGCTACCCGCGGCGGCAAGGTAGCGCCAATGGGGTCAGGAGGCTTTTACGACTGGAGAGTCTAGCGGCGTGGCACGTCTACAGTCGTAAAAGCCTCCCGACCCCGGATTCGAAGACCAAGAGTACGCATGTCTCAGAAATACATCTATCAGATCGGCAACCTCACCAAGAAGATCGGCCAGCGGGAGGTCCTCAAGGACATCTGGCTGGCGTTTTATCCTGGCGCGAAGATCGGCGTCTTGGGCCGCAACGGGTCGGGCAAGAGTACGCTGCTGCGGATCATGGCCGGGGTGGATTGTCAGTTCGACGGCGAGGCTAAGCTCACCGAGGGGTACACCGTGGGGCTCTTGGAGCAGGAGCCGCATCTTAACCCGGAGAAGGACGTTCGCGGCAATATCGAGGAGGCGGTCGCCATCACGCGGGCCCTCTTGGAGGAGTTCGAGGCCCTTGGCGAGAAATATGCCGACGTGGCCGACGATCCCGACGCGATGGAAAAACTGATGAACCGGCAAGGGGCCCTGCAGGACCGGATCGAGGCGGTCAACGCCTGGGAACTCGACCGGCAGATCGAGATCGCGATGGACGCGATGAACCTGCCGCCGGGGGAGGCCGACGTGACGAAGCTCTCCGGCGGCGAGAAGCGGCGCGTGGCGTTGTGCAAGATCCTGCTGGAGCGACCGGACCTGCTGCTCCTGGACGAGCCGACGAACCATCTCGACGCCGAGAGCGTGGCGTGGCTGGAACGGCACCTGGCGGAATACGCGGGGACGATCGTCGCGGTGACGCACGACCGGTACTTTCTGGATAACGTCGCCGGTTGGATTCTGGAGCTCGACCGCGGCAAGGGGATCCCGTGGGAGGGGAATTACTCCTCCTGGCTGGAACAGAAGCGCAAGCGGCTCGAGCTGGAAGAGAAGCAGAAATCGGCCCGCCAGAAGGCGCTGGCAAAGGAGCTGGAGTGGATACGCATGTCGCCCAAGGCGCGGCAAGCCAAGAGCAAGGCCCGCGTGAAGGCCTATGAGCAGATGGCGGCCGAGCAGTTCGAGGACAAGCCCGAGGAGCTGGAAATCCAGATTCCGCCCGGCAAGCGGCTCGGCGAGCGGGTGGTCGAGGCGGTAAAACTCGGCAAGTCGTACGGCGACCGCGTCATCTTCGAGAACGTGAACTTCCGGCTCCCCGCGGGCGGGATCGTGGGCATCATCGGCCCCAACGGCGCCGGCAAGACGACGCTGTTGCGGATGCTGATGGGGCAGGAGCAGCCCGACGAGGGGCAACTGCTGGTGGGCGAGACGGTCGAGCTCGGCTACGTCGATCAGTCGCGGGACGACCTGGTGGCCCATCACACCGTGTGGGAGGAAATCTCCGGGGGGTACGACCAGCTCGACCTCGGCGGTCGGAAGATCAACTCGCGGGCGTACGTGGCGCGGTTCAACTTCAACGGCACCGACCAGCAGAAGAAGGTCGGCGTGCTGTCGGGCGGCGAACGGAACCGCGTGCACCTGGCCAAGCTGCTGCGGCGCGGCACAAACGTGCTGCTCTTGGACGAACCGACCAACGATCTGGACGTCGACACCCTGCGGGCGCTGGAAGAAGCGGTGGCGAACTTCGTCGGCTGCGCGGTGGTGGTGAGCCACGACCGCTGGTTCCTCGACCGGCTGGCGACGCACATCCTGGCGTTCGAGGGGGACGCGACGGTGCGCTTCCACACGGGGAACTGGACGAGCTACGAAGAAGACCGGCACAAGCGCCTGGGCACCGAGGCGGACCAGCCGCACCGG
>JADLBW010000096.1 GCA_020847515.1 Pirellulales bacterium | reverse complement strand
CGGCATGGCCTTCCAATTTCTTGATCAGCTCCGGCACGACCGCATGCACGTCGCCCACTAAACCATAATCGGCAACGTCGAAAATGGGCGCGTCCGGGTCCGTATTGACGGCAATGATGGTGCGAGAGTTCTTCATCCCAGCCAGATGCTGCACCGCCCCCGATATTCCCAGTGCGATATAGACGTCAGGAGCGACGATCTTACCGGTCTGTCCGATTTGCAGTTCGTTGGGAGCGATTCCCGCATCGACCAAGGCCCGCGAGCTGCCAGCGGCGCCGCCCAGCGCATCCGCCAGCCGGCCGACATGCGCTTGAAAATCCTCGGTGCTCTTAAAGGCCCGTCCGCCGGAGACGACGACGCGGGCCTCGGTGACGTCGGGCCGGCCGCTCGGTTTCGACGTCAGCCCCTCGTAGGCGGCGCGGCGGGCGAACGTATCGGTCGCCAATTCAACTCTCCGAATGTCGTGCGGCTCCGCCGAAGCCGTCGCCGCCGGATAGGAGGAGGCGCGGACGGTGACCGCCTGAGGCGAACCATGCAGACGTATCGTCGCCGTAACGGCCCCAGCGTACCGCGGGCAATCAAACAGCAGTCGGCCAGCGACCAGCTCGTGCCGTACCACGTCGCTGGCCATGGCTCCGCCGAGCAGGGCGGCCGCTCGCGGAACGACGTCCTTGGCGAACGTCGACGATGCCGCCGCCGCCAACTCAAAGCCCCCTTGTCGGACTACGGCTGCGATCGTCCGCGCAAACGGCTCGGCCAGAGGATTCTGCAAGCCGGGCGAATCGACCGCGATCACCGGCGCATACCTTGCCGCTTCGCTGGCGACTTCGTCGACATGGTGGCCGAGCACCAGCCACGTCGCTTCGCCATTGGCGCCCGCGGCTATCGAGCGGGCGAAGCCCAGCGCCGAGAGGCTGATCGGCCGCAGCGCTTGGCGAACGTGTTCGGCGACGACGAGGACGCGCATGGTCTACCTACGCTTGGGCATTCCTTCTTGGCGCAGCAGCTCGGCAAGCTGGTCCACCGATTCAAGACGCTCCCCGCGGCGGCGGGAATCGTTCGAGTGGTAACGTAGCACCTCGACGCGCGGCTGCAAGCTTACGCCCAGCTCCTCGGCAGCGATCGTTTCAAGCGGCTTCTTGCGCGCCTTCATGATGCCCGCCATCGAGGCGTAGCGCGGTTCATTGAGCCGCAAATCGACGGTGATGACCGCCGGCAGCGGGACGAGCAATGTCTCCAGGCCATGATCGGTCTCGCGCTGCACTCGGATGCCGCTGTCGACGAAATCAATCCGCGAAGCAAAGGTCGCCTGCGGCCAATCCAAGAGCGCGGCGAGGAATTGCCCGGTCTGGTTCGCATCGTCGTCGACGGCTTGCTTGCCCATCAGCACCAGGTCAGGCTGTTCCCGTTCCACCGCGGCTTGCAGCAGGCGGGCGACGTTCCATGGATCGAGCGGGCGGCTACACTGGATGAGGATGCCGCGGGCGGCGCCCATAGCCAAGGCGGTCCTGATCTGCTGCTCATAATCCGCCTCGCCGACGCCAATGGCCACGACGTCGACCCCCGGCAGCCGTTCGCTGATGCGGACGGCTTCCTCCAGGGCGATCGCGTCGAACGGATTGACCACGAAGGGAAGATGATCGATCTCGACGCTCGAGCCATCGGACGCCGCCGCGATCTTCTGGTCCGTATCGGGAACGCGCTTGGTCGGGACTAAGATCTTCATGACGCCTGGGCGGCCGGCTCCGGACGCTCGACTTTCCCGTAGTAGTTCCCTGCCATATCGCGGCACTTCCGCTCGATGTCGCGCCGCTCGACATACCCCGGCATGTCGAAATATCGGTCCGCCTCGATCGACTCGCAGTCGTAGCTGCTGGCGCCGTCCAGGATGAGCTGCGACATGATCAGGCCGATGGTCGGACTCTGGACGATGCCATGACCAGAGAACCCTGAGCAGTGATAGAGCCCGTCGAGGTCCGGCATCTTTCCGCAGAAAGGCCGCCCGTCGGGAGTGAACGTCATAATCCCCGTGGTAATCGACATCGGCGTGCGCTGGTCGATCCATGGGAACCGCGCGTGGGCGGCCTCGAGCAGTTTGGCCACCTGCAGCGAGTCGCGAGCGGCTTTCATTCGCGACATATCAAAGTCGACCGGCAGACGCCGCATGTCGTGCACTTCCGGCTCAAAATCATAAATGCCCACGATCAGTCCGCCGCTCTCTGGCCGCGTGTACAGCCGGAGGTGGCGGTCGCGGATCGCCGGGCTGAGGCGGTCTACCGGGAAATCGGGATGCGGCCTGGTCGTCAGGTAATAATGACCGATCGCAGCGGTAGGCAACGCCGCGTCGGCGAGCTCGGCGTTCAGATAGGACCAAGGCCCGCCCGCATTGACCACGACCGGGGCGTGATACTCGCTGTCGGCGGCGCGCACGCCGCGGACGCGTCCGGCTTCGATTAGCAGGGCTGTTACCGGCGTATGGGTCATGTACCGGACGCCAAGCTGCTTGCCGATTTTCAAATAGGCGCTGACCAGCTCGGCCGGCTGCACATGCCCGTCGGTGGGGCAGTAGCAGGCGCCCAGGAGATCATCGGTGCGCATATAGGGGAGGAGGCGGTGGACCTCGGCGGGCTGCAGGTGATCGATCGCAAAGCCGATCGACTTGCCCATGTCGACCAGCGCGGCGATTTCTTCGGCTCGCTCCTGCGTCTCGGCGATTCGCAGCGACCCTGTCTGGACGAAGATTTCGACGCCGACCTGCTGCTCTAAATGGCGGACGATCTTGACGCCGTCGATCAGCATACGAGTATGCTCGGCGTTTCCCCGGAGTTGGCCGAGCAGACCAGCGGCGCGACCGGTCGAGCCATTGCCGATGCGCTCGCGCTCCAGCACGACGACGCTGGCGCCGCGCGCGGCAAGCTGCATCGCCGTACTAAGTCCGGCGACGCCGCCGCCAATGATGACTACGTCCGCCGTATGAGTGATGGTCATGGCTTAGGCTGCCAGAATTGGCGCGCGCTCGTTCTGCCCGGGCACACTTGCTTTGCGAGACGGCGCTAGACGGTTTTAATCTAGTTAGGCCGTCGACTGCAAAAAAGTGCCGCAGGCGCAAATCTGATGGCAAAATGCGCGGTCAGAATCACATCGCGCGGTTACTCGCGTTTCGCCTCTATCCGCAGCGTCAAATAGGCATTGAAGGAATGGATCGCGGCTTTGGGATCGTCAGGCGTTTCGACTTCCAACTCGCATACGAACAGGTGCGTCCCTACATCGTCCAAACGGAATTCGGCGAGGCCGGATTCATCGCACTCCAGAACCCGCGTTGGATCGTGACCATTCGACGCAGGGCCAAATACGCTGACCTTCGCGCGAGACGCCGGCTTACCGAAGGAAAACGTCCGGAGCTTCAGCCGTTCTCCCTGGTACAGCTCCGCGGGATGCGACCCGGGGATGATCTCCAGCGGCTGCTTCTCGTCCGGCGGCGGCAGCGGCGACGGTTCGCCCAGCGTCACGTACGCCCAAGCTTGACTGAAATACAAATCGGAACGAACCACCTTCTCGCCCCGAATCTCATCGCGAGGCTTCTTCCGCCAAAGCTGCTGGCCGTCCACTTCGACGCGGGTCCAATAGGCTGGCGGGTCGGTAGATTCCAGGCGATAGGTGCCTGGCCTGGTCAACTCGACTTCGGCTGTGGATTTCGTCTTGCCGACGAAGACCTGATGAGGCGCCAGGCGCTCGCCGGCTGGATCGATGATCGAAAGCGGCTGGTCGCCGACGCCTTGTTCGGCGGAAAAAGGGGAGTCGCTCCAAGTGACGTCGAAACTGATCCAAACGGGTCCCTTAGCGACCTTAAAATAGTTGGGCCACAACCATTTTTGATGCGCCAGCGCGGGCGCTGTCGCAAGCCCCATGGCCGCCAGGCAGGTCGCTAACGCCGGTACGACGGCTCGTCGAACCGGACGACGAGAGAGCGCAAGCCGCATTAAAGCTTTCCTTCAAGACCCTTCTGATGATAGCTGTGAATGATCTTGTCCTGGTTTTCCAGCAGCCACTCAATCGTCGGCTCGCCGCGCATAGCCTTGCCAATGGCGGCGTGCATGGATTTGCGGTGCGTGGCGAACATGTCTTCGAAGTCCAGGTCGCTCGTTTCGACAACCTCTGGATAGAGCCAGACGGCGACGATGATGCCCAGCTTTTCGACCTGATCTCGGGGTATGGTCCCGTCGCGGACGGCGTCGAGCACCCCATGGGAGATGCCAGCCTGGACAGAACCCATCAGGACGTTCGTGTAGCGCGATTTCTTGACGGTCACTTTGCTGACCATGAGGGTGGCCGGCTTGACGGCGACGTCGCCGTTAAGCAGCGCGAGCACGCGAGTGTGGCCCTCGACCTGCCCGCCCAACAGCGTTGCGAAGGCGACGCCGACGGGCCCGTTGAGGTCGCCGATAATCAGTTCGGGCTCGGCTGCCGAGAGCCGGCTCCGCTGGCCCCGAACCAGGGCCTCTCCGATGCGCGGATAGTCCATAAACGCTCCTCTAACAGATGGCGAGCCCGTATGCCGGCCGCCCATTGTACGGCGCTAGTCGGCGATGCAGGGGACCGAAAACGCGCAGACCGTTTGGCGATTTGCTAAAGACCGTGTGCGCCGCGGCGCGGGACGATTATGATCGCTACGGCGAGGCGCTGCGACTCGCTCGCTCTTGCTGCTTCTCTCGTCTTTGCTGTTGAACACGTGTTGACGAACCGTCGCTACGAACGCTCGCGCTGGTTGGCCTTTGGCGTAACGTGGCTCGTCTATGCCAGTTACTATCTCACGCGGCAGTCGTTCAGCGTGGCGAAAAAGGCTCTGGGCGAAGGCGCCGTGGGTCTGTCGCGGCAGGAGCTTGGTTGGATTGATTCTCTGTACCAGATCACCTATTCCCTGGGCCAGTTTTTCTTCGGGCCGCTCGTCGATCGTTACGGAGCCCGCCGCATTCTGTTAGGAGGAATGCTGCTATCGATCGTCGCTGCGCTGGGCTCGGGAGCATCGCGGGTCTTCTTGGCCTTTGCAGCCTTTGGCGCTCTGCAGGGCGTTGCCCAATCAACCGGCTGGACGGCATGCGCCAAGGTGATGAGCTCGTGGTTTTCGCTTCGCGAGCGCGGTCGCGTCATTGGGCTGTGGTGCACGCATTACACGGTGGGTGCTGCGATTGCCGCACCCCTTGCCGGTTGGCTGATGGATTTTTATGGGCGCTCGTCGCCTGGCGGCGCATCGATTCCCTACTGGCCCGCCGCCTTTTGGGGCCCGGCCGCCATTCTGGCGGTCGTCGTCGTCGTGACCTGGGCGCTGCTGCAGAATCGCCCGGAGGACGTTGGGCTTCCGCCGATCGAACAGTACCACGGCGAACCACAGTCGGTCATTGGAGAGACCTCTCCGCAGCCTGCCGAGGGAAGAGCCTGGACGTTGATTGGAGAAGTGCTGGGCACGCGCAGCGTGTGGCTGTTGGCGCTTGCCTACTTCCCGGTGAAGCTGGCCCGATACTCGTTGTATTTCTGGGGACCGATGTTCGTCATCGAGCAGTTGGGGACCGACGCATTTACCAGCGCCATGACCACCGCTCTGATGCCCATCGGTGGCATGCTCGGCGTCATTGCTACGGGGTACATCAGCGACAACTGGCTTCAAAGCCGCCGCGCCCCGGTGACGATCATCTCGCTGCTGGCCGGCGCCGGAGTCATGCTTATGGCGCTCGTTGAAATGAACAGCCCGCTGGCGATGGGCGTCGTCTTCTTTCTGGTGGGATTGTTCCTATATGGCCCGGATTCAATGCTTTCCGCGACGGCCGCCATCGATTTTGGCGCCAAGCGCGGCGCTGGCGCGGCGACCGGCTTTGTCAACGGCATCGGATCGCTGGGGGGCGTTCTAGGAGGCTACTTGCCCGGCGTCATGACCAGCGAGCATGATTGGTCCGGCTTCTTTGCCATTTCAGTGGCCGGAATCCTGTTGGCGGCCTTGCTGCTGACGCCGTTGTGGCGCGCCGTACCGCCCACCCGCCGCTAGCTGCCGAGCGGGCTAGGGTGCGGGTGCAACTGGAGGATGGATATCGCCCGGACAGCTCGCCCGCGCACGAGCGGGCCCGCCGGCCATTCCCTCCGGCGGCGTTTGATCAAGGCCTTCGAAAGAGAAACAACGCCGACGCCGCGGCGATTAACGCCCAGGCGCTTGGTTCCGGCACAGAGAGCAGCGCCTCGAACGAGCCGGCCCCGTAGGTCGATTCGTACGCCGACTTGAACAGCACGAAATCCTCGTGATCGTTACGAAGATCTCCATTGAGGTCGCCTCGCGCCGCCGCCTCTGCCAGCGTCAACCCCGCCATGCTGGCGTGCTGCCAGGTCCGCAGAATCGTCCAGTCGGCGACGGTTAGCGCGCAATCGGCATTCAGATCGGCGAACAGGTCGCACGGCAAATCAGGCGGCACGAATGGATCCCGGTTCACCTCGTTCCAGATGACCAGCTCGTCCAGCAGCCCGTCGAAACCGCCGGTCCACTTCTGCGCCGAGTCGCGATTGTAATTGATGCCGATCTGCAGCGTGCCTTGGGCCCCGCCTGTCGGCAACCGGGTCAGCGGATCGAAGGTGAGCGTATCGCCCAGTTGAACGCCGTCGATATAAAAGGCAACCTCGCCGCTGGCGGCGTCGCGCGTGACGCGGTATTCATGCCACTGGCCGGCGTCGACGTCGGCCGCCAGCGTAGAAGTAAAGATCTCCTTGACGTTGTCGTCTCGCTCCCAAAAGAACTGAAGTTTGCGGTCTCCGCGAATGCGCAAGTTGTACGGCTGGTTGACGGCCTCTTCGCGGTCGGTATAGCCTGCGACGGTGGCTGTGTGCGAGACGAGCGTATTGCCGTCGGCGCCTGCCGACAGCACGTCGAAATTGGCCCGAATCGAAATCGTCAGATCGCGAAGTACCGCAAGGTTGTAGTCGCCGATCCCCGCGCCGTAGGCGTAATCGCCGACCCCGTCCAGCGAAAGAGCCGGCCCGTTTACGGAACCGGCGACGGTTTTGGCGTCGCCGACGTACGCCCCGGTGTTTCCCTTGCCGAGCGGACCGGGCGCAGCGTCGACGTTTCGCATGCCGTCCTGAAATCCGTAATAGGCCACAACCCCGGTGGGTCGCGGCGCCGAATCGCTCATGACGAACTCGTCGAGCACGTCGTCGTAGTCGCCGTCATTGTCGGCATCGCCGTAGAAGCGGGAAACGACCCGCGGCCCGTCGATTTCGACGAGCGTGAAGCCGATGCGGTTCTGCCAACTATGGCCCGAAAACCCCGTATTGCCCGTGCCCGCGATCGTTTCCCACATGTCGTGGTAGGGGTCAGGCTGGCTGGGCTGATACTGATGCCAATGGCCTACGAACACTGAATCGACGACGCCCGACTGCGCCATCGACTGCCACCAGGGTCCCGCCGTGCCGCCGGTTCCGTCGTAATTATTAAACGTGATCGGATGATGCGAATAGACGAATACATGATCCTTCGATTGCGTCGACGAGTCGTTCAGCAGATTGGTGAGCCACTGCTGCGCCGCCGGAGGACCGCCGGCGCCGTTGGCCTGCGAGTCGGTGGTGATAGAAATGAATCGCGTGTTCTGGTAATCGACGAAGTAGTCCATCTTGTCGATTCCCTTCACGCCCCCGATCACCGGGCTGTTCGGCAGCCAACTAAAACTCTGCTGCCACTGCACATCCCCGCCGACCGGCAGGTCGTGATTCCCGGGGACCGGAAGCCGCATCGTCGGTCCGCCGATGAAGTGCGACGACAAGGATTTCCACTGGTTCCAGGCCGAAACGCTGCCGCTATCGACCAGGTCGCCCGGGTAGAGGACCAAGGCCGGATTATGGGAGTTCATGTCCGTCGTCAACTTCTGCAGGAACTGCAAACCCTGCGTATCGCCGACGACGGCGAACTTAAAGGAGCTTGTCGCCGCCCCCTGCACCGCGGCCTGCCCCGAGCTCGCCGCTTCGGGACTCTCGCCGGCAGATTTGTACGACGACAAATTGAAGATAGCAGGCTGGGCCGTATGCCCCTGGGACGAGCCGCCCGGTGCACAGATCCCTCCGTCGACCCGGCAACCGCACGTATCGCAAGCCTTGGCGGCGATTCCGTCCAGGGCGGCCCATGGCAGGCCTCCCAAAAGCAGCAGCTTAACCAGCGAACGCTTGACTGACATAAGGCGGACGGGCTCGCGACAAGCATCGCTGGAATGAAAAGGGGCCGGCGACCAGCGCATCCTAACTGTGAACGAGCGAGGGGTCAATAAAAGGACCCTGCGCGCGTTTCTACATGGCAGGTGCGCAAAATCAGGGGTGAAAACCGCCCCCCAATCTGCTCACAATGAACGGCAACGCGGCGTTTGATTCAAGCAAGGATCAGGCCATGGCGACTACGCCTCTCTTCGGAAGCGAATCCTGTTCGCGGAAGCTTGAAGACGAAGAAAAACTGCGCAAGCTGATCGCGCTCAGGCAGCCCGGCTACAGCCTGCCCGGACTGTTCTATTCCGACCAACTGGTTTATCGCGCCGAGTTGCGGCGCATCTGGCGGCGGGGATGGCTTTTCGTCGGCCACTGTTGCGAGATTCCCGCGCCTGGCGACTATTTCACCTTCGCCGTCGACAACGACTCGCTGATTGTCATCCGGGACGACGACGGACAGGTCCACGCCCTATGGAACGTTTGCCGGCATCGCGGCACGCGGATGTGCAGTCGACCGGAGGGCAAAGTCGGCAGGCTCGTCTGTCCCTATCACCAATGGACGTACGGCCGCGACGGTTCGCTTCTCTCCTGCCGGGGTATGCAGGAGGATCTCGACAAAAGCCGGTTCGGACTGCTCTCAGCGCATGCGCGGGAGCTGGCGGGGCTGATCTTCGTTTCTTTGGCTGAGCAGCCGGTCGATTTCGACGTGGCGGCGGACGCAATTGGACCATTGCTGCGTCCGCAAGGGTTCGAGCGCGCCAAGGTGGCGAAAACCGTCGATTACGAGGTCGCCGCGAATTGGAAAATCGTCTGGGAGAACAATCGCGAATGTTACCATTGTAACGTCAACCACCCGCAATACATCAAGGCGAACTTCGATCACTTCAACGCCGACGACGCCAGCGAGCGCATTAATAGGCGGATCGAGCAGGCGGTTGAGCATAGCAAGGCGAAGTGGGACGCCGCTGGTCTGGCGGTCAGCCATACTCAGACCGGCATGACGAAGTTCCCTGGCTCAGGCCCCAGCGGCTGGTTTTCTGCGAATCGTACGCCTCTGGCGGAAGGCTTTGTGAGCGAAACGCTCGACGGCCGCCAGGCCGCGCCCCTGATGGGCGATTACGCCGAGGCCGACGTCGGCACCCTGCGCATCCGCACGTTGCCGAATATGTGGAACCATTCCAGTTGCGACCATGCCGTTACCACCCGGCTACTGCCTTCAGGGCTGCAGGGAACGGCCATTCGCGTAACCTGGCTGGTGCATCAGGACGCGGTGGAAGGTCGCGATTACCAGCTAGAGGACATCATGCCCTTCTGGCAAATGACTTCCGAGCAAGATTGGGATTTGTGCGTCGAGGCGCAAACAGGGGTCAACTCGTCGCGGTACCTGCCTGGGCCGTTCTCCACGTATAAGGAATATAACGTGGACGCTTTCATACGCTGGTATCTCGAACGCCTTGGCGAGCAGGATTGACGAGCAGCGGCGGGCTGCAAGATCGACGCCAAAGGCCGTCAGCAAAGGTGAGCTCTATGAGTAGCGCTGCGCAACGTGCTGAGATCGTCGTCATCGGGGGCGGCGCCGTCGGATGCGCCGTCGCGTATAGTCTGGCCAAAGCGGGTAAAACCGACGTGCTCCTTTTGGAAAAGGAATCCACGGTCGCGGCCGAGACCACGCCTCAGGCGGCGGGCCTGGTCGGCCAGGTGCGCAACAGCCTTCAGCGGACCAAGCTGGCTATGTGGTCGGTCGAGACCTTCTCACAACTGCAACGCGACGAGCATGCAAACCCCGGCTGGCGACAGGTCGGTTCCCTGCGGCTGGCCCTGTGTGACGAGCGGGTCGCCGAGTTCAAGCAGATGAAGGCCGTCGCCGACGCCGCCCAACTGCAGGCGGACTTTATCGATTGCGCCGCTGCCCGCCAAATGTGGCCGATGCTCGCCTTCGATCGCGTCCGGGCCGTGCTGTGGTGCCCCAGCGATGGATATCTGCAGCCCTCCGATTTGACGATGGCCTACGTCGCCCATGCGCGACGGCTTGGCGCGCGGTTCCACACCAATCAGGCGGCTCGCAGCATCGTCGTCAAGGAGGGCCGCGTTCGGGGCGTGGTCACCGATCAGGGAACCATCGAATGCGAGATGGTGGTCAACGCCGCCGGGGCTCACGCGTATCATATCGCTCGCAGCGTGGGAATCGAGCTGCCGATCGTTCCCGTGCGGCACGAGTACTTTGTCACGGTTCACGCCGACGGCCTCGAGCCCCAGTTGCCGGTGATACGGATTCCCGATTCAACGCTCTATTTGCGGGCCGAAGTCAATTCGCTCTTGTGCGGCGGTTGGGAGCGCAACGCGATGTCGACCGACCCGCGCGGCTATGCGCTGCCGCAAAAACCGCCGCAGATCAACCCCGACTGGGACGTGCTGGCGTGGTTTGCCGAAAAGCTGTCCCCCGAAATGCCGCAGGTCGAGCAACTCGGCATTCGCAGCGTCTTCAAGGGCTGGCCTACCTTCACGCCCGACGGCCGCTTTATCGTCGGCCCCACTCAGCAGGTGAAGGGTTTCGTCATGGCGGGCGGCTGCAATGCGCACGGCGTTTCCGGCTCCGCGGGCATCGGTAGGCATGTCGTCGAATCCATTCTCGAAAGCGATCCGTCCCCGTACGTCAAAAGCCTCAGTCCGGACCGGTTCCTACAGGAAAAATGGGACTGGGAAACGGCTCGCCGCACGGCCCAGCACTACTACGAGACCTATTACGACCTGGGACATTGAGACCGTCCCGTGCTGCCAAAGCGCGTCCGCTTCCCACGGGATCGAGGAACTGCCGTGCGAGTCGGCGGACGACTTCAAGTCCAATAGTCATTCGGCTTCTCACGACCGAGCCCGCTCCAAATGAATCGCATCTCCGCGCCGATCCAGCAGCATTTTCGCTGCGTCGTACTGCCGCTGCTGGCGGCCGCGCAGCTTGCCGGTACGCTGAACGGGCAGGGAGCATCGCCCAGCTCAGACGAGCAGCGCGTCGGTCGAACCGCCTCCGGCCAGATAGTAACGCCGGTCAATCAGGTCTTGACTCCAGCGGGCCTTCAGGTGGACCTGCCCGGGATGCGTCCGCTTGCCGCTGTGCTGTCGCCCAACGGCGAGTTGCTTGCCGTCTCAGGAAAGACCAGCCAGGTCGTCATCCTGGACCCCGCCAACGGGAATGTCCGCCAGCGCGTCGAGCTGCCGGCTGAAGACGATCTGACCGCAGCGGCAGGGGACGTGCCGGAGCAGATTCTGAGCCCCGACCAGGACCCTCAAATCAGCTATACCGGCCTGCTGTTTTCGCCCCAGGGCGATCGCCTCTATCTGAGCAATGTGCAAGGGTCGATTAAGACGTTCGCGGTAAGCCCCGACGGCAACGTCAGTTCGTCGCATTCGCTTCCGCTGCCGGCGGCCAATGCGCCTCGCCGCGAAGCCGAAATACCGAGCGGTCTGGGCCTCTCGCTCGATGGCACGCGATTGTACGTCTGCGGGAATCTCTCCAACCGGCTTCTGGAGCTGGATTCATCTAGCGGCGAGCTGCTGCGCGAGTTTGCTGTGGGCGTGGCGCCCTACGACGTGGTGCTTGCCGGCAGCAAGGCGTATGTCAGCAATTGGGGAGGACGGCGAGTTGCCGAGGGCGACGTCCGCGGCCCCGCAGGCCGAGGCACGGTCGTGCGGGTCGATCCGGTGCGCCGCGTCGCCAGCGAGGGATCGGTCAGCATCATCGACTTGGAGCAAGGCAAGCCGGTGACCGAGGTCGTCACCGGTTTGCATGCCTGCGGTCTGGCAGCGTCGCCCGACGGGCGCTACGTCGTCTGTGCCAACGCCGGCAGCGACACGCTCAGCGTAATCTCGACGGCTACCGACTCGGTCGTCGCTACGCTCTGGGCGAAGCCCCAACCATCGGACCTGCTGGGAGCTTCCCCAAATGCCGTGGCGTTTCATCCAACGGGTGAAGGCCTGTACGCGGCTAACGGCGCCCAGAACGCGATCGCCTGCTTTCAATTCGTCGCCGCTGACCCCAAGGAATCGTCGCTAAGGGGCCTGATTCCTGTTGGCTGGTATCCGGGAGCGCTAGCGCTAGACGCGGCGCGCTTGAACCTTATCGCCGCCAACATCAAAGGCTTGGCCAAGAGTCCCGAAAGGCCCCCCTCTGCCGAGTCGCCTGACGCCGTCGGCTTCAATTCACATCAATACTTTGGCTCTCTCTCGATCGTTCCGATTCCTGCCGAGGCCGACCTGGCCGCAGCTTCGGCAGTGGTGGATGCGAATCTCCGCCGACCGCGAATTGCCGAAGCGCTGCTGCCTGCCCGCAACGATCAGCCGCCGCGGGCCATACCGCAGCGAATCGGCGAACCAAGCCTCATCAAGCACGTTGTCTACATCATTAAGGAAAACCGCACCTACGATCAGGTCCTGGGGGACATGCCGCAAGGCAACGGCGACCCGTCGCTGTGCGTTTTTGGCGAACGCACGACCCCCAACCATCATCAGATCGCACGCGATTTCGTCCTGCTCGACAACGCCTACTGTGCGGGCATCCTCAGCGCCGACGGGCATCAGTGGAGCACGTCGGCCTACAGCACCGATTACATGGAAAAGAGTTTCGCCGGATTTGCCCGCAGCTATCCCGATGGTTTTGGCGGCGTCGACGACGATGCGCTCGCTTACTCGCCCGCCGGGTTCATCTGGGATAACGCCCTCAGGCACAACAAGACGATTCGCAATTACGGCGAATTCATGGCGCCCGGTTCCCGCTCGGTGCGATGGCGGGACGCGGGGCGCAGCGACTCGCCCACGCCGGCCGAGTGCTACCAGGCGTGGAGAGATGGCCGCGCGAGCGAACTGGTCTTTGACTTCTATCCTTCGATCGAGACGATCCGCCCGTTTTCTCCCGCCGACTTTCCGGGGTGGAACATGGCGGCGCCCGATCAACTGCGCGCTGATTACGTGCTTAAAGAACTGCAGGATTTCGAGAAGAAAGGCGAATTCCCGGAACTGGTCATCTTGTGCCTGTTCAACGACCACGGCGCCGGAACCAGCGCGGGCTTTCCCACGCCTCAAGCGTGCGTGGCCGACAACGATCTGGCGCTGGGGCGGGTGCTCGAAGGGTTGAGCCGCTCTCAGTTTTGGAAAGAGATGGCCGTTTTCGTCATTGAGGACGATCCGCAAGCCGGCTGGGATCACGTGAGCGGCTACCGCACCGTCGTCTTCTGCGCTAGCCCGTATGCGAAGCGCGGCGCCGTCGTCAGCACGCAGTACAACACTACCAGCATCCTGCGCACGATCGAGCAGATACTTGGTCTTCCGCCGATGAATCAGTTCGATGCCAGCGCCACGCCCATGTTCGATTGCTTCGCCGACCAGGCCGACTTTGCCCCGTACAAAGCGGCGCCGGCGGCCGTCCCCCTGGACGAGTACAACCCCGATCCGAACGAGATCGGCGACGCTGTGCTGCGAGACGACGCCGTGGTTTCGTCACAACTGAATTTCCGGCAGCTCGATAAGGCGCCCGAGGATGTTCTGAACCGCATTCTTTGGCGATCGATGAAGGGAACGCAAACCCCTTATCCCGAGTGGGCCGTCACCGCGATTGAAGCGGACGCGGATGATGACGGCGTCGATTGATCGGCTCGCTAGTTGAAGGCGCCATGTGCGCCTCGATCGTCGACGTGAAGCGTAACGGTTTGCAGATTGGCGGAGTCAGGCCCCGTCATGACGGCAAAGTCGCCCGGCTCAACGACGTAGCGCATGTCGACGTTCCAGAATGCCAGTCGGTCCGGGCTGATGTCGAACGCAACAGAGCCCGTTTCGCCAGGCTCAAGAGCGATTCGCTCAAAACCCTTCAGCTCCTTCACCGGCCGGGTCACCGAGCTGACCAGGTCGCGAATGTAGAGTTGGACGACCGCCTCGCCCGGGCGATTGCCAATGTTGGCAACGTCGACGAACGCGCGCGTCGATTCGCCGAGGGCGATGCGGTCCTGCTCCAGCCTCGGCACACTGAAATTGAATTCCGTATAGCTCAGTCCAAATCCAAACGGGAATAGCGGAGAGGCGTCGTCGAACAAATAGCCCCGTCGCGCGGACGGCTTGTGGTTGTAGTACGCCGGCAGGTGACCCACAGAGCGCGGAAAGGTGATCGGCAGCTTTCCGCTCGGATTGACGTCGCCGAACAGGACTTCGGCGACGGCCTGGCCCGTTTCCTGGCCGAGGTACCAGCATTGAAAAACGGCCGACGCCTTGCTGGCCAGATTGCCAATCGAGAGCGGCCGCCCGCCGAAGACCAGCCCGACCATCGGCTTGCCGGTCGCGGCAGCGGCGTCAACCAGTTCGTCCTGCAGGCCAACCATGTTCAGGCTCGCACGGTCGCCCAAGTGGTTCAGCGCCCAGGCTTCGCGGGACGTCTGCTCGTTGTCGCCCAGGGCGAGAACGACCACGTCGGCCTGCCGGGCAATCTCGACCGCCTCGGCGATCATGGCGCGGTCTTTAATCGGATCGCCCGGGACGACTTCGTCTTGCCACCAGGATCCGCCGATGGTGATCTGGCAGCCTTCGTGATACAGCAGCTCCGCCGCCCCGCCGACCCGCTGACGTATTCCTTCGAGCACCGTCGATCGACGCGTCGGCCGGCCGCTGTAGCCGCCTAACAGCTCCCGATTCGCATTGGGGCCGATGACCGCGATCGACTTGATGCGATCGAGCCGCAAGGGCGCTGCGCCGTCGTTCTTTAGCAGCGTGATCGTCTTGCGCGCGGCCTCGAGAGCCAACTTCCGGTGCTCGTCGTGCTCGGCAATCTGCTCCGCTCGGTCTGGATTGACATACGGGTCCTCGAACAACCCCAGGTCGAACTTCAGCGCCAACAGCGGCGTTACGAGCTCATCCAAGTCCGTTTCGGACAGCAGGCCCTCGCGAACAAGCTGCGTCAGATGCAGGTAACAGTCCGGCTCGGGCAATTCCATGCTAACTCCAGCGCGGACGGCCATGAGCGCCGCTTCCTTACCGTCCACGGCGACATGGTGTCCATACAGTTCGGGCCGCTCGGCAAGCTCACGAATGGCATAGTAGTCGGACACGACCGGCCCTGTGAAACCCCACTCGTCGCGCAGCACGCGCCGCAACAACCGCTCGTTGGCATGCGACGGCACTCCGTCAATCTCGTTGTACGACGCCATTACGGCCAAGGCGCCAGCCTGCTGGATCGCCTCCTGAAACGGGTACAGAAACGTCTCTCGCAACACCCGCTCCGAGACGTTCGCCGGGGCGCAGTTGTTGCCCGACTCCGGCTGCCCATGGGCGGCAAAGTGCTTGAGCGTCGCCACCAAATTCGATTTGCCCTCAAAGTGCCGGTCGCCCTGAAACCCGGCAACGGCGGCCGTGCCCATTCGGCTCACCAGATACGGATCTTCGCCAAAAGTCTCTTCGACGCGGCCCCAGCGCGGGTCGCGGGCCACGTCCACTACCGGCGTCAGCGCCTGGTGGATGCCGCGGGAACGGGCTTCGCTAGCGATTGCCGCGTACAGACGGCGCACGAGATCCGGATCGAACGTGGCGGCCAGTCCAATGGGCTGGGGAAAGCTCGTCGCCTGTGGGCCGGCGAGCCCGTGCAGGCACTCCTCGTGAAAGAATACCGGTATTCTCAATCGCGAGTGTCGGATGAAGAACTCCTGAATGGCGTTGGTCAATACGGCCGTTTCCCGCGCGGATCTTCCGCCCGCGGCGTCGCTAATGCGGCCGATCTGGCCGATGCCGTTTCCGTGGGCGAAGTGCCGCCGGGCCTTATCGGCGTCGAAGCCACCGGCCTGATCGAGCAGCATATCTTCCTTGTGCCGCCAGATGCAGATCATCTGGGCCGCCTTCTCCTCGAGGGTCATCCTCGCCAGCAGATCCGCAACCCGCTGGGGGATTGGCGCCTCGGCATTTCGATAGCAAGGAGTGTCCTGCGTTTCAGCGATGGTTGCCATCAATTCGTTCCTGTACTTCGCACTACTGCCTGGCGGGCGCCGCGAGGCCCGCCAATTTCTCGAACGCAAGCTTGGGCTGCAGTCGCCGATCAAACAACAAGGGGTAGGCCGTACGACCTCGAATCGGCCAGTTGTTAAGCCAGCTCTGGCCGTCATGCACGCCCCAGAACGTCACGCGGTCGATCTTATCGGCGTGCTTAAGAAACAGGCGGAAAATGGATGCGTACCGGTCCGCCAAGGCCTCGTCGACTTCTGGCGGCAGCCCTTCGGCATAGGGGTTCAACTCCTCAGCGGCGGCATCTCGGGCCGCGACGTCCGCGGCGGTTTGGCCGTTAGAACGCGGAAGCACGTTGATGTCCAGCTCGGTGATCAAAAGCTTCACGCCGAGCTTGCCGTAGTCGCTCAGCGTCGCTTCGACCTCGTCCAGCAAGGGGTAGGACATGCCCCAGTGACCTTGCAGACCGATGCCGTCGATGCGAACTCCGCGGGCCTTCAGCGATCGTACGAACTGCGAAACGGCGCGGCGCTTGCCCGGATGCCACTCATTGTAGTCGTTGTAATACAGCTCGGCCTTGGGATCAGCCTCGTGGGCGAACCGAAACGCCTGTTCGAGGTAGTCGTCGCCGATGATGCGCCGCCAGGGCGTATCTCGCAAGGCGCCGTCGTCCTCGAAGGCTTCGTTCACCACGTCCCAGCCATGGATGCGGCCTTGGTACCGGCCTACGACGGCGTGGATGTGTGCGCGCAATCGTGCCAGCAATGCCCCGCGCGACAGCGGTTGCCCGGCGTCGTCCTCGAACACCCACGCCGGGGTCTGGTTGTGCCAGGTCAGGGTATGGCCGACGATAAACATGCCATGACGCTGGCCGAATTCGACGAACGCATCCGCGGGACCAAACTCGTACTTCTCCGGCTCCGGATGGACTTCGGCCCACTTCAGCAGGTTCTCCGGCGTGATGGCGTTGTACTGCCTGGCGGCCAGCGCCAGGGCCTCGGGCTGCTCGCCAAGGACCTGGGACGTGCTCAAGGCGACGCCGACGCGAAACTTATCCGCATACAGCTCTTTCAACGCCCGCGTTTCGTCCGCCGTCGCTTGGCCCGCCGTTCGGCCCGCAAGAGTTGCCGCCGCCAAGCACAGCCAGGCCTGCGCCGTTAGGATCGGATATCGTTCTTGAGAATTCACGCTGTTCATGCGGGGGCGTTCCTCCGTCGCTGGGCAAGCTCCGCTGCGATTGTAAGGGCGAGTTTGCGGTTGATCCTGTAAACGGCCAACAAGCCCGCGCAGACGGCGAAGAGGACCGCCGGGTACAGGCTCGCGCATAGCCGGATTCCTTGCAAAGAGCCGGCGGACTGCCCTTCGTTGGCTTTGTATCCATACGCCTGAAGCAGCAGCAACAACACAAACGCGCCGAGGCTGAGCCCCGCCTTCAGTGCAAATCCAATCGTCGCGAATACGAAGCCGGTGGCCCGCCGACCGGTGCGCCACTCGGAGTAGTCGGCGACGTCGGCGAACATCGCCCACAGCAGCGGAATGGTTGGCCCATAGGCTACGGCGCCTACTACGGTCAGCGCCGCCATCCAACCGACTTGGTGCGGTTCGACGAGGTAGAACAGCGCCGAAACCACCGTCATCAGCGCGAACCCGGCGACGGCAATTCCCTTCTTGCCCACGGCTTTGGACAGCATCGGCGATAGCACGATCATGGCGATGAAGACGACTTTTTCAACGACGTTGATGACGCTTTGCGCGACGTCCGCCACGTTGGAGCCGTCCAAATTCGATCGATCCGCGTACACAATCCAGCCCAGGAATGAGAGAACCCCCGATGCCGGGGCGGCGCCTTCTGCCTGGGCAGGCGCGGTGAGGCCGGCAACTGCCAGCCAGTCGTACAGCGCCGCCTTGTCAGCGTAGTAATGGTAATAGTTATAAAACGCCCCGCCGCGGAGCGAGAGAATCGTAAAGTGGACCAGCGTCAGTAGGAACATGACCGCCCACGGAGCGTTAGTCATCAAGTCCTTGAAGTCTTGGACCGGGCTCGACTTGTGCTCGACGACCGGTTGGACGCGTTCCCGCGTCGTGGCGAAGGTGATCAAGAAGAACAGCACGCACATCGCCGCCCACATCCCCATGGTGATCTGCCAGCCGACGGCTCGCGCTGTCTGGCCTTCGCCGTAGGCGGCCGCAAACTTCGCCACCAACGGCAACGTGAAACCGGCGACAATCAACTGCGCAAGGTTTACCGCCACAAAGCGGTATGAATTGAGACTCGTCCGCTCGTCCGGATCGCTCGTCATGACGCCTCCCAGGGCGGAGTACGGCATGTTGTTCGCCGAATACAGCGTCATGAGCAGCACGTTCGTCACTGTCGCGTAAACGACGATCGACCGATCGCTCCAGCCGCTAGGAGCCGCGTAAGCCAGGTACATGACCACGCCCCACGGTACGGCAGTAGCCAGAATCCAAGGCCGGAAGCGGCCCCAGCGGGTCCGCGTTCGGTCGGCCAGCACTCCCATGACGGGATCAAAGAAGGCGTCCCAGAGCCGCGCCCCGAGCAAGATGACCGCCGCGGTCCCAGCGGCGATGCCCATCACATCGGTGTAGAAGTTCGCCTGGAAGAGAATCATCGTCATGAAGACGAAGTTCGCGGCGGCGTCCCCCAAGCTGTAGCCAAGTTTTTCTCGGACCGGCAGTTTGGCTGCCGCAACCGCGCAGGAGGGAGTGGAGTGGCTCATTTCGCTGCCGCGAGCGAGGGCTGAAAAAGTAACCGGAGTCCTGCCGCCTTACGCCCGCCTCGTCTGGCAGGCGTCGCTGCGGAATTGGCCGGCGCCAGGCTGCGCCCGGGTCTGCATCGAACAAGCGGCTCGATTACGACAAATTGGTTGACAAGGGAAGCAGGCGCGTTATTTTGACACCAGTGTCAGACTCGTCCGTTGCATGATGCTTTTCGTCGGCATGCTGATCGCCGGCATTATAAACTTGATTTTCGACAACGCAAATGACACTAGTGTCGCCCCGCATGCTCCCCTCCTGTCGCCGGTAAGCTCGAGGCGCCGTCTAAAGCACCAACAGTAGTTTTTCGCCATGGCTGTGACGATCTACGCCATCGCAGAGCGAGCTGGCGTCTCCAGTTCTACCGTGGCCCGCGCCCTCCGCGGCGACGTTAAGTCGCTGTCCGGCCGTAGCGCCGAACGCGCCCAGCGCATCCGTAAGCTGGCCAAGGAGATGGGCTACCAGCGGAATTGGCGGGCCCAGGCTTTTTCGCGCTGCAAGACGCATGCGGTGGGGCTGTTCCACACGCACACCGCTTGGATCCACGAAGGCACGATGGGCGAAATCGCCGGCGGCTTCACCATGGGCATGCGCGACCACGGCTATCACGTCGTGATCGTCCCCTATGATTCAGAGGGCGAGTGGCACGAACTGCTCCGGGACGGGCGCCTGGACGGCATCGCCATTTCGCACTACCTGCCCGACGACGCCCGCGAAGCAGTGGAGGAGTCGGGCCTGCCGCGCGTATTGCTGATGGACAAGACGATTCGGACATGGTCTTGCGCCGTAGCGGACGACGAAGGGGGCGCCTATCTCGCCACGCGGCGGCTGCTACATCTGGGGCATCGCCGCATCGCTATGTATCTGCACGACTCGATTCGTAAGCACTTCAGCGTCGACGACCGGCACGCCGGATACGAGAAGGCGATGAAGGAAGCCGGACTGCAGGACGCGATCCGCTTCTGCCATCTTCCCGAGGAGGAACTGCCGCGAGTGCTTTTCGCGGGCGACGATCGCCCGACGGCTGTGCTGTGCTACTGCCATGTCGAGGCGATGGCCGTCTATCTGGCAGCCTGGCAGCACGGGGTGAAGATTCCCGACGATTTGAGCGTCATCGCGTTCAACGAGCTGCAGTTTGCCCACTATATGACGCCGCCGCTAACGACAATGGCGTTCAACACGGCCCACATCGGACGCGTGGGCGCCAACCTGCTGGTTCGGCAGATCGAAACCAAGGACGCCGAGCCCGAACGGGTGGTACTGACGGAGAAACTAATGGAGAGGCTATCGACCGCGCCGCCGAGGAGTTAGCGACTGCGGTTGGGGCGGCGTCGCCGAACAAGCAAGGCGCACGATTCCTGCACAACGTTCAGCCACGTACTTATTTCGGCCACGCCCTTGTCGCGACGCGGGGCGTCGCCGGCAGAGCAGCTTGTAGGAAGGCGGCGACACATGAAACGCGCAACACCAGGATTTACGCTGGTAGAATTGTTGGTCGTCATCGCTATTATCGGCGTGCTTGTTGCTCTGCTATTGCCGGCAGTGCAAGCCGCGCGAGAAGCGGCTCGTCGTCAGCAGTGCACGAACAATCTAAAGCAAATCGGACTGGGAGTTCAGAACCACCTCTCGGCACACGGCTATTACCCGAGCGCAGGCACGAACGCCGATGATTTCTATTCGTCGCCCGCGGACGCGCAGAATGCCGGCTTTCCGCGATTTGGCTGGGGGTTTCAGATCCTGCCGTACATTGAGCAGGGGGCCCTGTACGCGGCTGCCAAGGACTTGCAGCCATTTACCGAGATGCAGTCAGGCCTGGCGCTTGTCGAGATTCCCGTTTCTACCTATAGCTGCCCCTCGCGGGGGTTGCGGGTTTCGGATCCTCGACCTGACGGCGTAGTGTACGCGCTGGGCGATTACGCGGGCGTGTTCTTCGGCTATCTAATGAGTCAGGGCGAGAACTCGTTCAACTACAGCAGCGGCTCCGGACAGCTATATAAGGAGTTTGGCTGGCGAGGTCTGATCTCCAAAGGGGGCCACCGCAACTCGAATGGCGCCTATGACCGTTGGCAACAGGTGACGGCGAAAGACGTCACCGACGGCACGTCTCACACAATTGCGGTAATGGAAAAGGCGGTGTGGATTGAGCGGTACACTGCCTCCAGCGAGTGGGACGACGGCTGGTATGACATTCCCGGGTGGGCTCATAACGCACATCAGCCCACGATGCGCAGCGTGGCAGGAGACGGGAAAGGCGCAACGCCGGCCACCCCCGGCAGGGGATACGGGCCGAATCCGATTAGCGACGATGCATCGGTAGTGGGCTCGGATCCGCGATCTGAAGTCCCCGATCAAGGGTTCGGCTCTCCTCATACCAGCGCGATGCTCGCCGTCTTTGGCGACGGCTCGGTCCGGTCCATTCGGCTTGACGTTGATAATTCCCCAGGCGGCGTCTTGTACCGACTTGGCTGCCGCGACGACGGCGAAGTGCTCGACCCTTCCACCTACAACTAATAGAGCCGTGCGTCGATGTATCGATACTGGATGCTACCGGCGATCGCGCCGTCGACGATGGGAGTGATATTAGTATCCGCAATGGCAACGGCGGGCTGCGGCGGCAACGACGTTGCCGATCGGGTGGCCGCCATGAACGACTCGAAGATCAAGCAAGTCGCTAACCTCTATATGGCTTATCAGTTCCGCAAGGGAATGAAAGGGCCGCCCGACGAGACGGCGTTCAAGAACTTTATTAAGAACGAAATGCCCCAGCGGAAGCTGGAGATGATGCAGGTTGATCGCAACGACGTGGACGGATTGTTCCGTTCCGCGCGCGACGGGCAGCCTTTCGTCGTCCGCTATGGTCTAGCGGGCGGTCCCGGCACGTCGCTGGCGGTCGTGTTTGAGCTGCAGGGGCAGGACGGAAAGAGGCTTGTCGCGTATACGGACGGTTCGGTCGAAGAGGCCGATCAAGGGCGCTATCAGCAGCTTATCAACGATAAGGGAGCGCCGCCTGTGGCAAAGGCGCCGGTAAACGATTCGTAGCAGCGGTACGAACGGTCGCGCAGTTTCAGCTAAGGTCGCTGGAAGTTGTCGCCGTCGTAACTGAGGGCCAAATATCTTGTACTATTAATTCCTGCGCAGCAAATGAACCCATGGCAGCTACGGCAGTCGGCACTCGGCCATCCGCCCGGCGGGCGAGAAGCAGCGTTTTTCCGCTTGGCCGCCAGCCGCCAGCCGATGGCCAAACAATCTGTATTAGCGGCGCAATTTTCAAGAGGGGGAGGCTACCGTGAGAAAGTTTGCGATTCTGGCTGTCACGACGGCACTCGTCGGCACGCCGTACACCGTGGCCCAAGACGCTGTCATCGGCGATTTTGAAAATGACCCGGCGTTTGGCGCCGGCAGCGGCTGGTTCGACTGGAGCGGCGTCGTCACCGCAGGACAAAGCACGGCGGGGGCGACCCGCGGTAGCTACAGCCTGGCATGGCAACCCGACCAGGTGGGCTTTTATCAAGGGCTGGCTGTCAAACTGCAGAACCTGCCTGCCGCCGGCCCCAACGGCGATCTACGGGCCGCCGCCTTCCAAGGCCTGCTCAACAACACCCACATCGCCTATGACGTGACTTGGGACCCGGCAGACTGGCATTACGCCGGTTCGGGCTGGAATGGCGCCGAGCTGTTTAGCCTGGCAATTAACTTCGGAGCTGGCGGCACGTACCAGGAGCAAAATCTGCCCGATCTCGACACCGGCAATTCTGCCAATCCTGGCCGCTGGGATATTGCTAACTACGCCACGGTCCATACCCGCACCGTATTGTGGGACTATTCACATCTACTTCCGCAGATTCAGGCGCTGTATGCGGCCGGAACGATGAATGAAACCAACGGCTGGACGGAGTTCATGGTCGCCACCAACGCCGGTAATTTCAGTTGGCCTGTCACGTACTACATCGACAATGTCCGGTTTACGACGCCCGCCGAAAGCGGCCTCGACGGTGATTTCAGCGGTGACAATACCGTCGACGGCGACGATCTTGGCCTCTGGATCAGCGGCTTTGGTCTAACCGGACAAACCGACGACGCCAACGGCGATGCCGACCTGAACGGCGACGTGGAGGGCGCCGACTTCCTGATCTGGCAGAGGCAATTCGGCGCTACGGCGATGGCTGCGGCGTCGATCTCCGCCGTACCGGAGCCTAGCACGTTGGCCCTCGCCCTCTTTGGATTAGCGGTCGCTGGCCGCTTGGCGTTCGGATCGCGTCGAAACGGGCGAGTAGCTTGAATTCAATTGGCCCTTCTCACAATCGATAGCTGACCCTGACGAGCGATCTTGCTTGCCGTGCCCTAGCGGCGGGCGACGCTCCGAGGCGCGGCCGGCTCGCGAGCGTTATGCTCTGCCAGGCGATTGTGCACCTCGCGCCCCGCATAAAGCAGATCGATGACGAATCGCCCTGGACTGCCGCTGATTGCTATTTTGCTTGCCAGCGGCTGTGCAACATTCGTACGCGCACAGACGACGATCGACGGCGGCATGCTTGCTCTGCGGTCCAGCGGTTCTGCCAGCGGCAGCGCCTGGCGGCTCAACAGCAATGGCTACGTCGGCGCCTACGTGACGCTTGACTCCCCCGGCGACGTCACCATTTCCGTGCAAGCGGCGGGGCAGTCGGCCGGCGGCGTGGCGCCGCGTATGAATATCGCCGTAGGGGATTCGCGCGCGAGCTTCGACGTTGCCGCCGGACTGAGCACCTACCAGCATACGTTCTCGCTGCCGACAGGCGTCCATTTCATCCGCACTGATTTCAGCAACGACGCCGACAAGAGCAGTCGCTCGCTGACGGTGGGCAGCTTGAGCGTCTCCGGCGCCCAGGTAACGAACGTCGGCAGCGATGCGCTGGCGCTGGCCGCGGCGAACACCTACATCGAGACCGGTCGCAAGGGGCATGCGCTGCTCAGCCTGGTCGGCGTTGAGCCGGGCGCGCAGGTGCATGTGGAACTGCGAAACCACGCCTTCAGCTTCGGCACGGCCGCTGCCAACCCTGCGTTTGACGCCGACTTCTGGGCCGTTAACCCGCCGCCAGGCTCGACCGCTGAGAAATACCAGCAGTTCATCAGATCTCATTTCAATATGCTCGTGCCGGAGAATGCCGGCAAGTGGTCGGCCAACGAGGCGACCCCCGATGTTGTGAACATGGCGACCAACGATGCGATCGTCGCATTCGCCAAACTGAACGGTATGCGCTTTCGCCAGCATAACCTGCTGTGGTCGAACGACGCCGGCAGTCCAGGATGGGTCAATGCGCTCATTTCGCAGGCCGTCAGCGGCTCTGCGACCGCCAAGAGCGATCTGCTGGCCGAAATCAACGAGCGAATCGCCTACTACGTCGGCGACGGCGCGGGCCTCGCCCGGGCCCAGGATTACTTTGAGCTCGATGTACTCAACGAGGGGCTGCATGAAGGCGAGTTCCGCGCGATCTTTGGCGACGCCGGGTTGGCGGGCATCTTCAACAACGTCGGGGCCGCCGCCCACGCCGCGGGCGCCGACGTAAAGCTTTACCTGAACGAGTACAACCTGCTGCAATTTTCCGATAACCCTCTGACCCCCGGATTTGTCCCCGATAACTACGCCAATTGGTACCGTGAGCACGGCGAAGTCATCGAGTCGGCCGGGGGCCAGGTCGACGGCTACGGCGTGCAGTACTATGCCCTGCTCGACGGCAACGCCAACGCGAACAGCCCCCACAGCGCGGCTCGCATGCAACAAGTCTTCCAAAACCTTTCGCTCACCGGCAAACCCTTCGGTTTGACGGAATTCGGGGTGCAAAACTACGGCTCCCCGAGCGGGGTCGCGGTCGCCGACGCGTTGGAAGACACCATGCGGATGGTCTTCGGTTCGCCTAGCGCAACTGCCTTTAACATGTGGGGCTTCTGGACAGGGGCCATCTGGAGCCAAGCCGCGCTGGGCGCCTTAGTCGATGCGAATTGGAACCTCACCCCCGCGGGGCTCCGCTATGAAGAGCTCATGAATGAGTGGAACACGGACCTGATGCTGACGGCCGACGAGAACGGCGCCGTCGAATTCAGCGGCTTTTTTGGCGACTACGACGTCACCGTTGGCGGCCGCGCCTATCCTCTTTCATTGACCAAGGGGCAAACCGACTACCAGCTCGTCGTCGATCTGGCGGCCGACTTCGACAACGATCACGACATAGACGTGGACGATCTGTCCGCGTGGAACAGTAGGTTTGGAGCCGCGTCTGGCGGCCACGGCGAGCTCAGTGGCGCCGATTATCTGCTGTGGCAACGGCAGTTCGGCGCGTTTGCAGCCGCTGCATCCCCAACCGCGGCCGCCGCCCTGCCCGAGCCTGGATCGGCCGCCGCGGCACTGTGCGCGCTGGCTGCAGCATTGTTGTTGAAGCGCCGATCAGCAGCGGGATCAGCTTCGCTCCTTACGATCGCGGCGGTGCGCGAACCGCTGATAAGCTGGCGAAGCGTCACCGGTTGCTCGCGGTCGCCGCAGACGGTGAACTGAGCTGAACCCAAGACGTTTGGGTGATCAGTTGGTTGAGCGAAGCGAAGGAAACGTGCGCGTTCGTCGCGTACTGCGGGGTGCTGTTGGCGGGAAATGTGGCGAGCGTGGCGTCGCCCACGAGGAAGACATTGAAATCCTTCGACAGATTGCTGTAACCGGCCGTCGTCAGGCAGAAACACATGTCGGTTGCATATCCGACTAGTAGCACGTGACGGATCTGGTGCTGTTTCAAAAAATCGCGCAGCGCCGGATAGCCGTCTTCGTCGTAAATCACAACATCGTTCGGAAAGACCTCCACGGCGTCGCTGATGGGAATTGGCAGATCCCAGTAGCCTTCGTTGTTGTACCGCCCGCTGGCGTCGAGGCCGGGGAATTGCTGAAAGTAGTCTTTGACGGGCGACGCGCTGGAGAGGGTCAGTTCCCGCGGCAGCGCTTGGCCGCGATACTCGAACCGGGCCAGGATTTCGTTGAGTTCCCGCCGTCCTTGTTCGCGCTCGGCGTCGCTCGGCTTCTTGCGGATCGAGCGGTACAGCTTTGCGTGAACCGGTTGTTCGTGGCCGCGCAGGCTATACATCACCAGGCCCGCCCTGCCGCGAAGTCGTTTCAAGAACGGATCGATGACTTCCTTGGTATGCCTTCCGGCGAGGTGATTCTTCGTCGGCGTGCAAAAGTCGGCGACTCCCGCCGGCTCAGGAGTGATCCACCCTTGGCTGTCGTCGATCCCCCACGGATGAACGAAAATCACGGCCGTATGACCTGCTTCCAGGCGATTCGGCATTTCGATAATGCCGCGAGCGTTGTAAGAGAACCGCCAGGCCCGTACGTCCAAGTCGGCGGCCGGTTCGTCAACCAGGACAGGCGCTTCGTATCGCCGCTCTTCAACGACTGGCTGGACGAACTCGGGAAAGTCAGCCAGCAATGGAGGCGGGTTTTTTAGGAGCGTTAATTCATTTTGATACGTTCGTGCCGGCGGCTCATCGGCGAGGGCGGCGTGGAAGGTCGAGAGCGCTACGACAATGCCAGCCAGATGCTGATGCCGATTCATGATAAGAGCTTCCTTTTCGTAGGGCGTGCCGAGAATCTACTTCGTTTCGGAGTCGGCCGGCGCCGTGATCTCCAGGATTATCTGCCCGTCTACGGGCTCGGTCTTGACCGTGGGATAGACGAACGGATGGGGATCGGCGAACTTCATTCCGCCGTAATGGGTTTTTTCTTCAATGAAACCATCCGGTTCGATCTCTGCAATAGCGCCCTTGGCGACGGTCAAGCTCACGCCGTCGGGCCATAGCAACGTATTGCCCTCTCGGCGGGCGTTGCCGGCATACCACCACGTGAGGGGGCGCGAGCTCTGCCGCTTGATGAATAGCTTTGCCGGCCGATTGAGCGTCACCAGTTGCTCTCCCAGGCCGGCCGCGTCGGGGCCGATGCAGCGGATCGTGGCCCGGCGACCGTCGTCGGTGACGGTCAGTTCCTTGACAGCCGCGGACGGCTCTTGGCTGTCTTCAGTTCCCAGCCGATCCACCAGCACGGCGCGCCCGCCCGCATGGACGACCAGCCCTCCCTTCCGCTGGGCCACGACAATGCCACCGGGCTCATAGGAGGCGCGCAGGTACCCTTCGCTGACTGCCGGTTCCGGGAAATAAAATGAGTGCGGCAGCTTGGGTTCAATGTCCGGAGCGATCGTTGGATCGCACCACAAATAGGCGTAAGGCCCGAAGCTAAACATCAACTCCTCTTTACGGCGCGGCGTAATGTAGCGCGTTCGCTGCAGCAATCCCAGCGACTCGTCCCACAGCGCCAGATGCTGATAGATCGGCCGGCCCTGACAACGCGCCAGGTACAACAGCACCGGCGACCAGTAGTTGATCTGGCCGTACGATGGGCCGAACAGAACGGAGCGGTTGTTCTCGTTGAACTCCAGGTCAGAGGATTGCCCTCCGGCGACGGCTGCCAAGGCCATCTGACCTGGCAGTGCGTCGGGGAATTCGGCGAGCAGATCGCGGCCGGTAACGCGCCGCAGCGGTTCGAAGAACAATATGCGGTACTGGAGCGTGGAGGCCCAGAAGTTCGACGATTGATCGTTCGTGCCGCTCGGCGTCAGGGCATGGGGAAGCAGATAGTCGACATGCTTTTGCAGGGCGAGATCAAGCCAGCCTTGCGCCGCACTGTCGTCGCCCAACAGCGCCAGGGCCGCGATGCCCAGCGGCGCGGCGTCGACGCTGCCGTGATGCTTGTTGTAGCCTTCGCCGGCGACAGCAGGATCCTGGAAAAACCGGTAGTATCCCTCCGCGACGGCGGCAATTGTCGCGCTCACTTCGCGGCGTTCATCAGCAGTCAGACGCGGGAACAGCGCATCGTACCCGACCGCCAGGGCTTTCACGACTCGCAGGACGGCGTAGGCCTTGCTGGCGTCCGGCGGCGTTTCCGCTTCAAGGCGCCATACGGCAGCCGCTGCCAGAAGGTGCTTGCGCGCGGGTTCGAAGTAAGGGTCGTTCGCTGGATCGGCGAGCGCCGAGGTGAGCGCCAAATGCTCGATGATCGCCATATCGCGCATGGCGGCGTAGAAGCGATCATAAAGGTTTTCAAATTGCGGATCATCGGCGGCCGGAGCGATCCACTCCTGACGGACCGCCTGCGCCGCGCACCAATCGGCGGACCGAGTCAGATTGCTCCAAATCCGCTGATGAACGCCGGTGCTGCGAAGCTCGCGAAGACGCGGCAAATCACTTGCTGAAAAGTAAAGCCGAGGATGCCCGGGCGTCGCCTGTTCGGCCGTGGAGGCGCCGGCGTACCGGCTACACACCACGGCGCCCACCACTAGCAGCAGTTTCAATATCCCTCTGCCCAGGGAGGAAAGGTTGAGCGACGGGCGAATTCTCCGAGCATTTTCAAGCCCTCCCCTGGCCCCTCCCTTCGAGGGAGGGGGATTCGACGCAGCTTCTAGACGCCCCGCGTGATCGAGCATAGCAACGTCACTTTCCGAAGTCTTGCTGAAGATACGCGAACAGATCGCGAATCTGCTGGGGCGCGAGCGCCTCGAGGATACGTTCAGGCATGAGTGAAACCTCGGACTCCTCGACGGATTCCACTTCGTCAAGAGGTATCTCGATGCGCTGGTTCTTGGCGTCTACGACGACGATCGACGCGGCGTTTTGCTCGGCCAGTAGTCCGGAATATACTTGCCCCGACGACGTGAGCACGACGTAATTCATGTACTCGCGGCGGATGACGGCGCTGGGGTCCACAATATTTCCCAGCAGTGCAGCCAAGTCTTGCCGATTTGCCGTCGTCAGGTCGGGCCCGACTTTGGCTCCCTCGCCGTGCAACTGATGGCAGATCGCGCAATGCTTGGTAAATAGTTCCTTGCCTTGGCGCGGATCGCCTCCGCCGGGACGAAGATCGTTGTTATAACGTCGCATGGTCGCCAGCTTTTCTTCCGTCGAGCCGGGACCGATGTTTCCCCAATGCTTCCGCACCAGCGCGTCGATGGCTTCGTTCTTATGCAGGGCCAGACGACCCAACTGATCGACCGGCGCTTCCGCCGGCGACAGCGCGCCCTCGTCGATCATCGCGAGGAACCTTAGGGCTGACTCCGGCCGCGAGAATAGCACTTCTCGAACGCGCGAGCGCAACAGCGGGGACAGCGCGTCGTACGCCGAGAGCAGCGGCTCGGTCGTCTTATCGCTCGCATGCGCCGCGAGCGCTTCCACGGCGGCGAGTTTGACTTGTTCCGGCTCCTGGGAATGAAGCACCTCGATCAGGCGTTCGCCGACCGCGGGCGATCCGAAGGTGCGCAACAACTTCAGCAAGGCCACCTGGTCTTCGTCGTCCGTTGACCTCTCGAATGCCGCGTGGTGAAGCGATTCAACCGCCCCGTCGACCCCCGATCGCAACGCCAATTCCAGGTACACTGTGTTGCCCGGCTGTTGTCGCCAAAGCCTTTCGGCGTAGCTTCGCAGCTCTCGGCCGACGGGCTCAAAGTGCCGCTCATTTTCGGTCGGCGCACCTGTGCCGTCGACGGCTTGGGCGACGAACAACTCGCCTTGGCCGATACCGGAAAGTCCGACCGATCGTTCGGATAATCCAAGACGGAGGTGTTCATGGGCGCCGGCCAGTTCCGCCGCCGGCGCGCTATCCAATAGCGCCAGGCACGCCTCGTAGCCGGCCGACGTCCCATCGGCTGCGAACCGCCGAATCAAACGAAGAAGATTATCGCGGCCCGCCGGGTTGGCCCACATCGCATCGCGTGCGAACGTTTCCAGAACGAGCTTCGTATCGGAACTTACTTTCGATTCGACGGCCCACCATATCAACCATGGGATTCGCTGGTCCGATTCATGCGGATGATGAAGCAGCAGCGCCTCGACGATTCTCAATCCCTCGTCGGCGGGGCAGCGCTTGGCCGTGGCGGCTAGCTGAGCCCGCACGATCGGGCTGGGTTCGCTAGCCGCCAGGCTCGCCATGCGATCAGCAACTTCAGGGGAAACCTTCCGTCGGTCGCCTGCCAATCGAATTGTCCAAGAGCGGACGTACTGATACGGGTGCTCCAGCAGTTGCAGCGTTAATCGATCGTCAACTCCGGTAACGGCATGTAAGGCCCATAGCCCTTCGAGTGCGAGCTGATTATCCGCGGCCTGTATCGCCATCTCTCGCAATTCGTCCGCAACGGTCGCGTCTCGCCGATGTGCCAGCTCCACCCGAGCGCGGTCGACGAACCAGCGGTTCGGGCCCCGCAATAGGCTGACGAGTTCTTCGCTGGCGAGCTGGCTGATGGGAGCGGCGCCGACCGTCCGCTGGCCCCTTTCGGCCGTAATCTTATAAATCCGGCCGTTGGAGCGGTCCCAGTTGGCGTCGGGATCCGGGTGAGCAGTTCGCACGTCAAAGAAGTCCGAAACATATAGCGAGCCGTCGGGAGCGAGACAAACGTCGGTCGGCCCCGACCAGGCGTCGTGGAGGTCTAACAGCACCTCGCCAAAACGGGCGCGAACCGTGCTGCCCGCCGGCTGGAGGGTCCACGCCGAAACCGTATGCCCGAGAAAATTGCCCGCGACGAACGCGCCGCGAAACCGCTCGGGGAATGCCTCGCCCCCGTAGATCGTGCCTCCAGTGGGCGGCCCGCCGGGGACCTGGTCGCGCTCTACCTCTGGAAAGTAGTGGTAGGCATACAGATTGTGCAGCGGCCCGTGCTTGCCGAAGCTCTTGTAGAAGTATCCGCCTTGGACGGCATGAACGAACGGCCCGCCGTTGGTCGAGTAGTAGCACTCGCCGTTGGCGTCGAACGTGACGCCGTAACAATTGCTGCCGCCCTCGCAGAATAGTTCGAATTCTTTGGTGATCGGGTGATACCGCCACAGCCCCTGCTGGAATTCGGTCCCGCGGATGCGGCATGTCGTCGTACTGCCGTTGACGCCGTAGAGCCACCCGTCGGGCCCCCACGTGAGATGATTCGACATGGCCTGAGCGTCCTCCATTCCGAAACCCGTAAGCAGCACTTCCGGGTCGGCGTCGGGCACGTCGTCGCGGTTGGCGTCGGGATAGAACAACAAGTAGGGCACGTTGAGCACGAACACGCCGCCGTGGCCGAATTCCACGCCTGTAACCAGGTTCAACCCGTCGATGAAGTCCTTAAGCTTGTCGGCTCGGCCGTCGCCGTCTGTATCTTCGAGGATCGTAATTTTGTCGGCGCCCCGCGGGCCGTGCGGCGGCGGCTCGGGGACGCGGTCGTAGACGGTGCGCGACCAGCGGTCGATCTTCACGCGCTTCAGGCCGGCCGGATTCGGGTACTGCAAGTATTGAATGGTCCACAGTCGACCGCGGTCGTCGCACTTGACGAAAATCGGCTGGCGAATTTCCGGTTCGCTAGCGAAGAGTTCGACGCGCAGGCCTTCAGCGGTTGTCATATGCTGAACCGCTTCGCCCCGTCCGTAGCCCTGGGCGTTGACGAGCCCGGCCGCGGATGCGGCGACCGCGGCCACGGCGGCAAATGAAAGTGATTTGCCCGCTGCCGCCCTCCGTCGCCGCGTAGTCGATGCCGTCACGGTCATTTTTGATCCTCGGCGTCGTTATTCCGAATGTGTTCAGGCCCTTGCGCGCCGAGTTGGCGCCGGGCCCGCTTCGCGATCGTGTCCAGGGATGCGATTTCAGCCGTTCCCCCCGATTGCTCGACGAGGTCGCAAATCAGATCGATGGCCTGAAAACCCGGGTCGACAACGCCTAAGCACGATGGATGCGATAGGAAGTCGTACATGGCGCGATGCTCGATGCACCATTCGACGGCGAGTCGGATCGCTTTAAGAAAATCTCGCAACTGCCAGCGACCGTTGCGGAACGCTCCAATGTCGCTGATCGGATTCATCGGCAGGTCCAACAGCCCTGTCGGGTACAGAATTGGTTGGCTTTCTGCCTGGGCCGCCACAATGTTGTCGAACGCCTCGCGGGACGGCGGCTCGCCAGAGCCGTGCAGGTCGACGATGCCCGCGTGAGCCGGATATTTGGCGCTGACCCAATCGAAGCCCAGATCGAGCAGCATTTGCTGCAGGTCTTCGCGCCCGGCAAGCCCGGCGGCGAACCCGCCGGGCGTGCGGAACCCGGCCGGTTCGACGCCTACGCGCTCCCGAAGTGCGATGGTGCATAATTGAATGTTGTCGCGGATCAGCTCCGGCAAAGGCCGGCCGCGGGTAAGCCATGGGGAGCGGCTGAAACGGAACTGCAACTCGTTCTGGTTTTGCGCGAGCAGGTAGATATGGTCGTAGGTGTGATTGCCGATTGAGTGCCCCTCGGCGGCAATCCCCTTGAGCCAGTCGACGTTCTCCTGCTCAAAGACCTGCCCTACGGCGAACGTATGGATGACCCCGCCGCGTTCTTTTACCCTCCGAGCCGCCTGCACGGCGTAGTCTTTGGCCGCTTGATTGAGGTTCCCCTTTTCATAGTCCCAATGGGCGTCCTCCCATTGGGGAAAGTTGCGAGCCATCTCCAAGTCGAGCGTGATGGCGATCTGGGCCTTGTCGAAACCGGGTGCTTCGGCGCGGAGCGCACCGCGCGCCAGGAGCCCGGCCGAGGCGCCGGCAACGGTGGACAGAAAATGTCTGCGGGTAGTGAATGGCACGTTACTGGTTCTCGCTCGTTGACGGCGCAATCTTGTCGGGGGGGAACGGGCTCGCTGTGTCGGAGATGACGGCCGCGCCGAACCGCTGCGGCGTGTGGAACGCCGGCGTCGGCGTATCGCCCGGCGACCATTGGCTGTACTGCGGGTTGACGTCGCCGCCGTGGCGATTGAAGTTGAGCCGCCACCTGTCGCCCGGCCGAGGGGGCATATGCGGCATGACGTCCTTGAAGTTCGATAGCGGAATGGCAACTTCGCCGAGCCAATATGCATCACGGTCGGCGTCGTCGTTCAGCGAACCGACAAACGCCCCGGCCACGCGGAGCCCGTGAACATCCCAGGTCGGCCGCGGGCCTTGCGGCCCTTCAGGCCGACGCCCGTCGACGTAGGCGCCGCGCACATTCCACTCGACATTAAAGTAGTGCAGCGGACAATCCGGGTCGGGAGCAAGCATGATTTCGAAGCAATCGTCTTCGGCTACGGGATCGTCGTGCTCGGCGTGTCGCGCCGTGATATGCGCGTCTTGACAGATATGGGCGACGTAGAGGAACTGATCGTCCCACAGCATTTTGACGACCGTTTGCTCGCGCTCGCCCCGCTCGTACCACGGAAAGTGGAACTCCGCTATTGCCGGCGCGGCGAACCAGGCCGGCTCGTCTAATCGGCCGTCAATCGTCGGGGCGGCTCCAGTGCGTTGAATGCTGTACTGCGGCGGCTGGAAATTATCCGCCGACTCGGCGGCGCACGATGCTTTGGCGGCCGCCAGCAGGACGCCTAGTGCAACGATTCGCCCTCGGGCAGATATTGTCATGGATCTGGCGGACGCTCCGTCGATGAGTTTAACTGCCGCCGGCGACGCCCAAGATGCGTCGGGCATTGCCGCATGAAATGACCTCGACCGTCTCGTTTGGCAGTTCGAATCGACTGAATAAATCAAAGTGAGGAAAGTCGGTTTGGGACGTGTCGTAGTAGTCAGTTCCAAACAGTAAGCGTTCCGCGCGACGCACCATAAACTCGCGGCCGAATGCGGGGTCGCGAAGCACGGCATGCGCCCCGCTGGATGACAGATCGCCGTATAGGTTTGGAAACGCGTCCATGAGCCGATCGATCGCTCCGCCCGCGGCAACTGGCCCGCGGGGATAACCGACATGCAGGTCCGCCTGGGTGGTGTTTCCGGCAATCGAGGCCCACCATCCCTTGCCGTGCCCGATGAACGGCAGCTTCGGGAAGGCCGCCAGCACCCGGGCCAGTCCCGGCAAGCCAGGCGAGTCCATATTGGCCTGGTTATCGAGATGAAACAGAACGGGCAGCTCAAGCTCGTTGCACGCTTCGTACAGCCGCATGCACAGCGGATCGTCAATCGGCAGTCGCGGTTTATGCTCTCCAAAACCGCGGGCGCCGGCGTCGCGATATCGGCTCAGCACGTCAACGACGTCTTTGGTGGTCGGCAAATGGGTTCCAAGCGTGCGCGGATCGACGGCGCAGAACGGCGTCAGCCGATCGCGGTGGGGGCGCGTCTCGCGCAGCACGAATTCCGTCGTGACCGGATACCAGAACGCCTCCGGCGATACTAGCGGCAGAACTGCCGCTTGAGCTATGCCATGAGCGTCCATCCACCCGAGCAGGTGGCGGACAGTCACAACGCTATTCGGGCTGCCGTACCAAGGCTGAGTTATATGAACATGGCAATCGAAGAGCCCCGGCGGCGATACGACGCCCGCGTGCGCGGCGCGAGCGCGGCCGAAGACGGATAGGACGCCGCCGGTCGCCGCCGTCGCGGTCAAAAAAGTGCGTCGCGTCATAAGCGTCGCGGTCATGGAAGTCGAACGCAAAAGAAGGGAGATTGCCCGCCGTCCGCTTACAACACCGCTACTGCTTCAATCTCGAGTTCAAGGCCCGGAATGGCCAGTTCCGGCGTTCCCACTGCGGTAGAGGCCGGATACGGCGCAACGAGGTATTCCTTGCGGACCTTCCGGAATATCGGCAAGTCTCGCAGCAGATGCACCCAATAGGATCGGATGATCACTACGTTGGCAAACGATCCGCCCGCCTCCTTCAGCAACAGGCCGATCCGGTCGAATGTTTGGCGAATCTGCGTCTCCATATCGACGTCGTAATCCTTGGGACCCTGCCCGGAGATGAACAACAGCCGCTGCCCCTGGGCGACGATGGCGGGCGAATACCCGCTGTCGGCAGAGGGCGCTCCGTCAGGATCCAGGGCCGTTCGAGAGGCCGGCGCGACGCTCGATTCGTTGGCGTGAGCCGCTGATTGCATGATCAGTCCCCCGGCGCCGCCTCCGAGGGCGGCGGTAAGCACTTGGCGTCGTGCGTGCGTCGTAGCAGCGCGAGGTTTTGTAGACATCGAGTAGGCGCTCTCCGTTTCTATCCGCTAAAATGTGGCAAAGGGTCCGTCACCCGCGGCAGAAGCAGTCGTCCAATCGTGTTCGATCGACCATAACTGGTCGTCGGCAACCGGCTCGGAAGTTTCCGCCAGATCCTCTAACTCCCCTGTGGCCGCTTCGAAGGCTTGATCCAGCGCGACGTCGCTCGCCCAGTTCGCGCGCGGCGCCGTCCAATAGTTTTCCGTGGCCATTGGCTGCGCCTCGGCGTCCGGATGCCGCAACTCGAATCCTTCGCCCGCACCAGGAGAATCGATCCACCAAGTCGGCTGCGCCGCTGGATTCGCTAGCGTTTCGAACCCAGCATCGTCCTCCAACAGCGCGGCGCCGAGCGGCTGTTGGTCGGTCATGGTCCGCAACGGACTTGCGACGTTGCCAATGCCATACACATAGCCGCTGGTAGAAACGACGATGATTTCCGCACGCCCGTCGCCATTGCCGTCGGCGATGACGGGCGACCCCAACAGGCCGCCGTCCGGTCGATAGCTCCATTCGATCCGACCGCTCGTTCCGCCGGGATCGGCCCCGACGGCATAGAGCGTATCCCCGATGGCGAATAGCGATTCCACCCGGCCGTCGCCATCGATGTCCCCGGAAACGGACAGCGTCGGCGTGTCGGCGAACGCCCCGCCGACCGGAGCGAACGGGCGTCCCGGCAGCGCGACGCTCCACAACAGCCCTCCCGTAGCCGCATCGTAGGCGTGGAACCGGGATGCGGTGTAAGTCGCCGGCGCGATGGGGTGGCCGGGACTGAGCAGGTCAAGGTCGCCGTCGCCGTCAACGTCGCCCACCCCTTGGATGAACCCGGGTGTATTGTCGTACACGAACGGCGTGCTCCACACCTGTACGCCGTTGCGATCGGTCAGCCCCAGTTGGGCGTAGCTGCCAGCGAACAGAATCGAATCGGTTCCGTTGTTGCGGAAGTCGGCCACGATGGGCTGGCCATAGAGCGGATTTTGGCCGCCGGCAAACATCCCGCTAACCGGCTTCTGCACCAGGTTGGGCCCGCCGTCGCCATCGACGACGTAGAACATGTCGGGATTGAAGTTGACGAACTCGTCCAGGCCGTCGCCGTCCCAGTCGTACACGGGCATGTGCGCCTCGCCCGCGCCGCGCTGAATGCCGAACGTGCCGGGATCATTGCCATAATCCCGAGTCCACAACGTCTCGCCGGTCAGGCCGCTGAGCATGTGAAACTCGCCAGTCCCGCCGATGCCGCGCATGATCTGCACCAACACGTCCTCGTGGTCGGCTGACGTAAAGCGCCCTGTTCGCCACAGGATGAGTCCCGGTTCATTAAAGACCCGCCGGCCCCCGGTGACGTCGAAATCAGCCTGCCACAACGGCTCGCCATCGGGCGAAGCGGCGACTAGCCGCGCCTGACCAGCGTCGCCTTGCGTCGCGTAGAGCGTTTCCAGGTCGCCGTCGCCGTTGACGTCTGCCAGAACGACGCCGCTGTTTTCATGCTGCCCCTGGAACTGGGTAGCCCCCTGAAAGCCGCCTAGTCCGGAACGCGTCCACTGGATGACCGCCCCGCCGCTGAGCTGGGGTTGAAGTGCGACGATGGTCTCCGATCCGCCCTGAAGGACGACGGTCGGCGGACTGGCTGGGCCATCGAGCCGACCCACCGTTACGCTCGACCGCGGCGGACTTCCCGCTTGGGAGAACCGCGGCGACGCGCCGACAAAACCGCTCAATCGCAGCGCGTTGGGGTTCGCTTCCCCAAAGCCGCCGTGCCACAGCGCGAGATCATCGGCGTCGACCATGCCGTCGCCGTCGCCGTCGGCTGGCAGGCCGTCGCCCGTCTGGTTGAACGAGCGCTGCCATGCCAGGAAGTCCATGCCGTCGACGTCGGCGTCGTTGTCATAATCGCCATCTAGCGACGGGTTGACCCCCACGAACTCGCTGGAGAATAGCACGCTCGGCGCGCCGCCTGCCGCGGCGCGAATCGCCCGCACGTCCAGGTTGATTCCTCGTGCGGAGCCCAGGGCCGCGACTCCGCCGGCGCCGTCGAGCTGCCAGGCGTCGACTTCGACCAGCCGCGCTGCGCTGTCGACGACCCGTTGCGTAAAGAAGGCGTCGGGCCCGCCTGGCGCCAGCGGCCCGAAGAGCAGGTCTAGCTTTCCCGTGCTGGTGACGCTGTTGACGTTGGCCGGAAAGTCCGCAAACGGTTGGCTGACGAAGCCGGCGTCCGTTTGCGACCACAGCGTATTGAATCCGCCGCCGTTCCAGTCAAGGATCGCAAGCGTGCCGTTGGGAGGCAACAGCGGACCTTCCGTCTGCCGGACGAACAATTCGAAATCGCCGTCGCCGTTCACGTCGCGGGCGCCGTCGATCACCTGGTCGCTCAGATCATGAATCAGGGCGCCCGTAAGGGCATTGAAGATCTTTACGTGCCAACGATTGTCGCCCGTCTCGTTATACACTGACGTGGCGATATCAAGTTGTCCGTCCCCCGTGACGTCCCGCACGGGAAAGGCGCCGGGGCGGTGGGTGGTGCGCTTATCCGACAGCCTTGGATCAAAGACGTGTTCCCACAGCTTGACGATGTTGCCGCTGGCGTCCCAACCCATCACCGCAATGAAGTCCTGAAAATCGCCAAGTAGTATCAACTCCTCGCGGCCGTCGCCCGTGAGGTCATAGGCGCCGAGCCAGCCGTAGGGACGGCCGCTCTCATTCGCGGGGGGCTTGAACGTGGCGGTCTTCTCAATCTGGCCAGTCCCCATGTTCAGCGTATACAGGGTGGTCCAGGGCGTGAGGGCGACCTCTAGTTGGCCGTCGTTATCGAAATCGCCGGTGATGAGATTCGCAGTGCCGTGCATCGTCGGAATTACGGGAGACTGCCACTGCTGGACCCAACTGCCGTTCTGATAAACGGACAACCGCACGACGCCTTGACCGAAGGTCGTATCGAAAACCTCGCCCTCGAGCTTTTCCAGCACGCCGTTGCCCGGAATGAAGTCGCCAATGCGACGGAGCGAGTGCGTCGTCTCGGCCGTGAGCGTACCCGTACCGGCAAGATCGAAGTATGGGCCGCCGATGCCCCAAGATTGCTGCTCGGCCGAGCCCATGGCGATATTGCCGTCGGGCAGTACCACGGCCTCGTTGCCGAACCCCGGCGCGGCGGCCACCCAACTTTCGCGCGAAGCGATGTAGTGCGACCAGAGTACGCCGGCCCCCGTGAGAACGTCGTCCGAGACGTGCGCTTCGCCCGTAAGCCGTTTGTTGCCGCGGTGCTGATGCCACTCGAGGCGATCGGTCGGTTCGTCGGCCGGCGGCGTCCAGGACTGGTCGTCGCGAACGACTTGCAGGTTGTCGATGACCAGCGGGCTGGACGAGTGTGGAAAGGCGCCGACGAACGCCAGCGTGTTGAGTCCCGGCGCGCCAGCCTGCCACGGGCGACTGGGGCTGCCGCCGAAGTTGATCGTGGCGCCGTTGATCGAGAGCGTGTAGGTACGCGTCGCCCCGTCGATGTCGTACACGACGTGCAGTGGCGTAAAGCTGGAAATCGGCGAGGAGCCGCCGCCGTTGCCATTGTCGGCGACGACGTCCGCCTGGTCGTTGTCTACGCGGAAGCTATTCCAGATGGTCGTGTCGTTGAGGGTGGTCGGCACGCCCCTGCCGGCAGGCCCATATCCCAGGCGGATATCGATGTAGGTCCAAGAATCGCCGCTGCTCGGCTCGGGCAACAAGAGATCGAACGATACCGTGCCGGTTTGAAACTCAGTCGCATCGTCGGAGAACTCGGTCGTCCAGGCGATGGCCGGTTGCGCCTGGCCGGGATTGTCGATGACCAGCGATTTATTTCCCGCCGGGCCGAACGGCGTGCCATAGGCCCCGCCGGGGCCTGCTACTTGTATGTAGGCCTCAGGCCCGGCGGCGTTGATAAGGATATCGGCCGTATTGGGCTGCCCATTAACAGGATCGTCGTCGAACGTCTCATGCAGCAGAGTCACGCTCAGAGCGAGGCGAGGCTCTAGCGATTCGATATGGAGACGGCGGTCGCCAAGCGGCATCGGCCGAACTCGGGCCAATCGCCTGCGCGAGGTCGATTGGCGGATGCGGTCTGTCATCAGGTGGTATCTCTTCAGCTTTCCGGCCAAACATTGCGCTCCTTGGGCGGGGGAGTTCAGGAAGGAGCACGAATATGGCTGCCGTCAAACAGTCAGTTCACAAAACCCCGCCGGTCGATTCTCGCCACAGGTTCGGCTGCGGCTAAAAGCTGTCGGCTCTCGGCCGTCGGCTGGCTGCCAAATTGAGTGTTTCTTCATCTGGCCGCCGGCCGCCAGCCACTCTCCCTCGCAGGCGCACTTGTCACTAGAGATTGAAATCCTTGGTGTTCTCGCCCGGGGCGACGTCAGCCGTCAGAGTGCTTTCCACATTGAACTCTGCGGGAAGCATGGGAACGACCTCCTCGACTAAAGCGCGATTAGCTTTGGAGACGTCGCCCAACATGTCAGGTATCTTCCTTCCGGTTTTGCGATACGCCTGAATCTCTACGCGATGCGAACCAACAACTGGGCCATTGTCCCCGTCGAGTTGGTATGCGCCGCCGATGATCTTTCCGCTGGAAGGGCCGGCGGCTTGGCTCTCGCCGCCCCCGACGGGGCTGAACAGGATCGTGCCGTCTTGAATCGGCTCGCCGCGGAAGCTGACGCGGCCCCGCACCGTCGCTCGGTCAACCGGTTGCTCGCCGCAGCCCAAGAGCCCGGCAACGATTATCGAACAGACAACCCAAGCGCGCATGTCTGTGCCGTGCCCCTGCCGCTAAAAGGTTCAGTTCACCCGGGCGTCCTGAATCTCAATAAACGACGCCAGCGCGATAATTTCAAGATCTTCTCCGATGTTTCGCACAGCGCCGTCGCACATCAGCACTTGGACCCCTGCCGGGTGGTAGCTGCTGTAGCCGACCCAATGGCCGTTGATCATCGGCAGACCCATGTCGTGCAGATCTCTCAAATGAGCCGTCACCGCGCCCGCCCAACAAGCCGTCTTGTTGCTGCTGGGGCCAGGAAGCGAGGCCCAATAAGGCCCGCCGCTCCCTTCCGTGAAACGGCGCTCGCCCACGAGAAAGGTATGCGTCGTCCCGTCGGTAATCTTGCTCGTAGCGACCTCGCTGTTGCGATACATCACGCCGGTCAAGCCATTGGGGCAGGCGGAAGCGGTTTGCCCTTCGACAAACCAGCCGAAATGGCACGGCTGACAAACCGAACTGCTGCCCGCGTAATTAGAAGCCGCCAGCGCGGGGATTTCAGGATTGTACGGACTGTAGTCCGCCCAATATGCCGTAGGAGGTCCCTCGCTGTCGGAAGGGCAGCGATAGCCCGGCAGAACAGTCCCTATAAGGTCGATGTTCTCGACCGCTCCGCCCGGCGTGCCAAACGTCGATTGTTTCTCTGCATCGAATTGCTGGTGAAGCGGCCCCTGCTCGAAATAGGGCAAGATGTGGAACCCCCACGCCAGGTTGTTGGCGCGGGCCGCCGGGTCGGGCCGATCGTCCTCCGTCCAAGCAGGAGGGAACACGCCTTTGGCGGCGTGATAATTGTGAAAGGCGACGCCGATTTGCTTGAGATTGTTCTGGCATTGTGAGCGCCGGGCCGCTTCTCGGGCGGCCTGCACGGCCGGTAGAAGCAGGGCCACAAGCGCGCCGATAATCGCTATCACCACCAACAGCTCCACAAGCGTAAAGCCGCGAGGCAATCGCGGGGCCATGCCTCCCGTCGAACGCCCTGTTTTCCGCTGCAGTGTCATGGCCTTCCTCGTGCTTTCCTGTTCCAGGTCGTCCACACTTCTCCTCGACCTAGCCTGGCGAGGCTCCTCGCGGTTCGTGCTCCTACGCTATGCCCGACGAGTGGATCGACGTTCGCGCTTTCGTCCGGCGGCTGCCATAGCGCTCGCTTCAAAGCAGACAGCCAGGGCCAGCCATGCCGTCGCCGGCTCGGGGACCGCCGACACGCCGCCCGCCTGGCCGAACTGGCTCGTAAACACCGCCAGGTCGGCGGCGTCGACCGCCATATCGCCGTTGGCGTCTCCCTGGTCGGGCGTGGCGCCGCTGGTCGTGCCGTTGCCGCGCTGCCAGATCAGAAAGTCGGCGCCGTCGACGTCGCCGTCGTCATCGAAATCGGCGCTTTCCAGCGGCGGCAAATCATTGTTGATTACGCGGAGGTTGTCGATGTAAACGTTTTGCGACTTATGCGAACCGGTCGCATAAGCGCTTGCGTCGGTCAGAAACGCGATGACGTTGATGCCCGGCGCCGGCTCGAACTGAAACGTTTCGAAATTAAACACCTCGTCCCATTCCTGAACGGCCCCGCTCGGCCAGACGACCTGCACGGGCGCATCGGGATCTTCGAGGTTGTCGATCGAAACCGTGTAGGTGTTGTCGCTGCCGTCGATGTCGTAGCGCACGCGCATCTTGCGTTCCGGTACTACGACCTGCTGGTCGTTATACGTCTGCGCCGAAACGTGGTCATAGAAGACGTCTACCGCCCCGGGTTGATCGCCCCCCTCCTGAATGCGGAAGCTATTCCAGATAGTGACGTCGTCTTGCGTCGTCACCAGGCGCGGATCTCCGTTGGTGTCGAACCCGAAGCGAACGTCGAGGTAGGTCCAATAGGAACCCGGCTCAGCGGCCTCGAAGTAGACGTCGAACTCAATCGCGCCGTTGCGGAATTGCGCCGGATCAGCGTCGAAGAAATCGGCAAAGTTCGCCGTCATCTGCGCTGCGCCGTTGGGATTGTGCAGTACGAGGCTCTGGTTGCCGGCCGCGAACGGGTCCGGAAACAGCCCGCCGCTGATGTAAGCGAACGACGGGTCGGGAGGCGGCACCACGAGGCTGCGGCCATAAACATCGACGCTTTCCGGCACCGTCGTGTTGATGTCTTGATCGGGAGTGTCGTTCTCAAAGGTCTCGAATAGAATTGTCCGTGCGGCCTGAGCGTCGTCCGCTGCGGCGGCGCAGCTCAACGCTATCACCAGTAGTGCGAAGCCAGACGCAAGGCGCCGGCGGATCAACTCGGATGCGCCCATGAGAAGTCCTATTTGATGAATAGTCCGTTGAGGCATTGTCAAATTGGGCCGGCCGGCTGAACCGGCCGGCCCAAGAACTTCGCTCTCTAAACGTCTGCCTGGCGGCCTCGCCTGCGGAAGGCTGCGACCGCCAGCGCGCCAACGAGCGCCAAGGCGGCGCCAGCCGGCTCTGGAACGGTCGTAATCCGAACATTGTCAATCCAGACCAGGCCGTGCGGATCGCCGGGCTCACCCTGGAAATCGGTGACAAACGTCATTTCGTTAACCCCCGTGGACGTCGGATCGACCCACGGCAACGCAGTGACCGGTCCCCCGCCGGTCGTCCAGGTGACGGTCGTTCCGTTGACGGAGACCGTGTGCGTCTTATTAGGGAGAATATCTACGACGATGTGATTGACCGCCCCCGCCATGGGAGAGGGCGAGCCGGCAAGATTGCCCAGTCCAGAATACACAATTTGAGGACCGCCCCCGGTGTCGAGGAAGCTGTAGCGCGCCGTCGTGTCGCCGACGGTGCTCACGAATCCGTCGTTAGCGCCGAAACCGACGCGATGCTCCATATAGGTGCGGCCCGCAGCAGGCGCTGGATCCAACCAGATGTCGTACTCAATCTTCCCGAACGTAAATTGCGCGGCGTCGGCGGCCCACACTTCCGAGCCAAAGCCCATCGTGGCGTTGGTGGGACCATCGGGCGTGCCGGCGAAGTGGTCGTTGTTGTCCCATACGGCGCTCTTATTGCCGGGCCCGCCGATCGGGTCGTCGAACGGCCCGTTGTTCCCCGCCGCCGGGGCGCCGTCCTGGGCGGTTTGAATCAACAGGCCTGGCGTTATGCCGCCCCCCACCGCCTGCAGGATGTAGCGCTGCGGTCCAAACGGCAACTCGCCCCGATTGCCCTCGGGACCAAACGGTCCGGCCGGATCGACCCCCTCGAAATCAAAGAACGCATTTCCGGTTTGTCCATAGCCGAGTGTAGGAAGCGCCAGCAGCGCTACGCCCGCCGCGCCAAACCATAGCAGCGGCCTGGTCAGCAAATTCCCGCGACCACGATTCATGAGATCACCCTCCCCCAGTTGAGAAGCTCGGGAAAAAGAAGTGTCACGACTCCATTCAGCGCCTATCCTGTCGAGTCAGTACTTCAGACGATGCGACTGCCTAAGCGCCATCCCGGGCGGCGGCGCCGGCGGTTGCGTCACGGCCAATAAGCAGAGAAGTCAGGCGGATGCTCGTTAAACTAACTGCCAACGCCCTCTCAGTCACGGAATATTTTTGGCACGGGACGTAACATTCTCATCAGGGCGCCAGCCGGATAAAATGCGATTTTCTCCGAAGAAACAACCGCCAACGGTCGGCCTTGCGCGTGGGGCCGGAATTAGTGCGCTGCACAATCTCACCGCCGGAGACCCTCACTCGGCGCGGAAGTGCATGGCCCTCCACCGGCGTCGTGAACCGGTCAAGTCCGCGAGTGGCCCATCAATCCAGAGGCACTAGAAACCAGTCCACGTGTCGGATTGTCTTGGCGCCGGGCGGCCTGGCGGGCACGCCGGTGATGTGCTCAATTGCCCAACCGCAGGCCCTACTGACTTCGTCGCCATCCGCCCCTAGCTCGCAATACCTGCGAAGTTCTTCCAGGGCGATCGGCGCCTTAATCCGCCCCAGGCTGACCGCAGCCATCCGCCGTACGAACGGCTCCTCCCGAGGTATCGGCGTCGTGTCGCTAAGCCGGCCAACGAGCGCTTCTACCAGCTCGGCGGGCGCTGCTGTCGCCTGATCCGCGTAGATCATTCCCAACGCCCAAACGGCGGCCGCGCGGAGCCGCGGCTGTTTGACCAGTTCCACCAGCGGAGGATCGCCCGGTTGCCAGTTCGGCTTGGGCAAGAACCGTTGCAGCAAATCGACGGCAGGCTCGCAACGCATCCGCCCCAACGCGATAATTAGATGCTCCGCCCGGGAGTAGGCGGCCGTCAGGCCCGCCGGTTCGGCGAGCGGCGTTTCGCCGCTTTGCGGCGTCTTTCTGTTTGCCAGCTCTGTCGACCGATCGCTCTCCAGGACTAATCGCGAGAGGATCTGTTCCTCGACATCCTCCGCGGCGAGCCGCTCGAGGGTCCAGGCGGCGGCTATCGAAACCGCCGACTCATGGGCGTCCAGCAGTTCAAGGGCGCGCGGAGCAGCCTTCTCATAGTCAAGCTCTCCCAAGATTAGTAACGCCTGCTCTGTTCGAATGGGATGTGCCGCGTCGACCAAGGTAATTGCCAGTTGGCAAACCGGCGCACGCCGTTCGGCGGCCTCCGCGGCCTGTACCAACGCCCTCGTTGCCGCGCGGCGGACGTCGAGGTGCTCATCGCCGAGGGCTTCGCCCAACAGGGCTAGCTTCATGGAACGAGAATTGCGCTCCACGGCGCGGATGCCCAGCAAGCGAACCCTCGCGTCTGAGCTGTGTATGAGACCCTCCAGTTTCGGCTCTAAGAGGTCGGCGTGGAGATCGATTAGGCGTGCAACGGCCGTCGCCGCGACGGCGGGATTTTTGTTCGCAGATAAGTCCATTAGCAACTGCTCAGTTCGCGGACCCGAGTGCCGGCCTAGCATATAAACCGCCAACAGGCCGGACGCGGAGTCCGCCGACGACGATGCAAGGAATCGCTCGGCGTCCGCTTCGAGGCCGGCATCGGCCAACTGGGCCAAGCTTCGGGCCGCCCCGACTCGAAGCGACAATGATCGGGATGCATCAGAAACAATTCGCAACAGCGGCGTCTTGGCGGCTGGATCCGCTAACTTACCGAGGCCTGCGATCGCCAAATGCAGTTCCCTCCGCGCGGCTTGCGGATCGTCAAGTCGCGCGAGCCACACGTTGCGAAGCGATCGATCTCCCCAATCGGCCAATGCTGGCTCCACGATTTCCGCCATATCGCGGCCTCCCCGCGGCAATTGGGCCGTGAGCAAGGCGGCGTGTTGCTTCGCATCGACCTCCACGAGGGCTCGCGCCACACCCAATCGCGCGGGCAAGGCTAGTTCCTGCCGGTGTAGTTGTTGCGCAAGCCGCTCGATGGATTGGCGATCGATGGCGATTCCAAGCTGATGGCACCGAATGAAGCCCCGCGCCGTGCTGCAAACGAGCTCCGTCTCCACATCGTTGCGGTCCAGTGCATCGAGCCACCGCGGAATGAGACCGTCAGGGACCGCGTGAACGACTGTCAGAGGCTCAAAATACGGTTCGTGTTCCATCGCAGAGCGAACCTCGATCGCGCATGCGCTAGCGCATGCGGCCAGGCACAGCCCGATGGCGGCGAGTCGCACCGAGTGAGTCCGCATAAGCAAAGCTCCGGCGGTTATCGTGGCTGCATTAATCGCCAGCTCTGCCAGCAGAGTAAGACAAAGCACATGACAATGCCGCCCGCCACGGTCCACCAGGCTGTGGGCAGCAGGTCATAAGTCTCAAATCCAGGGGCCTCCAGCAGACTCAACGCCGCCGCCAGCGGACTGAACCTCAAGGCCCGCTCGACGGCGCCGTGTCCGAAAGGCGCATCGCGTCCCAGCCAGACGACCATCGGCGCGGCCAAGAGGGAGACCAGCGATAGATAGGCCACTAGCGTGGCGGTCGTCGTCTGGCGGAAAAAGGCGCCCGCCGCCGCACTGAGGCCTACGGCGAAAAGGGCGAGAAGTATCAGCGTGGCCAGCACGTCGCGGACCTGTTGAAACAGAACCGGTTTGACGAGAATCATCACGGCGTATCCCGGCAGCGTGGCGAGCAGCACCAGCGACACGGTCCAGGCGACGCTCAGCAGCTTCCCCGCCACGATCTTGCGGGGCGACAAGGGCGTCATGCACAATAGCGCCCAGGCGCCCGTCTCGCGTTCCTCGCTGATGAGGCTGCTGGCAAAGCTAGGCGTCAGAAGTACGATTAGCGCCGTTTGCAGCAGTACCATGATCCCGCCCACCGCTTCGGGGCTCCACGCGATTGATCCGGTCGTAGCGGCGTACGTCAAACCCAGGGAAACAATAGCGCATATCATCGCCAGTCGAGCCATCCAGTGTCCTCGTCCAAAACGGCGGCTTCGGAGTTCCTTGATCAGAACGGGATTGATCCAGCCTGGCATGGCCGACGTCCGTCGCTGCGGATCAATGAGGAATAGCAGTCGTCGCCATGACTGCGCGACGCGGCCGCGGTCTTGCGTCATGGCGCCGGCTGCCCGCACGCGATCGAACATCGTCGGCCTCAACGATAGCGCGGTGTGAATCGCCAACCCGCCTGTTAGTAGAGCCGCCGTAAGCGCAAACCGAACGACGGCCGACGGCGAACCGGGCTGCGAAAGCGATGCGCCGCCCGGCGCCCGCCCGAGAATCTCCATGACGGCGGGGATTGGCGAAATGCCTCGTAGGAAACCCGCGACATAAGCCAGCCCCCCCGATGATCCTCCTGGCACGAATAGTCCCGGCCCCAGCGTGACGACTGCCATTACGACTGCCAGAGCATAAGCCCCGCGAACGGCAGCCCCGGGCGTCGCAGCGAAACGGCTTACCCAAAGTGATGCGGCAATGCCGAGAAACGCCGTCAACGCCAGCACGGCGTACAGCGGCAGCACCTGGGCGGTCAGGCTAATCCCCCCCATGGCATAGCACGCCGCGATCGCCGGTGCGCTCATTGCCAGCGGCAGCAGAATGCAAGTACAGGTCCCCAAGAACTTCCCGGCGTACAAGCCGGCGCGGGTGACGGGCGTGCGCAATAACAGGGCCAAGGTTCCTCGTCGCCGTTCGCTGACAATCGACGTAGCCGGGAATGCCGGCGTCAAGAAGATCACGCAGCCGAGCGTCGTATAGCCGATCAGCGCCAGCAGCTCGCGCGAACGCCCGCCGGCGAGGTCGACTTCTGCCTCCGAGGGCCATCGCGAGATCACTAGTCCGCCAAGCAAGGCCAACGGAACGACGAAAAGCGTCCAGGCCCATCGGCTGCCGAGCACGCCGGAGATCTCGCGGGAATAAATGGCTTTCCACATATGGGCGCCGCTCATTAGCCGACGGGAACTGGACAAGCCGCGGGATCGGCGCGCCGATCGGCAATGGTAATAAATGCTTCCTCGAGGTCCATCGGCGCTTCCCTGCACTGCGTAATCTTAATTTCAGCGCCAACGAGGATCGAAAGCGTGTCGCTCAGGTCGAAATCAGGCTCGGTCGTGTAAAACCGGATGGTCCGCTCTACGACAGAAGCGACGACGTCTGCGACGGTTGGCACATGGCGGATAATCAGCGACTGGGCGACGTCAAGATAGTCGGCGCTGGCCAGTTCAATCTCGAACAAACGGCGCTGTCGCACATGACGCACGACCTCGTCGAGCGTCCCCGCGGCGCATAGTTTTCCGTGCGCCAGTATGGCCACCACATCGCAGATGCGGGATAACTCCGGCAGAATATGGCTGGTAACCAGCAAGGTCTTGCCGCAGCCTGCCAAATCCCGCAATAGGCGGCGCATCTCGATACGGGCCTGCGGATCGAGCCCATTGGCAGGTTCGTCCAAGATGATCAACTCGGGATCGTGCAACAGCGTACGCGCAAGCGCCACCCGCTGTTTCATGCCATGACTGAGGCTTTCGACATAACAGTCCCTTAACGGCCTCGCTCCGGTCATCTCGGCGACCTCGTCGATCCGCTTGATCCGCGCCTTGCGCGGGATGCCGAACGCGGCCGCGAAAAAGTCCAGATACTCGAACACCCGCATGTTGTCATAGCCGCCAAAAACATCGGGCATATAGCCGACGACTCGCTTCAGCCGGGCCGCGTCGCCGGTGCAGTCGACGCCGTTGATCAACGCCGAGCCCGAAGTGGGCCGCAATTGCCCGACCAGGATCCGAATGGTCGTCGTCTTGCCGGCGCCGTTGGCGCCGACCAGCCCCATGATCTGTCCACGACATATTTCGAGCGAGAGCCGATCCAGCGCGAGTGCATCGCCATACGCCTTGGTCAGATCCCGCGTTTGCAGCACAAGGTCATGCATCATTGTATATGTAAAGGCCCTGAAGTCGCTTCACCGGGGCGAGGTCCTGGCGGCGTCAATATCAAGCCAAACGTTTTGAACGCTCCAGCCAACTTTGGAAATGTTCGCCTCCTGCTCGCGCGGGTGGGAACTGACGTTGATGTTCACGCGCAATCCCCCCGTGGAGTCGAGACCTAGCATTCTGGCATCGGGGATCGCCGCCGTAAGGCGGCCGACGGGGCTAGTGACCCGCTGAAGCGGCGTCGCAACTTCGCCTTGCCAGCCCGCTAGGGTTACCACGCGCGACGGCGCCGAGATTTCGACATGCAAGGTCGCCTTCTCGATGGCCAGCGGCGCCAACGACTTGGGCGTCTGAAATCTCAACGTTATTTGGCTTGCCGTAACCATGCCGTCGACCCAACTCCGTCGCGCGTTGCTGTACGCAGAAGTCGCCGGCGTTCCGTCGGGACCATCCACCGCCTCGAACGGAAGAAATACCGACGGTATGGCGAATGACGCGCCCGGCGACGGCGGCATCAAGGAAATGGCGACGGCCGTCAGGGCCTCGCCGACTGTCTGCATAGGACCGCCGATACTCACGGGCGGGGACATCGGGTTATTCCAAAACAGCAAGGTTGGCCCCGATAGACCCAGCGCTGAGCCATTTCCCGGCGGTGCGAAAAGCTGCCGCTACAGTCGTTGGCGACGGGTCGTCCGTTCATCCAGGAGCCCGGCGGCGGCGAACTGTCCGGCCTCGAGGCGGTCTACGGCGCCGGCCTGAAAATGCCCGTCGGCGGCGATGCGAACCGCCAGCGGCAAGGCCCCGGGAGCAGCAAGAATAGCCGTCTCTGCCTCCGCGAAGAGCCGCCCGTTCAGCGTGCCGACAATGCCCTCCTCCGCCAGCGTTGCTGAAACCACACGTTTCTCGTGCAACGGTTCTCGCCACGAGAGTCGCATTAGCGAAAGACCCGTTGGAAGCGGCTTATTCAGGCGCCACCGGCGATCGTCAAGCCAATGCAAGGCGCCCCGACCGCTGAGCAGCAGGCCGTCGCCTGCCAGGGCGCAGTCGGCCCCGCTCATCCCCTGTGCGACGGCCGTCGGCAGGTAGGCGTCCGTAACGCCGCGGACGTGCATTTCGCCGCGCTCCGGAATTACATGGACCAACTGCACGCTCGACAAGGTCGGATTGACGGCGCGTCGCGTAGCATCCCCGAGTCCGACGATCACGCAACTGCTAGCGAGCGCTAGGGCGACCGCAACGCCTGCCATCCCGTGGCGGCGTCGCCGCGCTGCCGGCAGAACGCCTAGTGCGACAATCGCCAAGCCGTTGGCGCCCAAAATGGCGGCCACAGCGCCCCGGCCGAGGATCTTATAACCGATCATGCTCGCGGCTACTGTTTCCGCGGCGGGCAAATTCTGTGTTTCTGATCGAGGTTGAAAGAAATCGCTGGCCAATATTTCTAACGGCCCGACGGCGCTTGCCGGCCGTTTCGCCGCCGGCGCAGTTCCGCTGCTCCAAGCCTCGCGACCCAGCGTTGTATATAAGATCGATCCCCGGCCGACGCGCTGGCGCAACGCGGCGGGCCAGCCGTCGATTTCAAAATCCACGGAGATATCGTCCGCAATGATCCTCGCCAGGTCGATCGGCTCGGAAAACCGGCGACGCGGCCCGTCTGCCTTGCGCGGTACGTCGCGAACATCCTTGACGATTCCCCCGGCCACCCGCACGCGATCGACGGAGGTGATTCCAAAATCATCGCCCACCAGCGGCGCGACCCACGCCGCCGGCGTCTGATCCAGCATGATCCACAGCCTGCCGCCCGACTCGAGCCAATGTCGAATCGCAACAAGGCCTGCCGGATCGTTCGCCAATTGGTCGGTAGCCAGAACCATCTGGTCGTAACATTCAAGCCACTCCGCCATCGTGGGCAGCGCATCGGTCCGCAGCAGCGTCAAGCGGTCCGAAAGGTTCTGCGTCCGGCGGGCGTCGACCACGAGCTGCCGGATTGTGTCGTCCTGGCCGTCGTAGAGCAGGGCTGTAACCACGCGGTCCGTCTCCAGCGACAGCAGACTTGCCGACGCGGAACCCGGCGCCGACTCGCTCCACGGTTGATCTTCGCCCGCCCGTTCTGCGTAGACGGTTTCCGCCTCTACGAGGCGACTTGCCCCTGGCAGATCGTCCGGCAAGTAGAGTGGATGCCAAGCAGTGCGACGGCTCTTGGGCGGTAGCCAGAGATCTCGCGACTGTGCGGCCAGCGACGAGCCGCGCAGCCGTGTTGACGCCTGCACCTGCTGCGGCGCCGCACTGCGGTTTACGGCGGTGATCCGAAAGAGACTGCGCTTTCCTAATCGATACGCGATTCCGTCTTGCGGCCCAGGCGTCAACTCGACGGCGGCAGGATCCGCTCGCACCAGCGATCCGGCGACCAGAATCGTGACGAAGACCGCCGCCGCAGCAAGCGTCGCCCCCCTCCGCCCGCCGATTTGTTGCACATCCGTCATAGTGGGTGTTCGAACAACGATGTCCTGCGATTCGCCGACCGACGCCAACCGCGTCAGCCCTCGTCGGACGGAGCCGCAAAGCCGTTCGCCGCGCGACAAGCATTTCGATATTCCCCCGGCGTCTGGCCGGTCTTGCGGCGGAACAGCGCCCCCATATGCTCGGAGTGCTCGAAGCCCGCCAGGTTGGCCACTCGCGGCAAGGGGTAGGTTGTTTCCACGAGCAACTGCTTGACTCGTTCGATTCGCAGCCGCATGATTTCGTCGCTGGGCGAGTGTCCGAACACCTTCGAGAATCGACGGTCCAGGGTGGCGCGGGACAATCTCACCTTCTGAAGGACGTCGTCAACGTTAATGCCGTCGCAGGCGTGCTCGCGGATGAACCGCATCGCGGCGGCCAACTCGCGATCGTCAATGGCCAGCGCGTCGGTAGATCGTCGAAGTACGACCCCTGCCGGCTTCACTAGGACAGTGCCGGTGACGTCGGCCTCGCCGGCCATCATCGCGTCGAGCAAGGCGGCGGCCCGGTAACCGACCTGCGCCGTATTACTGTCGATACTGCTGAGCGGCGGGTCCGATAAATCGCACAGCACCTCGTCATTGTCGACGCCGATGACGGCAACGTCGTCAGGCACCGCTAGCTCGGCCTCGCGGCAAGCGTTCAGTAGTTCATGGCCCCGGTCGTCATGACACGCCAGGATGCCGACAGGCTTCGGCAGTCGGGTCAACCAGGATACCATGTGCCGCTGTTCTTCATCCCAGGTCGTCGCCGACTGCGCTTCGTCATTGCCCGGGAATCGTTCAAAGCGGCAGCCGGCGTCGGAGGCTAGCCGCTCAAACTCGGCGCCGCGCTGATCGAGAAACCGGTAGGTTCCTGGCTGCACGCCGCAAAAGGCAAGGTTCCGAAATCCACGCTCGCGAAAGTGCTCAAATGCCAGTCGAGCCGCGGCAGCGCTGTCCAGTCCCACCAGCGGAAGGCCCGTATCAACAAGCGCACCGCGCAAATCGATCGTCGGCACCCCTGTTCCACGCAATAGCTTGAGCATATGCCGATCCGTAACTCGAGCAAGAATCCCGTCCCCGTCCCAGGCTCCGATCCACTCGGGAGGCGGCTGCTCCAATCCGTGCAGTTCTACATAGATCGACCAAGGTCGGTGCGTTCGCAGATAAGCGGCAATGCCGCGCAGCAGCCCTCGGCCATACGCCCGCGAGGATTCTATCAGTAATGCGACCTTGGGCCGCTTGCGCATTCTGAGCACCTCGCCTATTGATGCTTGCGCGCTTAATATGCCCGCCAGCTCCGGCCGACAGCCGATAGCCTCGCGCGAGAGGCTCATAAGCCGCGCAATGTTGAATAGAACATCCACGAGTGGGCGCCACGCGCCGCAAAACGTCGTTGGACGACGCCCGGCGACATGGCCCTGCCAGATTCCGATTCTAGCGGCAATCGATCCCGAATGAACGTAGCTGACGAAAATCTTACGTCAGGCGCGAAAAATGTTCCGTGACATGAAAGCGCTGCCGCTTAGAGTTAGAGAAAAGCCTCCCACGCCTCTCGTGGGGCGACAGTGGATTTACGTTCTGGGAAGCGGCCCGCAATGGCGACGACGCGCAAACCTGCTGAGGACAGCGAAGCATCGTACCGCGGGCATCCCCTGACGCTGAATGGGCGCGCCGGCGAGGCGTTGTCGCGGGGGCGGTCGATCGGAGATTCCTTCCCGCACGTCGCGCAACTGGAACACGCGCTTAGCGAGCCTTCCGACGAGTTGATTCGGGTCTTGTCGCGGATCGAAGGGGACATGATCGTCCTGGGCGTAGGCGGCAAGATGGGCCCCAGCCTGGCGCGTATGATCCGCCGCGCGTTCGATGCCGCGGGAAGCTCGCGCCGCGTTATCGGCGTGAGCCGGTTTTCCAATGCCTCTCTCGCCGCCGCCCTTCGCTCCGACGGCGTCGAGACGATCGAGGGAGATCTGCTTAGCGGCAGTTTTGTCCGCTCCCTCCCCAGGGTGGAAAATGTCTTTTATCTCGTGGGGATGAAATTCGGCACGGTGAGCGACGCGGCGCAAACCTGGGCCTCAAACACATACCTCGCCGGATTGGTCGCTGATCATTTCCGGGAGAGCCGCATCGCGGCGCTCTCCACGGGAAATGTCTATGGAATGGTTCCTATCGACGCCGGGCGGGGCTCCGTGGAAACCGATCCCCCGGCCCCGACCGGCGAATACGCCATGAGCGTGCTCGGTCGCGAGCGGGTGTTCGAGCACTTCAGCCGCGCGCTTCGCACCCCCATTTCGATTGTTCGGCTTAATTACGCCACCGAGTTCCGCTATGGCGTGTTGGTGGACCTCGCTAAGAAGGTCCGCCGCGGCGAGCCGATTTCGCTCACTATGGGCTACTTCAACGCGATCTGGCAACGCGACGCGTGCGAGATGATCGTGCGAAGTCTGGAATACGCCAATAGCCCGCCGCTCATTCTGAATGTGACCGGCGTCGAGCGGCTTTCTTGCCGCAGGGTCTGCGAACGTTTTGGCGAGCTTCTTGATAAAGACGTGCGGTTTATGGGCGTTGAGTCGGAGACGGCCCTGCTGAGCGATCCTGGCCTTGCCGTGTCTCTGTTCGGCCCGCCGCTCACGCCGGTTGATGAAATTATCGCCGGCACTGCCCAGTGGATCTCCCGTGGCGGCGAGACTTGGAATAAGCCGACCCAGTTCGAGGTCCGCGATGGCAAGTACTGACGTCGCCTCAATGCTCGGCGGCGCCCGACAGACGTTGAACAAAGGGGTGGTCATACCAGCGCACCCGCTGGCCGTTACCGCAGGACGCCAACTCGATGAGCGACGTCAGCGGGCCTTGAGCCGTTATTATCTGGCCGCCGGCGCCGGCGGCCTGGCCGTTGGAGTCCATACGACCCAGTTTCGCATCCATGATCCCAAGCTGGGCTGGCTAAAGCCCGTGCTCGCCCTGGCTGCCGAAGAGATGAATCGGGTCGACGGATCCCAGCGATCGCTGGTCCGCGTGGCGGGAATCTGCGGCGATACCCAGCAAGCCGTCGGCGAGGCCGAGCTGGCGCGAGAGTTGGGTTACTCCTGCGGTCTGGTAAGCTTCGGACAATGGCATCGCGCTTCGATCCCGCAGTTGCTCGATCATTGCCGGGCCGTCGCGGACGTCATCTCGGTGTTTGGCTTCTACTTGCAGCCCAAGGTGGGCGGAATTGAACTGCCCGTCGAGTTCTGGCGCGGCCTGTGCGCGATCGAAAACGTGGTCGCCGTCAAGGTGGCGGCGTTTGACCGATATCGTACGCTCGACGTGATTCGCGCCGTAGTCGAGAGCGGCCGCGATGACATCGCACTCTATACGGGAAACGACGACCACATCGTCCTCGATTTGCTCACGCCGCATCGAGTCCAGTCCGCCGGCCGGGCGACGACGCGCTACTTCGCGGGCGGCTTGTTGGGCCAATGGGCCGTCTGGACCGCCCGCGCCGTCCCCATGCTGCGGCAATGCCAGCAGGCCGCCGCGTCGGACCAGCCCGTACCGGCCGAGCTGTTGCGGCTTGCGGCCGAGGTGACCGACGCCAATGGCGCCATTTTCGACGCCCAGAACGGATTTCGCGGCTGTATTGCCGGAATACACGAAGTGCTACGGCGACAAGGACTGCTGGCCGGCGGATGGCTTCTCGACGATTGCGGCTTAAGCCCCGGACAGGCGGCCGAGATTGATCGCGTCTGCCGCGCGTATCCACACCTGGCAGACGATAGCTTTGTCGCCGAACGCCTTGACGACTGGCTGAACGGCTAGTTCGAGCGCTGAGGGTCTTGCGGCGCCGTCCAGCGGCCGCGCTGGCGCCGTGCGCAGGGCAAAGAGGTCGCCATATGATGCTTGTCACCAGCCTCCTCGATGCGCACGTGTCGTTTCGCACGCAGCGCCTCGTCACGCCGCTTCGTCTCAGCTCGGGAGCGATCGAATCGGTTACTGAAGCTGTCGCCTCGGTCGCCATCGAAATCAATGGACGACGGCAAGCGGGATGGGGCGTAATCTACCTGAGCGATCTGTGGGCATGGCCAGACAGCTCTTTGAAGCACGACGAGCGAGACGCCGCACTACGACGCTGCTGCGAGCTGATCGCCCATGAACTGTCCCATGCGTTTCGCGAGCAGCGCGGTCATCCTCTGGAGCTGGGCTTACGGCTGCACGACTGGGCCTGCCACGGCTTGTCACAGACTCCCAGTCCGTCGCTCCTCGCGCGTGCCATGTGCGCTAGTCCCTTCGACGCCGCCATCCACGATGCGGCAGGAATCGCACTGGGCCGCTCGGCCTTCGCACTCTATGACGAGCCGGCCGAGATTCCCAGCGCTGACCCATATTTCCCCCAGGTGGGCGCCTGCCGGGCGATCGCTGACACGCTCACGCCTCCCCGCCGGGAGCTTCCCGCGTGGTTCGTCGTCAGCAAGGACGATGCAGTCGCATCCAATTTGGCGCCGGCGGTCAGGCGCCACGGGTACCGTTGCTTTAAGCTGAAGCTAACGGGCCGCGACCCCAGGGCGGACGCGCAGCGCACCGCCGAGGTATACCGCACGGCAGTATCCTGCGGGTCCCTGGCGCCCCGACTTACTGGCGACCCCAACGAAGCCAGCCCTTCCGTGGAGAGCGTCCTTGAGTATCTTGAGCAACTGCGGATCGCCGACGCTGAGGCGTTCGCAGCGCTAGAGTATCTAGAGCAGCCGACCAGTCGCTATATTCAAGCTCAGCCGTGCGATTGGCAAGAAGTCGCCGCGCGGAAGCCAGTGCTGCTGGACGAAGGGCTTACCGATCTCGCCATGCTCGAGGAGGCCCGACGGCAACATTACAGCGGACTTGCGCTAAAGACCTGCAAAGGGCATAGCATGCTCCTTACCGCCGCGGCATGGGCCCGCAAGCACAACATGCTGATCTCCTTGCAGGACCTGACTAATCCCGGATTGGCGCTCATCCACGCCGCCTTGGTCGGAGCCCATTTGCCGACCATCAACGGCGCCGAGCTTAACTCGCCGCAGTTCACTCCCGCAGCAAACGCCGACTTCGCCGCCCGAATGCCGGAATTGTTTCAGCCGCGCGGCGGCGTCCATCGCTTGCCTCAGGCGATTCCCCACGGACTTGGCTCAACGTTCCGCTCACCGCTGAACCACGCGGCCGCTTCCAGCGGCGATTCAGTCCCTATCTGAAGCCTCATCATCGGTAGGACGAAATGCGATCTCATCAGCCGCCCCATCACCAGTTTCGCCAGCCATGGACCATTCTGCCGCTTTTGGCGGTTGCCCTATCCTGCTTCGACAGCCGCGCCGGAGAACCTTCGTCCACCCACCCGTTGATGCCGGGCCTGCGCAGCACGGAGTTGGCCAACCCCAACTGGCCCCGCATTCTGCACGATGAATTGGCTACGGGTTTCTCGCCGCTCACCTGCGGCATGGACGAGGCGCCGCAAATCTGGTGCACCCGTGATTTCGGCGGCGCCGCACAATGGGTGCACGTGCTGCATGAACCCGACGGGGCCGACCGGCTTCTCGTCTACGACGGTCGCTTGCGGCTTATCAATCGCGAAGGCGCGGTGGCGTGGACGGCAACCGCCGGCGTCTCCTCGCCGCCCGTGTACTATGGCCCGCTAGGTGGTGCAGACCGCCAGTATGCGGGCCGCGCTATGCTTTTCGCCTCGGGCCCTAAATTGTTAATGCTCGACGCCGACGACGGCGCCGCTTGTTGGACATACGAATTCGGTCCGCCGCACGTCCAATTGCAGGTAGTCGTCGAAGACATCTTGCCCGATCTTCCGGGCGTGGAGGCGGCCGTCGGCCAGCGATGGGGCGAGGACGGCTGCGTGATCAACTTTCCGCCCGACGGCGAGCCGCGGGTCATTTGGCAGAATAAGATTGTCGTACCCGGCGAATACGATGAGCGATACGACCATTACGGAGGCGAACTGCAAGTCGATCTGAGCGACCCGGCCCAGCCGCTTTTGTGGAGTATTCGCCGCTACCGCTGCCGGGGCTTCGACGCCCGCACCGGCAAAATGGTTAGCTCCTTGGAGTACGCGATAGGCGGCGAGCAGCGTCGCAACTACGGGCCCTGGAAGCTCGGGCGGGACAAACGAGGCCAGCTATTGGCAATAGTGGTATCCGAACAAGTGCAAGAGCACGTGCATGCCATCCGGCTCCGCCGCGATCGAGACAACGAGCTCGCCTGGCAGCACTGGTACGGCGAAGTGTTCAAGAATGAGTTTGGGGTCGCGGTCGAGAATCTTGCGATTGATGACCTCGACGGCGACGGCGACGCCGAACTCGCCTACTCAGTTCGAGATCCGGCTCAGGACTTCCGCTCGTTCGTCCGCGTGCGAGACGCCGGAACCGGCGAAATCCAATGGGAGCTTTCCGATCGCTGGGGAGTGACCGCGTTCGCCAAACTAGGCGCTGATCGTAGCAGCGGGTTGGTGGCGTGCCAGGCGCCCGCGGGCGGGATGTCTCGTCATGGCGAGCTGGAAGTCTATCGCTTCAGCCCTTCCCACGAGATGGTCCGCGTTGCCGCGCTGCACAATGCCCAGCTTTGGGGCCCGCAAAAGCTTGAAATAGACGGCCGCCAATTGCTGGTAGTCCGCGAGACGAATTCTTCCCCTGCCGCCGTTACGCTCTACGACCTGATCGACGGCGCGCTGAAGCCGACTGATACGACAGTCTCGGACGCGATTCTGACCCAGGCGCCGCTGGCGGTGTTGGCGACTCCCCAGCGAAAGTTGGCAGGAATGCTGTTCATCTCCGTCGACCAGAACGGCTCGCTGACCGCTTCGACCTGGGAGGGCGAGCGGCGCTGGAGCCTCGATCTCGAAGGAGGATCGCAACCAACGATGAGCGCTGCCGATCTCGACAACGATGGCCGGGCCGAGCTCGTCGCCCTCACTCCCAATAATCGCGTGCAGGTCCTCAGCATCGACGACGCCGGGACGGCCCGAGAAGTCGCAAGCTATGAATATGCCGCCCGGTGGCACGCACATAGCCCGCTGCTCTTCGACTGCCTGGGAGATGGGGCGTACTGCCTGGTGACGCCCGTTGCCGCCGCAGATGGACGACTAGCCGTTTCAGTTCGGCGGGGCGACGGCTCAATATTGTGGAGTACGCCGCTGGACGTGCCGGCCGAACGCGTGGAGTCGTTTGCAGCCGTGGGCGGTCGATTCCTTCCAGGGCGCCTCGGCGCGATCGGCGTTTCCGTCAGCGACCATCGGCATACGTTGGAAGGTTTCCACCTTCTCCGCGCCAGCGACGGCCGCGTCCTATGGTCCAAACACTTGCATCGCGACGGCTACGTGTCCATGCCGTACCGCATGTATGGCGCCCCGACCGCGTACGACTTCGATCGCGACGGAGTCGACGACATCGGGATCGACATGCTTAGCTACATGGCCTTTTTGCGCGGCAAGGACGGCAGCTTCGCTTACGTTTGCCACACTCCGAACATCCGCACCGAGAACGCGACCTACGCCGGCCACCTGTACAACACGTTTCGCCCCGTGTTTAAGACGCCGGACGACGACCAGCCGCATTGGTTCGCCAGCGGCGGTCACGGCGCCTTTGGACTGATGAATCCTGACGTAGTCAGCGGCGCCTGGCGCGTCGACCTCGCCTACGACACGCCCCCTGCCGTCGGAATGATCGACGTGGACGCAGACGGCGTCTTGGAAGTGGGTTATACCGCGCTAAACAGCCGTAAATTCATTTGCCGCAACCTGTGGACTGGCGAGGTCGAGTGGGAACTGGAACTTCCCTATCCGCCCAATGCGCCTTGTTTGTCGGCGGACGTCGACGCCGACGGCCGCGGCGAATTCCTCATCGGCAGCTTTTGCATCGGCGCCGGCGAGCCCGGCCAGGGTCGTCTGGAATGGCAATCGCCGACGCCGATGGGCTGGGCGGTCATCGCCGACTTCGATGGCGACGGCGACGGCGAGATCGCCTGCCCGCGCGCAGGCGGCATAGCCGTTCTCAACGCAAAATAAGGCCGCTCGCCCGGGGTAAGCCGAGGCATTTCGATTCGTCCGGCGCGCTGCGGGTTCGTTGCGGCACAAAACTCGAATGTGTAAGCTCTGCGGCGCGAAACGACTCCGATTGGTATCTGCGCAGCTAATGAACCAAGGGCGCTTCTGGCTGTCGTCCCTCGGCCATCCGCCTGGCGGGCGAGCATCAACGTTCGTCCGTCTTGCCGTCAGCCGATAGCCGCCGGCCCATCGCCAGGAACTGTTAATTAGCGGCGCAGTTCTCGACAGGCCCCTCCAGTTAGCGGTCCGTCGCGGCGCAAGTCAAATCCCGCCGTTGTCCCAGAGTAGTGGGCTTTCGCACCTTCGCGCCGAGACGATCCCCTGATCGGCGGATCGCGGCTCAGCCGCTGGTCGTAGCTCGCGCCTGCTTGCTTAATGGAGCGTGCTGAAGTCGTGCCCAACCGGTCACAACACCGCCGCCGCACGCCGCTGTCTGCGGGGAGGAACGTAGAGTGAGTTCCAGCATAGCTGTAGGGAAGAACAGCCGGCGACGGGCCTGGCGAAGGCACGACGGAACCACAATCCTCTTGGGACGTCGGCAGATAGCGCAAGCTCACGTCCGTAAAGCCGGCGCGGGAACGCCGCTCAGTTTGCCGACGTAAGTGCCACGCAGACGAGGCGCGCGGCTCCTCTTGTTCGCGCGTTCCTTCCAACTGGCGACCGCTTGCTCGCGACGCGCCCCCAAACCTGGACCGCCTGAAGCGTCTCTCAGAAATGTAGAGGCTGCGCCAGCGTCTGCCCTATGAGCGAGAAGGACATCGACCGCCATGCAGGCAAGTCGACGCAGAAAACCATTCAGAGTGCTCCCTTTAGGGCT
>JADLBW010000095.1 GCA_020847515.1 Pirellulales bacterium | reverse complement strand
GTTAGAGCTGCCAGGCAGCGGCGCCATGCCGCCCGCGTCTCGCTCTTAGCTCAATAACCATTTCCATAGACCATCGCATAGACTCACTGCAACCCGATGCCCGCAGGTCCCTTCCCCACGCTGACCGCCGACGAAACCGCTGCCATGATCCCCGATGGCGCGCTGGTCGGCTTTTCCGGCTTCACCCCGGCCGGCGCGGCCAAAGCGGTGCCCGCGGCGCTCGCTCGGCGGGCGACTGAGCTGCATCAGCGGGGCGAACGGTTCAAGATACGCGTGCTTACGGGCGCAAGCACCGGCGCCAGCCTCGACGAGGCCCTCGCCGAGGCCGACGCCATCGCCTGGCGAGCGCCCTACCAGGGCAGCCGTGCGCTTCGCTCGCGGATCAATGCGCAGCGCGTCGAATTCGTCGACATGCACTTGTCCCACCTGCCGCAAATGGTGGAGTTCGGCTTCTTCGGCAACCTCGACTTCGCCGTCGTCGAGGCGGTGGAGGTCACCAACGACGGGCGGGTGTATCTCAGCGCCTCGGTGGGCGCCTCGCCTTCGTTCCTGCGGCATGCCGACAAGGTCGTCATTGAGGTCAACCGGCATCACTCCAAACGGCTGATGGAGATGCACGACATCCGGCTGCTCCCGCTGCCGCCCCACCGGTCGTCGATTCCCATCGATCACGCCCTGGCTAAGATCGGCACGCCCTTCGCTTCGGTCGATCCGAGCCGAATCATCGGGATCGTGGAAACCGACGAGGCGGACGGCGTCGCGCCGTTCGATCCGCCGGACCTGTGCAGCGAACGCATCGCCGATCATGTCGTCCGTTTCATCCTGCAGGAACTTCGCGCGAAGCGGATACCCCCTGAATTCTTGCCGCTGCAATCGGGCGTGGGCAACGTCGCCAACGCGGTCATGGCTCGCCTGGGCCAGAACAAAGAGGTGCCGCCGTTCGTCATGTACAGCGAGGTCTTCCAGGACGCCCTGGTCGAGCTGATGGAGCAGGGGCGACTGCGGGGCGCCTCGGCCACCAGCCTGACGCTGAGCGAAGACCGACTGATGCGGGTGTATGAAAACATGGACTTCTTCACGCCGCGGATCGTCCTGCGGCCGCAAGAGCTGTCCAACAACCCCGGCGTCGTGCGGCGACTGGGCGTGATAACGATCAACACGGTCCTGGAGATGGACATCTTCGGCTGTGCCAACTCCACGCACGTCTGCGGCGGACAGGTCATGAACGGCGTCGGCGGTTCCGGCGACTTCACCCGCAACGGCTACCTGTCGTTCCTCGTCGCCCCTAGCGTGGCCAAGGGGGGGCGCATCTCGACGGTCGTGCCAATGGCGACCCACGTCGATCACAACGAACACTCGGTGCAGGTCGTCGTTACCGAGCAGGGATTGGCCGACCTTCGCGGTCTCGGGCCGACGACGCGCGCCCGCACGATTATCGATAACTGCGCCCATCCCATGTACCGCGACTACTTGCATAAGTATCTTGAGTCGGCGCCGATGGGCCACATACGGCACGATTTGGGCCGCTGCTTCGAATTGCACCGCAATCTGCTGGAAACGGGAAGCATGCTGCCCTTGACGGGCCACAGCCGCAGCGCGGAAGGAAAATAACTCATGTCTCGCGTGGTTGACATTACCGAACTGGCGCTTCGCGACGGCCATCAGAGCCTGCTAGCGACCCGCATGGCGATGGAAGACATGGCGCCGGCCTGCGCCGATATCGATCAGGCGGGGTACTGGAGCGTCGAATGCTGGGGGGGCGCCACCTACGACTCCTGCATTCGCTACCTCAACGAGGATCCCTGGGAGCGGCTCCGCAGCTTTCGCAAGCTGCTCCCCAATAGCCGCCTGCAGATGCTGTTGCGGGGACAAAACCTGCTGGGATACAGGCACTATGAGGACACGGTCGTCGACCGCTTCGTCGAGAAGGCGGCGGAAAACGGCATGGATGTGTTCCGCGTGTTCGACGCGCTGAACGATCCGCGAAATCTGGCTCGCGCCCTCGAGGCCGTGCGGCGCACCGGCAAGCACGCCCAGGGAACCATCTGCTATACGATTTCGCCGCTGCATACCGTAGAGAGATTCGTCGACATGGCAGCCCGCCTGCGAGACTGGGGCTGCGACTCGATTTGCATCAAAGACATGGCGGCCCTGTTGCGGCCCCAGCCGGCCTACGACCTGGTGAAAGGCATCAAGGAAAAGTGCGGCGCCGACGCCCGCGTGCACGTGCACGTTCACTCGACCACGGGCGTAACGATGGTGAGCCTCATGTGGGCGATCGAGGCCGGAGCCGACGTCGTCGACAGCTCGATTTCTTCGCTCAGCCTGGGACCGGGGCACAATCCCACCGAGGCCGTGGTCGAGATGCTCGAAGGCACGGGCTACGCGACGAAGCTCGATAAAGACCGCTTGCTCAAGATCAAAGAACACTTCGCCAAGGTGCGGCCGCGATACGCCGAATTCGAGTCGAAATTCCTCGGCGTCGAGACGGAGATCTTCGACAGCCAGATCCCCGGCGGCATGATCTCGAATATGGAGAGCCAGCTCAAACAACAAGGCGCCGGCGATCGCTTGAAAGAAGTGCTCGCCGAGGTCCCTAAGGTGCGCAAGGACGCCGGCTATCCGCCCCTGGTGACGCCCTCCAGCCAGATCGTCGGCACGCAGGCCGTGTTTAACGTGCTGATGGGCCGGTACAAGGCCATGACGGGCGAGTTCGCCGATTTGATGCTGGGCTATTACGGCGAGACGATCGGACCTCGCGACGAGAAGGTCGTCGAACTGGCCAAGGCGCACGCCAAGAAAGAGCTGATAACGACGCGGCCGGCGGATTTGCTTAAGCCCGAATGGGAAGAGCTGCGCACGCAGGCGCTGGCCCTGCCGGGATGCGATGGCAGCGACGAGGACGTGCTGACCTACGCGATGTTCCCGCAGGTCGCGCCCAAGTTCCTGGCCTCGCGCGCCGAAGGGCCCAAGAACGTCAGCCGCAAGGCCGCCCCCGCCGGCGCGGCTCAGGCGCCCGCCGACGGCAGCGGCGCCGCGGGCAAAAAACCGGTCGCCGGCCCTGTCGCCTACAAGGTAACGATTGGCGACAGATCACATCAAGTTACCGTTGAGCCGGCCTGAGGGCCGCGAGTCATATCATGGCTGTCAAATCAAATTCAATGCAGGACCTGATTGGCCAGCTTCGCGACGCCCGCGAACATATCAAGCTCGGGGGCGGCGCCGACAAACTGGCCAAGCAACGCGAACAAGGGAAAATGACCGCCCGCGAACGGGTCGATGCGCTGGTCGACCCCGACAGCCTGGACGAGTTCGGCTTATTCGCCCAGCATCGACAGACGCAGCTCGGCATGGCCGATAAAGAATGCCCCGCCGACGGCGTCGTCACCGGCGCCGCGACCGTGGATGGCCGACTGGTCCACTTGGCCAGCCAGGACTTCACCGTGCTGGGGGGCTCGGCGGGCGAGGTGCACTCGCTGAAGGTCTCCGACGCGATGGCCCGCTCGCTGAAGACGGGCAGCCCGTTTGTGTTCATCAACGATTCCGGCGGCGCCCGCGTGCAGGAGGGCATCGACTCGCTTTCAGGCTACGGGCAGGTGTTTTACCACAATGTCATGCTCTCGGGCGTCGTGCCGCAGATTTCGCTGATCTGCGGGCCGTGCGCCGGCGGGGCGGCCTATTCGCCCGCGCTGACCGACTTCGTCATCCAGACCCGGCAGGCGCAGATGTTCATCACCGGGCCGCAAGTCATCAAGCAGGTGACGGGCGAACAGATCACGGCCGAGGCGCTGGGGGGCGCCGATGCCCACATGGTTCACTCGGGCGTGATTCACTTCATCGCCGAAAACGACGAAGACGCCCTGGGCATCTGTCGACGGTTGCTGAGCTTCCTGCCCTCCAATAATCTCGAGGAGCCGCCGCGCGTATCGACCGACGATAGCGTCGATCCGAACCCGCAGCTCAACGACGCGGTGCCGACGGACCCTAAAAAAGCGTACGACGTGCGCGACGTCATTGCCGGCGTCGTAGATCAGGGAGATTTTCTGGAGGTCCAGGCAGGCTATTCTCCCAACATGGTGGTCGGCTTCGCCCGGATCGTCGGCCGCTCGATCGGCGTCATCGCCAATCAGCCGTCGGTTCTATCGGGGGCGATCGACATCAACGCCTCGGTGAAGGCCAGCCGGTTCATCCGGTTCTGCAACGCGTTCAATATCCCGCTGGTGACGTTCGTCGACGTGCCCGGGTATCTGCCGGGCGTCCAGCAGGAGTACGGCGGCATCATTCGCCACGGGGCGAAGCTGCTGTTTGCCTACTCCGCGGCGACCGTGCCAAAGATCCAAGTGATCCTGCGCAAGTCGTACGGAGGCGCACACGTAGCCATGAGCTCCCGCGACCTGGGCGCCGACTACGTCCTCGCCTGGCCGACCGCCGAGGTGGCGGTGATGGGCGCCGAAGGGGCCGTGGAGATCGTATTCCGCAAAGAGATGCAACAGGCCGAAGACAAGGCCGCCAAACGCGCTGAATTGATCGACATGTACCGCTCGACCTTTGCCTCGCCGTACGTGGCGGCCGGGAGACGATTGGTTGACGACATCATTGAACCGGCCGATACTCGCCGACGGCTCGCCCAGGCCCTTGAGTATTTGCGGGCTAAGCGCGATTATCGTCCGCCCAAGAAGCACGGTTTGATTCCCCTGTAAATGCGGTACGAGCGATGGAAAAGCGTTTTTGCCGCTTGCCGGCATTAGTAGAATTGCAGCCATGAAAGGCGATTCGACCGCAGGCCGACCCTTGGGTGCAAATCCCCGCTGCCGCCTGTCGCGAAGAACCGACTAGTTGAACAGGACTACGATCTTGAAGGCAGACGAACAAGGATCGCTGGACGAAGCGCTGGCGCGACTGCAGGCGGACCTCGCGCGGTTGGGCGAACGAGTGGCGGCGCTGGAGGCCCAAACGCCGCAACGCGCCGCCGCGGCGCCCCCCAAGCTCGGGCCCGGCGTCAGCGACGAGCTGCTCTCAGTGATCAGCGCCGCCATAGCGGCCTATTTGGGCGTGAAGCCCCATATTCGACAAATCCGGCTGATCGGTGGGACCTCGTGGGCGCAGCAAGGCCGCGTCACCATCCAGGCCTCCCACTTGCTGCCGGTCCGGCACGGCTAGGAGAAGCACTTGAAACTCAAGCTCACCATCGACGGCAAAACATACGAAGTTGAAGTTGACGCCGCTGAGCCGGAACACCGCCGTCCAGCTTACGTCCCGGCGGCGCCCGCAGCGCGAGCGCCGACGGCGACGCCGGCCCCGGCGCGCGTCGGCACGGAGGTTGTCGCCGACGAAAGCAAGGTCTGCCGCAGCCCGGTCGCCGGCGTGGTCGTTAAGGTGCCGGTTCAGACCGGCCAGGCCATTCAGCCGAACGACGTCCTGATGGTTCTGGAAGCCATGAAGATGGAGACCTCCATCTCGTCTCCCATTGCAGGCAAGATCGCACGGCTCAATGCGGCCGTCGGAGACGCCGTCCAGGGCGGACAGGTACTCGTCGAGTTCGAATAGCCGCCGCCGCGGGAAGACGACAATCCGTTCTTCACGATGCGAACTGCCTGCGGCGAAGGATCTAGCGGCGGCGCTCGATTCCTCGCTTGCCTGGCATGACATCTTGCGGCCTAACCACGCGAAGGATGATCCAGCGCCGTCGCGTCGGCGCTGGGCCGCCCTCTCGTTAGTCCGGCCGCCCGTGCCAACTGTTTGACCGCTGCGATACGGGCGTGCCTCCACCGACAGTGCTGAACCGAACACCTCGGGCCGATTGAACGTGCGGCCTCGCGCGCAAGCGCCCGATGCGGCACGTTGCTGAGGTCGCTCTCCGGCTCGCTCGAGGCCTCGCAGCGCGTCGTAGTTTGGTCGGAGGCAAGACGTTGCGCTAGTGAGTAGGTCGGGCGAACTCTGTGGCATGTACTTTGCAAAGATAAGGGGCGGCAGTTCCGCCATACGATCATATATCTTCAAAACGCAAGGAGAGTGATTCCATGTATGCTACTACGCACCATCCGTCGATTCCTTGGGCCTACTTGTTCCGTTGGTTCGCGCGAGTCTGCGGCATCATCTTGTTCGCGGGCTGGGCCGCGTTTCTCGTGGCAGAACTATTTCGTCCGGGCTTTCAGACCCCGTTGCCGACAATGGGGCAGGCCGCGGCCCTGGCCGTCGTATTCGGCGGCTACGCCCTCGGGTGGAAGCACCAGCTTGCCGGCGGGCTGGTCGTGCTGATCGGACTGGCCGTGTACTTCGTCGTAAACCTGCTCGACACGCAGGTCTTCCCGGGCGCCTCGGCCGCGTGGTTCGCAGCGCCGGGAGTTCTCTACTTGCTGGCGTGGTACGAAGACAAGCGGCTCAGCGCGGAGCCCGCCGTATAGTGTTCGGGGCGGGTTTGGACGCTCCACGATCTCTGGCCCGCGAGCCCACGGCGCTCGCGGGCCCTTTGCGTTTGGCCTCCTGCCAGACTGATTCGCATTCCCGCCGCTAAAGGGCCCCCAGCGGGGCCGTCCCAGGGCCGCAAGTCCACTGGCCGCGGCCTCGCCGGCGGTCGATTGACCCTAGAGCCGTCACTACTCTGACTTTGGCGCGCCTCTTGCAAGTATCGAAGGGCGCCCGGCGACCGCCTTGCCCTCCAGGGTCAACGACCCGACGATGCTGAGCCAACGCGACCAGAGGGGCCGCGCCTTCGCTATTTGAGGTTGATTTGTCGGAAACTCGATGCCATGCCGCAGAATGCCGCCACAGAGCAAGTAGGGGTCGGCGAGGACGGCGAAGCGCCTCCCGTGAGCAACGGCCTGCAGCTAGAGCGGCGCATGACCTTCCAACGGCTCGAGTGGCGTTGGCAGCGCGTGGGGTGGGCGGTTTGGTTTCTGACGCTTGCGGCTGCGGTGGCCGGACTCTTGGGCAACGGGCCGCTCTCCGACGCGACCGCCACGGCGTCGGACGGTTCGATGGCGGTGGAATACGAGCGATTTCTCCACCGACAAGGGCCCTCGGTCCTGAGTCTTCTTATTCGGTCAGGGTCTTCAGATACTCTGCAACTGCGGATCGACAACCAGTACCTTCGCGGAGTGAAGATCGAACGAATTGAGCCGGAGCCGCAGCAGACGCTGGCCGGCGACGCCTTGCAGACGCTCGTGTTCGCCCGCGCTCCCGAGGCGGAATTCGTCCACGTTCGCATCCATTATTCGCCAGAACATATGGGCGAACTGGCCGGCGCGCTCAGCGTGGCGGGCGGCGAGGAGGTCCGATTTTGGCAATTCGTTTATCCGTAAACTCTCGTTAATAGCGCCCCCAGCGGCGCGGAGGGCGCCATGGACTCAGTTGTTCGAGGGCTGGTGACCTATGTGGCCGTGTGGATCGTGTTTCGCATCGCCGGCAAGCGCACGCTGGCTCAGATCACGACCTTCGACGCCGTGCTGCTGCTGATAATCAGCGAGACGACGCAGGCCGCCCTGCTCGGCAACGACAACTCCATCACCAACACCGTCCTTTTGGTTCTGACTCTGTTGGGAACAGACGTGCTGCTATCGGAAGTCAAACGTTGGTGGCCGGCGGCCGAAAAGGTGCTGGACGGCTGCCCGCTGGTGCTGATCGACCGCGGACGCCTCGATAAACATGCAATGCATGTGGAGCGCGTGGACGAAGAAGACGTCCTCGCCGCGGCCCGCGTGCTGCAGGGTCTCGGTCGACTTGACGAGATCGAGTATGCCGTGCTGGAGCAAAGCGGCGGCATCACCGTCATCCCCAAACGCAAAACGGCCGGTAGTTGACGCCGCTCGCCGCCCGCAATGGAGGCGTCTTCGCCTCCGCGCCGCTACGCGGCGTAGCCCTCCCGACGCCGCGCACGTTAAGATGGAGGTCCAGCAGGACTGATCTGGAGGGCGGTGCTTCCATCGGCAGCGATGGCAGGCGGACTATGAAACTCGGCGGCGTCTGCGACCGAAGGCTACATAGCGCACTAACTGCGCTGGTCTTGACCCTGACCGCCGCGACTGCGATTGAACCGCCTGGCGTCGCCGCGCAGGACGTGCTGCCCGGCGCCGACCCCCAGCAAGCCGCGGCCTACGAGTTCACGCCGGCAGACCAGCGCCTGCTGGAGGCAGTCCAACGCGGGTGCTTCAATTACCTGTGGAAGGAGGTCGGAGCGAGTAGCGGGTTGGTCAAGGATCGTCGCCTGGCCGACGTGTGCAGCGTCGGCGGCGTCGGCTTTCAGTTGACTTCGCTGCCGATCGGCGTTGAGCGGCGCTGGATCACCCGCGACCAGGGCCAGCAACGGGCCCTGTCGGCGTTGCGAGCGCTCGCCGGGCGCTCCGATAACCGGAAGCATGGCGTGCTGCTCCACTTCGTCGACCTGGAAACGGGAGGCATGCTGCCGGAAGGCCGTTCGGAGGTCTTCAGCACGGTGGACCATGCACTGTTCTTAGCGGGAGCGATCGCGGCGGCCAAGTACTTCGATGGCGAGGTGGCGAGTATTGTCGATGAGCTAATCGAGCAGACCCATTGGAAGGCGTACGACGTAGCCGAAGATGGGTTCGTCTCTATGGGTTGGGATCCGCGACTACCGCGCTCGGAAGCTGCCGAGGCCGCTCCACCGCCCGCCGGCGCCGACCGCGGCGGGTTTGTGCAGCCCCGATGGCACATCGCCAGCGACGAGGAGCGGCTGGTGTATTTCCTCGCCGCCGGGGCCCCGCGGTCGGAGTACGCGGTCGAGCCGACAGATTACTATCGACTCCAGCGAACCGTGAAGCGCCACGAAAACATGCCGCCGCTGGTGGTGTCCTGGAACGGTTCTGCGTTCACCTATTTTTTTGCCCATTGCTGGATTGATTATCGGCGCCTGGCGCCCGACGACCCGCAGCAGTTCGGCGTCGACAACCCGCGCGTCGACTGGTTCGAAAACTCACGGCGGGCGATGCTCACACAGCGCGAGCGGTGCATTGAAGCCGCCGACCGTTTTAAGACCTTCTCGGACAATCGTTGGGGAGTAGCTCCCTGCACTGGCCTCGACGAATTCGGCCGCAGCGCCTACCTGGTGCAATCCGTACGCCCGAACCTGATGGACCGCGACCAGTGGATGGGCGGCACGATCGCGCCGTATGCCGCGGGCTCGGCGATTATGTTTACGCCGCACGAAAGCCTGGCGGCCTTGCGGGAATACCGAGCGCTGACCGGCGGCGCGGGCGAACCGCTGCTGTGGAGCGATCCGCAAGCGGGGGGCTACGGCCTGGCTGACAGCTTCAATCTCGACCAGGGGCACGTGAGCGACGATCAGATCGCGATCGACGCCGGACCCATGCTGCTGGCCATTGAAAACGTCCGCAGCGGGCTGCCGTGGCGACTGTTCATGGAACATGCCGTCGCCAAGCGGGCCGTGGAACGGCTTAAGCTGCAGCGCCGCGAGCCGTGACGGAACTGCGGGCGCGCGCCGCGAGGCGCTCAGTTAGCCGATCGACGTCGCCTTGGCCGCCGCTGGGCTTAGCCAGCGCCGTAGTTGGCAAATCGGAGCGAATAGTGATTCTCGAACCACTCCTGCACGGCCGGCAGCCGCTCTGCGTCGAACGCGGGCGAATTGCACAACGTATCGCCGTGCGGGGCGCCGCGGATTTCGCCTTGCTCGACGATTAACTCGCCTCCTTTTATGACCAACCGCGGCAGTTCGAACATCTCCGCACGATCATCATGGGGCGTGTATAGGACAACGTCGGCGTCGGCGCCGGGGCCCAGATGGCCTTTGTGGGCAAGTCCCAGGGCGCGCGCCGGGGCGGCGCGCGTAATGACGGCGATTTCGTACAACGAATACTCACGATCCAGTTCGAGCAAGAGCGACCGCTCGCGAGCGGCGGCCGGCACGCGAGCCAGCGCCTCGCGTCGAAATTCCCGGTCCATGAGTAAACGGATTATTTGCGGATAAGCCCAGAACGAGGCGCCGTTAGGATGATCGGTGCTCATCATCACCTGCCACGGATCGTCCACGAGCAAGAACCACTCCAGCCCGATCGCCCACTGTAGCGCATGTACCACCGACTTCCGGCGATACTCGATCGGCGTGACGCCGCAGCCCGCTTCGCACTCGATGTCGCAGTTGTACCATCGGCGGCCGTAGAGCCGATGCCAGAAATACGCCGCCGCGCCGTCGCCGGTCATCGCCAGCGCATCGCCAAACATCACCTGCCCTACGTCGACTGTGATGTTCCGATGGGAGTTGACATAGTCGGTTAGCTCGCGTGTGCGGCTCGACATGGAGCACTCCTCCCCGTCGCCGCCGCCGTAACTGTGGAACTGGACGTGTGCAAAATGGGCGCGGCGTCCTTCGAGGGCCTCCATCGTCGCCAGCGTCGTTCGCCAGTTGCCGGGCATGCCGAGTTGATTGCAATGAATATGCGCCGGATGTGGCAAGCCGAGTTCATTGGCCGCCGCGACAATCTCGCGAATAATCGTCCGGGGCGTGACGTCGTAGCCTGGCGCCGGCTCGTCGAGGGCATGGCCGCGGGACGCCGGAGAGCGTTTCCACGCCTCGACCCCGCCTGGATTGACCAGCTTGGGAGCATATCCCTTAGCGGCGCCCAGCAACCAGGCGATGAACATCGTTAGCTGCTGGCGGTCGTCGCGCTCGATGCACTCCATGGCGTATTGGTTATTGCCCATGAGGATAAACACGCCCTTGTCAAGGCATGGCGTGTCGGCCAGCTCCTGATGAGCGTGACGGGCGTCTAGCGGCGCTACCGCGGCGTCAAAAGCCGTCGTGTAGCCGAGCCCGGCATACTTGTATCCGGTGGTAAACGTCGAAGGAACCGTGCCCAGCGATCCGCTGCGCGTCCGGGGAGAGCGGCGCATTACGTTCGCTTCGTCTCGGCGGTCCTCAGGCGTGATGAGGCGGGCGGCATTAGACGACGCCCCGGCGATATGGCAATGAATGTCGACGCCGCCGGGCATCACCACAAGTCCCCGGGCGTCGATCGTGCGAGCCGCCTTCGCCGACCCGACGGCAGGGGCGGCTACTATCTTGCCGCCGCGAATCCAAAGATCGCGCACCTGGCCGTCGATGCCGTTGGCCGGATCATACACCGTTCCGCCGGCGATGCAGATCGTATCGTCAGTGTCGGCCATGGAATTGCGTCATTGCGCGCGGGCGAACTTGGAATTGGCGAGCCCGACAACGCATAAGACGGCCGTTGCGGCGCTCGTCGAGCTGCGGTGCTCTGCTCCGCTGAGGATTCTATGCTGCTGGCCTGCGATTTGCGAGTTCACGCGTTGCAACGGCGCCCCCGCGGCCGACGCTGATGCAGCTACAGAACAGCAGCTTGCACGTATTGGCGTACGGCCGCGAATTTCTCTGATTGGCGTCATTGCGGCATCTCGGCCCGGCGCGGAAGATAATGGGGTCTTGGATCGCCATCGCGCCGCCATGAAATCGCCGCCGATCGTCATCGACGCCGCCACCCAAAGGCAACACCGCCGCTGGACCCGTTCCGCATTGGTGCTGGCAGGCCTTTCGGCGATACTGGCGCTGGGGTTCTTCGGTTTATCGCGCGCGGTGGTGCGGGGGTCGACGGGCGATTTCGATCGCCGCGTCTTATTGGCGATGCGGACTGCGGATGACGTTGCAGATCCGATCGGTCCGCAATGGGTGGAGGAAATGGGGCGCGACGTCACGGCCTTGGGCGGCACAGCCGTAATCGTCTTGCTCACGACTTCGGTAGTCACGTTCTTTTGGCTCTCGTCCATGCGACACGCCGCGATCTATGTCGCAGTGACGAGCGTCGGCGCTTTGTTAATCAGCACCGGCCTGAAAGGAGCCTTTGACCGCCCTCGGCCGAACGTGGTGCCGCACGGCGCCTATGTTTACATGTCAAGCTTCCCTAGCGGCCACACGACCATGGCGGCCACGGCCTATTTGACGCTGGGGATGCTGGCGTCGCAATTCGTTTCCCAGCGGCGGCTGAAGGCACTGTTCATCGGCGTGGGGATGTTTGTCACAGCATGCGTCGGCGTAAGCCGCGTGTACCTCGGCGTTCACTGGCCCAGCGACGTGCTGGCCGGCTGGGCTGTCGGGCTATGCTGGGGCTTGCTCTGTTGGTGCGGCGGCGTGTGGCTGCAGGACCGTGGCATGTTGGAACCGGAGGTTGAAGCGAAGCCGACGCTCGCCGGGAGTTGCGGGCCGCAATAAGACGCAACCCCGGCCGATCCGAAGCACGCCGCAATCGCTTTGCAGGCGTCCCTATGCGGCAAGGGCGCCGGCGCGCTCAGCAGGCGGTTTCTCCTGCGGCAGCATGACCTCCAATTGGAGCCCGTTCCGGGAATGCGGCGATGCGCCGGAGGATCTGGACAAGCGCATTTTCGGCCGCGGGACGAGTGGTTGGCAATGCTGCACGCAACGGCAAGGCGACGCCGTCGCTACGGTAGATTTCGCCGGCGGTTTCCATCCCGAAGCCGGACGTAAGGATCGCGACCGCGGCAGAGCTGAAGGTTTTGCTTTCGCGATCGTCAAAGACCACTGTAGGGATGGCGGCCAGGCGATGGAGCGCAGCGCCGCTATAGTGCTGAAGCGGGTCGGCGGCAATGACGAGGGCGGCGTCGACTTCGCCGCGCTCCACCAGCGCGGCCGCTGTAGCCTCGCCCGGCTGATAGGCTGGGTAGCCGGCGCTAAAATCGACGGCGCTAGGAAAACCCGTTTGCCACGTGAGCACCTGGGCAGCCCCTACTTCGTTTGGAGGCCCGCCCAACGGCAGTGCGACGGCCCGGGTATGTCGATGCAAGTCGCGAATTAGCTCGGCGAGGGCGCCAGCCTGCTGCGAGTCATGGAATATCGCGGCGTAACGAGCCGTTTTCAAACGTTGGGCCAGGTACGCCCATTGTGCCAGCGGCGCGCCCGTTTGCGGTGTGACGCTGTCGTCAGCCAGCCCGACTCCGCGAACGACGGCCCGCAACACCGCAACCGCAGCACTGTCGGAGCCCGGATCGATCTGCAGGTATTCGTCGCTTGCCGCGGATGTCTCGGTGCGATGGTCGCCGACTGCGATTATGCGTCGCTGCAGCCCCTCGGTTCCGCGGGCGGTGAGCGGCCGGCGAACGAACCGCTCCATGTGCCGCGGATGAGATATCAGCGGATCCACGTTCCAATACACCACGAGGTCGGCGCGAGCGGCAACTTCGCCGAGGGTGGCGGTGACGCACCCGGCGGTTTGCGGGGCAATGCGCCATCGACTGCGACCCAAGTAGTCGGTTGAGTCGATGGCGGCCCCGAGCCGGTCGGCGATTTCCACCGCCGCTCGCTGTACGTCGCACGTGGCGCGTTCGAATCCCATCAGCAGCGGGGCTTGCGCCTGGTTCAGGATTTCAGCCGCGCACGCTATCGCCGCGTCAAGCGACGCCGGCTTGCCGCGGACCAGACAGTCGGCGGGCGGCAAAGCACGCTGATCCCACTGCAAAAAGAACGCGTCGGCAACGGGGCAGGGCGGCTCCAGCCTGGTGATGCGACGCCCTTCGACGGTGAGCTTCAAATCGTCACAGGCGCATCCGCACGACGTGCAGACAATGTCATGAACGATCCGCGGACGACTGATCTCATCAGCAGCCTCGGCAATTGCGTCCGTATTCACGCCGCCCTCGCATAGTGACCTTTGCGGATTGCAGCGGCCGCCGGCGGGGTGGCGGAGTCGGCGGCCATCAGGGCGATTGCTCCGATCAAAAGGTACGCCACCAGCAACAGCCACCACGCCAGCACCACGGCTGGCGGCGGGTCATAACCGGCGGCGTGGACCGCCAAACCGATGAGCGCTACGGAGCCAAGCATGACGGCCGACAGTCCGGGGCCTCCCAGGATTCTAGTTGCCCCGACGGCCACGGCGGCGGCGGTCATCGTGACGAACGCCTGCTTCAGCGAGAAGGCAACGTTGAATTCAAACCGTGGACGAACGGAGTCTGCATCGGCTCCTGCCCTTGCCACGGCCGCGACATGTTCAATGTCCTCTCCAGGGGTTTCAAATGCCGTGCGCCGCGGGTGGCGTTGCGCGGTATCTCGTGACTCTATCCGATAGACCCAGAGGAAGCCCGCGGCGACGCAGGCGAAACCCAGCAGCAGCCACGCCAAACCCGGCGGAAGCAGTTCAAACATCGTCAACGTGAGCGCCAAGAGGGCCGTTGCGATGAGCAAGTGTTGCGTCGTAAATCGGAATCTCAGCCAGCTTGAGGGGTCCAGCTCGACGTCGCTATACCCACCCGGATGTTTCTGGTCCAGCGGATCGATCTTGAGATTCTTGGCGACCTGCTCGGTCCGGGCTTCAGCACGCGCTTGCGCGTGTGCCAGCACTTCCGGATCGATCGGCTCGAGTTCGAGCTCCTCGTCGGCGTCGCCGTCGTTAGGGCTACCGCTGGACATAGGACTTCCAGACGCCAGGGAAGTGGTATCGAGTTGACACGAGCCTGGAGTCGCAACGGACTTCACATTGGCAGCTACGCGCATGCCTTGGCGCATCGCGCCGCCGGGTCGGCCGTGTTCATTGTCTCTGGCGCGAGGCGTAAGAGCAACTGCGGTCCCTTGCCGGCCAGCGCGCACCATGCGAACATGCGGCGGAGAGAGGAAGCCCGCTTTACGGTCGAGTGTCGTCGATGCATGTAATCTTAAGTGCGCTAGGCAGCTATGGCGACGTGCTGCCGATGGTCGGTCTGGGCGCCACGCTGCACGGCCGCGGGCATCGCGTACAGATCATTGTCAATCCGTACTTTCAGACGGTAGTGGAAGAGGCCGGACTGGAGTTGTTGCCGCTGGGATCGGCAGACGAATATCGCCAGTTGATGCATCACCCCGACCTCTGGCATCCCCGCCGGGGCCTGAAGCTGGTGCTCAGCCGCGGCGCGGCAGCCTATCTGCGGGACGCCTACCGCTTTGTCGAGTCCAATTACAGCGATGAGCATACGGTGCTGGCCGCCCATGGACTTGATCTGGGCAGCCGCATCTTTAGCGAAAAGCACGGGGCGCCGCTCGCTACCGTCCACTTTGCGCCGTTTGCGCTGCTGACGTTGCATGCGACGCCGCGATACATCGGGGCGCCGAATATGACAGGCTGGCCGCGGCCGTTGAAGGCAGCCATGTTCTGGGCAGCCGACCGCTGGGTAGTCGATCCGCTGATGGGTCCAGTTGTCAACGGATTGCGGCATCAATTGGGCTTGCCGGCGGTCGCTCACATCTTCAGCCGGTGGAACAATTCGACGCAGCTCGTACTTGGGCTATTTCCGGAGTGGTTCGCCCCGATTCAGCCTGACTGGCCAGAATGCACGGCCTTGACGGGCTTCCCGCTGTGGAACCCGCCTGTTGCCAAGGCGGTGAACGGCGAAGTGAATGAGTTCCTTGCCTCAGGCGACGCGCCGATCGTCTTCGCGCCTGGATCGGCAAATATTCAAGCAGGCGCGTTCTTTCGGACGGCTGTCGAAACGTGCCGGCGGTTGGGCCGACGCGGTATGCTGATGACCCAATACCCCGATCAGGCGCCTGCGGATTTGCCGCCTTCGGTGCGGCGGTTTGGCTTCGTGCCGTTTGGATGGCTGCTGCCGCGAGCCGCCGCGCTGGTGCATCACGGCGGGATCGGCACATGCGCTCAAGGATTGGCCAGCGGCATTCCGCAGGTCGTGATGCCGATGGCTTACGATCAACTTGACAACGGCCTGCGGCTGGAGCGTTTGGGAGTTGGCGCCGTCGTTCCGCGCCGAAAGTTCAAACCGCTGCGGGTCGCGGCGGAATTGTCGCGATTGCTTGAAGCCGAGAACGTCAAACGAACCTGTGCGCAGCTAGCCCAGCGCTGCGACGGCCCGGCTTCGCTCGATGCCGCCTGCGACCTCATCGAGCAGCTTCACAGGCGTCGGGGCCATACTGACAATAGCTGCTTGCCGCAGCCGACGCACTTTTTCAGATATTGATTCCGAGCTGGCGCCTGGCCGCCTCGACTCTCCAACGCAGCGCAGCCCCGCCGAGGCGGGCTTAGTATCGGACCGACGGCTGCCACTGATTGGCGGTGCGGGTTTCTGAAGCCGGCGGCGAAGTCGCTGGAATCGGCGCTGCTAATCCGGCGGCCTGCAGCGCCGCTACACGGGCCTCAACCTCGGGCTGATAGCGATTGATCGCCAACGAGCGCTGGTAGTTCGCCAGCGCCTGAGCCCGATCGCCAGCCACCTCGCGCAATCGACCGAGAGCCGTCAGGGCGCGGCTGTTGTTGGGATCGATGGCGAGCGCTTCGACCAGCCGCGCTGAAGCGAGTTGCGGATTGTTCTGCTCCTCCAATAGCCGTGCCAGTTCAATCCGCGGGTCAGCAAGCTGGGGACTGCGCGCGGCCCAGCCGTCGAGCAGGCGGAACGCTGCATCCGTCCGGCCCGTTTCGACCAATAGCACCGCAAGACCGCGGTAGCACTCGGTATGGTTGGAATCGTATTCGAGGCACTGATTGTACAACCGTTCGGCCTGGCTGAGGTCGGTCGGCCGCCCACTCAATTTGCCGTTCTTATGGAGCGCGGCAGCGAGATTGTAATAGCTGGTCGCCGACTTCGGGTTATTGGCGATTGCGCGCTGAAACTTGTCGGCCGCCTGCTGATAGGCGCCGGACTGGTAGAGTCGCACCCCTTCGGAATTAAGCGCCTGCGAAGTGACCTGGCTGCAGCCAGCGACTAGCGCCGCCAGGCACAGTACGAGCGTTGAGCGACTGTTAGGAACAAGACCGTACATCAGCCGTATTCGGTCGGGGCCAGTCGTAGGGCCGAAGGACTTGTGGCGCAGCGGCAAAGCGGTCGGAGGGTAGCAGCACGTTGGAATCGCCGCAATTGGAATGCTGAAATATCGCGCCCCGCAGCGTGCTGGCCGCAGGGCGCACACCGTCATAAGGCCCGCCTATCCGGGATTTCCGGCCCGCGGGGCGTCAGGAAGCGGCTATTGAGGAACCTGACCGCCAACTTTCTCCCATCCGTACAATCCGCACCATTCGGCAATATCCCGCAGACGGGACTCTTTTCGCCAGCGGTCCATTTTCCCAGGGTAGCAGGTCGATGACTGCTAGCGTCGGACGCCGTACACGGCTCGATCCATCGCCCGCCACGGGCAAGTCCCACCCATCGACGGAGACCCTGATGGCCGCCAAGAAGACCGCCTCCGCTTCCCGTGCCGCCCATGCCCGCGAAAACGCCGCCCCACAGCAGCGGGCTGCGAAAAGCCCTCGTTCTTCCCGCAAGCCCACGGCGTCGGGGGATGAAGTGGTGACGCTCGACCGGCGTCGGGCCGCACGCCGCGAATCGTCGGAAGACGAATCGAATTGCACGCCTGCCCTGGAGCGGCGGGCCAAGGTGCAGCGCCGCCGGCAGATCGACCCGACCACCTGCGAGCGCGACTACTCGATCGAGGAAGTCGAATTCATGAACGCGATGGATGACTACAAGCGGAAGAGCGGCCGCATGTTCCCGACTTGCAGCGAGGTGTTGGAGGTGATTCGCTCGCTTGGCTATGTGCAGTTATCGCCCGCCGGGCGTGCCATGTTGGCGTCCCAAGCGAGCCCTGCGGAAGACGCCGCTGCGGAGTTCGACCAGGCCCTGCCGGCGCTATAACAGCCGGCGGTCCGGCAGCGCCGTGTCGTCTCGATCAGGCGCCGGCTAATCCCGGACCGGGATCGGCCAGGCTGCGGCCGGGGACGATTTTGCACAGCCAGATGCCGCCGAAGTACAACATCACCAACGGTGCGCCCATCAGCATCATGCTGTAGGGGTCCTGGGAGGGGGTCAGGATCATGGCGATAATTGCAATCACGACGACCGCCGCCCGCCACTTCTGCAGATACGACCGCACGGTGAATATGCCGATCCGCTCCAACACCAGCATGACCAGCGGCAGTTGAAAGCTGACGCCAAAGGCCAGCGGCATCAATAAGGCGAAGCTGATCCAATCGCTGAGCCGCAAATCGGGCTGGATACCCATGCGATCAAAATACCAGAACATAAAGTCCAAAAGCGGCTCGAAGGCAAAGAAAAATGCCAATAGCGCCCCGCCGACGAACAGGCCCAGACTCAGGGGTAGGAAGGCATATACGTATTGCTGCTCGCGTCGATACAACCCGGCGGCTATGAATTGCCAGATAAAATAGAAGATGAACGGACTGGAGAATACGACGCCTGACATCAACGCCGTACGTATGTAGATCGAAAAAGGCTCCATTGTCTCATGGGCCACGATTCGTAGACGGGCGTCTTCCTCCAGCGGTTGATACAGCCGCAGCCGCACTAATTCTTTTCGTTGCAGGGTCGGTGACGCCTCGGCGGCCGCAGCGCCGGCGGCTTGGGCCGTAGCGGGCGGCTCGTCCACGGGCCGTTCGGGCAGTTGAAGCTGCGGGAATTGCTCTCGCAATGCCGAAGCCAGATCGGCGGGCGAGATAAAATACTCCATCATCATCAGCCCCTGCGCGGCGAGTTGTTCGGCTGTGATGACGTCGGCGTTTGAGGCCTCGCGGCCTTCGGATTTCAGTACTTCGATATTCTTACGGGAATTTTCCTCAGCCTGATTGAGATAGAATGTCGTGAGCGACCTCAGCACGGGCGTCTGGATTTTTGCCACGATGTCGGTGGCAAAATACAAGCCAACCAGAAATCCCAAGATCAAGGAAGCAATCGATTTGAACAGCGCCCGGCGGAGCTCCTCCAGGTGCTCGCCGAAGGACATCTTGCTTTGTTCAAATCGCGTGTCGTCGTCGAGTCGAGGCATGGCGAATAGGAGCGGGCAAAGGGCGGAGGGCGGCGGCCAGGCTTTATCCCGCCAAAGCGGGGGCAAAATGCGGTGTATGCCGTCGCCCGCCTCAGTATGTTACAAAAGCTTGATCCGGTATAGAGTCCGGCCCGGTTGGCTGGCGCCTCGCGAGTACGTGATCCGTCGCGCGGGAGGGCCGAATCCTGTTCCTGTCGAATCCAGGCCGATGGCTCGGCTACTATGTCGTCCTGCGACCATTTGATTCAGTTTAGACCGTTATTCCGCCGCTACCTGTGGGGCGGACGCCGCCTGGGAACCGTCCTCGGCAGGCCGATCGGCGACGGCGAAGACTACGCGGAAAGTTGGGAACTGGTCGATCGCGGCAACGACCAGAGCATCGTGGCGAGCGGCCCATTCGCCGGTTGGACGCTGAACGAATTGATCATGCACCATGGCAGCGACGTCGTCGGCAGCCATTGGGCCGCGATCGACCGGTTCCCGCTGCTCATGAAATTCCTGGACTGTAATCATACGCTGTCGGTCCAGGTTCATCCGAACGACGAACAAGCGGCGAAGTTAACTCCGCCCGATCTCGGCAAGACTGAAGCGTGGGTAGTGCTGGCGACCGAGCCGGGCAGCCGAATGTACGCCGGTCTGCGGCAGGGCGTTACGCCAGCCGAACTTGAAGCCGGCGTGCGGTCTGGCGACGTCTTACCACTGCTACACTGGTTCGAGCCGCAGGTCGGCGATTGCGTATTCATCCCCGCCGGGGCCGTTCATGCCCTGGGTGCCGGATTGCTGATCGCCGAGGTTCAGCAGGCGAGCGATACAACCTATCGGCTGTTCGATTGGAATCGTCTCGATGCCCAAGGGCGGCCGCGACAGCTCCACGTTGATGAGTCGCTAGCGATGGTCGACTACAGCTTGGGACCGATCAAGCCGCAGTCGCCGCGGCGGGTCGGTTCGGGGCGCGATCGCTTAGTCGACTGCGACAAGTTTGTCATTGACCGCTGCAGGCCGTCGCAATCTACGGTTGTCGGCGGCGACGATCGGTTCCACCTGCTTGTCGTCGTAAGCGGAGTCATAAATGTACTGACTGAGCAAGGCCAATCGCCGCTGGCATATGGCCAGACCGCGTTGCTCCCCGCCGCCGCGGGTGCAATCCCGGTTCAATCGCAGGCCGGGGGCGCCGTGCTCGACATCTATCTGCCCAAATAGCCCTATCCAGCGTGCCGGGAATGAATCGCCGGAGAGAAAACGCGACGGGCCGCTCCGATGGAACCACTCTTGGCCTTCAATCCGACTATCCGTACACTCCTGCTGCACCATCTCCCCCCAGCCGCCGACCGACGTGCGACGTGCGCCGATGCTCAGCCGCCCGCCAATTCTGCCTTTGGTTTCGGCCGTTTGGCTGGCGGGGGTCGGTTGTTCCAGCGCGGTCCGCAAGCCGCAACTGCTGCACCCCGGGCCGGCGCCCTTTCAACGGGCCAACGCCGAGGTTATTGACCCCTTCCCGCTGCCGGACATGGGTCCGGAAATCGTCGGGGGACGACCGCGGGAGTTCGCCCAGCCGCGGAACGAAGTCGAACGAGCGCAGGAGTATAAGCGGTCGCTGGGAATCAGGCCCGGGGCTGAAGTGCCGCTCGCCCCGATTCCTGCAGGGCCGCCTGTCGCAATAACGCCCGCTTATTCGGCTCCCGCGTATCCGACGCCCTCCTATCCGCCCCCGGCGACGCCGACCGTACCGTCCGGTCCGAGATACTAGAATCGCTATCAGAGCAAGGCGCTGCTGGACGTTTTTGCGGCAGGCGAAATATCTAGCCTCACGGCCAGCCGTCCAAGCACGATGCGGGGGGCAGCCCTGTAGCGGTCGCCGCTTGCGCTCTATGATAGGTTCACTATGCCTCGCCCCGAAAAGAAAAAAAAACACGCCGACACCCCCGTTGGGGCTAAGGGCAGCCGGGCCCGCCGAGGGGTCCAGGCGGCGCCCCCCGCTTCCCGGCGACACAACGCCGCTCTGCACGCGGCGCCCCCAGCTTCCGACGGCCCCCCCGAAGGCGACCGCCTGCAAAAGGTGCTCGCGGCCGCCGGCATTGCCAGCCGCCGCGAATGCGAGCAGCTCATTCTTGAAGGACGCGTCGAAGTCGACGGCCGAGTCGTGACGGAACTGGGAGCCCGGGTCGATCGCCGGCAGCAGGAAATCCGCGTCGACGGCGAGCCGCTGCCGAGACCCAAGTTGCAATATTTCGCGGTTCATAAGCCGACGGGCGTCGTCTCCACCGCCCGCGATCCGGCCGGGCGGCCGCGCGTGATCGATCTGCTGCCGCCTGGCATCGGCCGCATGTTCAACGTCGGGCGGCTCGATCTGGCGAGCGAAGGGCTGATTCTAGTCACCAATGATGGCGAACTGGCGCATCGGCTAACCCACCCGAAGCACGGGGTTAACAAAATCTACGAAGTAACGGTTGCAGGTCAGCCCGAGCCCGACGTGCTCTCGCAGATCAAACGGGGCGTTCATCTAGCCGAAGGCTATGTGCACGCGGTCGACGTGAAGGTGAACAGCCGGAAGAAGGGCTCCACGATCCTGGAGATGGCGCTCGATGAAGGGCGGAACCGCGAAATCCGGCGGCTGCTGGCCCGGCTGGGACACAAAGTGCAGCGACTGGTGCGCATCGCCGTCGGCCCCGTCCGCCTCGGCGAGCTACCGCGCGGCGCCGTCCGAGCGCTATCACGAGACGAAGTCCAAAAGCTACGATCAGAGGCTGCTGCGTGCCTGGCGGGCGAGCGCCGAGATCAACCGCTGTCCGGCAGACCACGCTCGCAACACAGTCGCAGGCCACGCGGCCGGCGCGGCGGTCCGCTAGCAGGCATTGAGGAAGGCGTACCGAATGCAAGTCGCCAGCGGCGGCCGGCTCGCAGTAAGGTTACTACGCAGCGCCGCATTATCGGCGACGACAGCGCAGTAGCGGGGCGCCCCGCCAAAGAAGGCCCTCCTGCGGCCAAGCGCCGTCGCCGATCGACTAAACGAGGCGGCGCCGGTGGAAAGCCCCCAGGCGGAGCACAACCCAAGGGCCGCGGCCGTACGGGCAAGGAGCGGCCGTGAAGCAAGCTTCTGAGCTCGGCGGCTTTACGGCGGCCGGCAATCCCCTGGCCGCCGCGCATTACGCCGACCAGGCGCTGCAGACCTGCGCTGCGGTAGTAGAGAACATCCCGCTCGCACGCGATACCTATCGCCTGCGGTTCGAGTGTGCTGACATTGCACGTCGGATCGTGCCAGGCCAGTTCGTGATGGTGCGCCTAGCAGGCTGTAACGACCCGTTACTGGGAAGGCCGTTGGCGCTCTACGACACGTGGTGCGACGCCGCAGGAAGCGTCCTAGGAATCGACGTGGTGTACCTGGCCGTCGGCAAGATGACGCGTCGGCTTTCTGCCTTTCGACCCGGGGATGCGCTGGAAGTCTGGGGGCCGTTGGGCAATGGATTCGCGCCGGCGCGGGCTGACCATTTGATCATGGTCGCCGGCGGTATCGGCCAGACGCCGTTTCTTGCACTAGCGCAAGAAGCCCTCGGCAGCCGCCGCTACGGGGATCAGCGGCGTGCTTCGACGAAGGTATCCAGAGCGACGCTCTGCTATGGCGTTCGCTCAGCGGAACTGCTGGCCGGCGTAGAAGACTTTCGGCGGGCCGGCGCCGACGTGCGAATCAGCAGCGACGACGGCAGCATTGGCCGCCCAGGACTAGTGACCGATCTATTGGCGCAGGCGCTGGACGAAAACGTAACCACGGACGTGCAGCTCGCATGCTGCGGCCCTGAGAAGATGATGGAGGCGGTCGCCCGCCTGGCCGCGACGCGAGGGATTCCCTGCGAGGCGTCGCTAGAAACGCCGATGGCATGCGGCATCGGCATTTGCTTCAGTTGCGTCGTAAAAGTCCGCCACCCCGACGGCGGCTGGGACTATAAGCGCACCTGCGTGGAAGGGCCGGTCTTCCCAGCCGAAACGATCGAATGGTGAACCCCGCGCAGGCGCCTGATAAAGCCAGGCCCGCAAGTTAACGGCTGGCCCATGTGGTTGAGGCCGCTTACGTACGGCGCGATCTCAGCGGCCAGTCAACCCCCGTGGGGCATTTACGTCGCCGCCTGCGCCTTCATGGCCTTAACGGCCTTGGAAAGCCGCGACTTTAGCCGAGCCGAGGCGTTGGGATGTAGAACCTTCTTAGCCGCTGACTGGTCGAGCTTCTTGGCAGCCATGCGGAATTGCTCCTCTGCGGCAGCAGCATCGCCGCCCGCAATGGCAGTACGAACCTTCTTGATCTGAGTGCGAAGCGCCGAGCGGAGCGTGCGATTGCGGGCGCGGCGATCGATGCTCTGGCGAAGTCGCTTTTTGGCAGTAGCTGAATTGGGCATAGCGCAGTTCTAAATCGAAACCATGTATGGACGGTATGCAGGAGCGGCACGCCGAAGTTCTTCGGCTGACGCGTCCTAAGGTTTATCCGGACTCTCCCCCCTGGGCGCCGCCGGCGAACTAGCGGCCAATTCCCCCAGAGGCGCCGTTTTAGCGTCGATGGGAATCAACCACTATCGCGTAAGCGGCCGAGTTTGTCCAGTCGTTCCGAAACATCGCGATAGCCGTAATCCAGGCCGGCCAATTCGGACAGGTGGCGTTCCGCACGGTCCAGCTCACGCAGGCCGGTCGCCAGTACGCCGGCCCGGTAAAGGGCCAGCTTGCGAACCTCATTTTCTGCCGCGTCGGCCGACTCGATGGCCTGTTCGTAATGGGCAAGGGCAAGTTTATATTGCTCGATTTTCTGAAAGCACTCGCCCAATTCGACAAGCACCAAGGGCCGCCGCTTGGCATCGGCCCGCGCGGCCTGAAGGGGGGTAATGGCCTGTTTGGGCTTGCCGGCCCGCTTGAGCCGCAGGCCAACCTCAAACTGGAGCCGCGGATTGTGCGGATCGCGATCTGCCCGGGCGGCATACACCTCGAGTTCGACCTGGTTGGCCTGTAGGCGGGCCCGCTCCAGCAGTTGCTGAGCGGCCGGCGTCTTTTCATGTTCGAAGTTCTGCTGGGCAGCGGCGACCTGGTGCGCAGCCCGGCGGAGCTGTATATCTTCCAACCGCTCGCGCACTACCAAATTGCCGCCTCCGGACGCCTGGTTAGCACGGTCAAGCACCTGCTGGGCGTCGTCCAGGCGGCCGGCGTGCACAAAGTGGTCGGCCAGGCGGAAATAGTTCTCCAGCTCCGCTGGCTCCTTGGCGATTGCGGCCGCCAGACGATCTTCGGGCGACAGATCGCTCAGCGCTGCGTCTTCCGAGTCATCTTCTTCGGCGGCGGCGCGCGAAATTCGCGCCACCGAAAAGGACCGCGCCGATTCAGCGTCGCCGCCTTCTTTGCCCCCCGCGAGGAGGGCCGGATCGTAGCCACCCTGATGGATCGTCTTTTCAACGGAGAGGCGCGATACTGCCAACTGGGCCTCCTCGTCGCCCGGTTTGGCTTGTTCGACGCGATGCCAGCAAGCGATTGCCTGATCGAACTGCCCCATTCGCTGCAGTGCCAGACCTGCCTGGCGGTTGACGGAAGGGTCTTTTGGATCGACGTCAAGGGCCCAGCGGAGGTAGTACAGTTGGCATTCGTCGACGCCAAGGGTATTGCAGGCCTCGGCCATTTGTTGCAAGGTAGGCACATCCCAGGGGTTTAAGGCAAGTGCCGCGCAGCCCGCTTGAAAGGCGGCCAGCCAGTTTCCTTTCTCAGCCGCCTTGTGCATTGCAGAGCGGTGGCTCTTGATCTTCAGCCCGGCCAGTTTTGCACCGCGTTTGTTATTGCCATACTTCTTTTGCAGGTTGGCAAGAAATGCCTGCAAGTACACGATGTTGGCCGGGTCCTCCGATACGCACTGGGCGTAGAGCTGGTGGGCGTAGTCGTGATCTCCCTTGTCTACACAGCGGCGGGCGTGCTCGTAGACTTTCTGGAGACGGGCGCGAACGGTCGCCGGCAATGGCGCGGGGCCCCGCGGGGCAGGTTGCGTAGCGGTTTTGGATTCGATCGCCATAACTGCAACAGGTTCGACTCGCGAGTCGGCGGCCCCTGGCTCTGCACGTCGCTACGCAGGCGGCCCGCCAGCCTGCTATTCTAGCAATACGCGGATGCGTCACAAACTATGCGAGCTACCCCAAACGAACCGAACGTGTCGGGACGTTACAACTGGCGACTTGCATAATTTGGCAGGACGTCCAGCCGCAGGAGATTCTAGAACCGCTGACTTGCACCGACGCCATGCCTACCGCCGCCGGTAAATGCTATCTTATTGGCGCAGGTCCGGGAGACCCTGGGCTATTAACCCTGCGCGGCCGCGAGCGACTTCGAGTCGCCGACCTCGTCCTGTACGACTATCTGGTTAATCCGCAGATCCTCAAGTTTGCAAAGCCCGGCGCTGAGCTGGTTTGCCTGGGACGGCACGGACGCGGGCATGGTCGCCTGCTTGACCAGGAGGAAGTTCACCGGCGAATGGTCGCCGCAGCGCGAGCGGGCCAAGTTGTCGCCCGGCTTAAGGGGGGAGATCCCGCGATCTTCGGTCGCACGGCTGAAGAGATCGCCGCCTTAGAGGAGGCGCGCATTTCGTACGAGGTGATTCCGGGCGTCAGCGCGGCGCAAGCCGCTAGCGCGTATGCCGGTTTCCCGCTGACCAATAGAGCGTCGGCAGCGGGCGTCGCGTTTATTACAGGACAACTGTGCAGCGACAAACAAGACGCCTCGCTCGACCTTGAGCCGCTCGCGAGATTTCCCGGAACGCTTGTGTTCTACATGGGCGTTTCGTCGGCGGCTGAGTGGGCCGCGGAATTGATTTCCCACGGTAAGCCATCTGAAACTCCCGTAGCAGTGGTGCGCCATGCCAGCTTGCCGCAGCAACAGGTGCACACTACGACGCTGCAGGAATTGCCGCGCTTAATTCAATCGATCAACCTGCGGCCCCCCGCTATCATCATCGTCGGCGATGCGGTGGCGGCGCGAGGATCGATGGACTGGTTCGCCGCACGACCGTTGTTCGGTCGCACCGTATTAGTAACCCGGCCGGTCCATCAGGCCGAGGCGCTAGCGGAGTTACTGGCTGAGTCCGGCGCGGCGGTCATGTTTCAGCCCGCCATCGAGATTGGCCCGCCCCAGAACTGGGCGGCTGTGGATGCGGCCATTGAACGGCTCAGCCAGTTCGATTGGCTGGTGTTTTCCAGCGCCAACGGCGTACATGGATTTCTCCAACGATTGGGGCGCCATCGGCTCGATTTACGCGCCTTGCGTGACGCCAAGCTGGCGGTAATCGGTCCTGCCACCGCAGAAGCGCTGAGCGAGTATCATCTTCGCGCCGATCTACAGCCGGACGAATACGTAGCCGAGTCGCTCGCTAAAGCGCTGTTGAGCGGCGCTGGCGCCCAGCGAATGCTGCTGTTGCGCGCCAGCCGGGGTCGCGAAGTCCTGGCCGAGGAGCTCTCGGCTGCCGGCGCCGTCGTGGAGCAAGTGATCGTGTACGAGAGTCGCGACGTTACGACGGCTGACGCCGAAGTTACTGCGGCCTTGCGCGAAGGGCGCATCGATTGGATCACGGTGACCAGTTCCGCCATCGCCAGGGCGCTGATGGGACTGTTCGGTCAGGACTTGCGCCGCGCTAAGCTTGCCGCGATCAGCCCGTTGACGGCGTCGGTTCTGGGCGATGCGGGTTATCAGGCCGCTGCCGTAGCCGATCAATACACGTCGCGAGGCCTGTTCGACGCGATCCTGAGGGCGGAGCCAGGCATTGCTCGCCCCCAGCGGCATCAGGAAAGACCCTGCCCGGAGTGACCCGGCAAATCGGGAAGTTTTTGCCAAGCTTGCAGTTTAGGGCAATTGCTGCCGGCTGGTGAAGTTACAGCGCCAAACGTCACACGTTTGATGCAATCTTCGTCGTTGGTCCGATGAACAGTAAAGTTCGATTTGGGCGGAATGGGGATTCAGACGTCGGGCCGCGTATAAAGCGTGCCAACTGCGTCGGCCGCCCGTGTTCGCGCCAGTTTTGCTCCGGAGCCGGCATGACGCGTTCTGACTGCCCTAAAATCCGCGCCACGCTCTACCTGCCGCAAGACCTGCTTGAAGAGGCGCGTGACGCCGCCGTGCATTTGGCGGGATTTCCGGCTCGACTTACGCTGACGAAGCTCGCCGAGCAGGCGTTTCGCGCGGAGTTGGCGCGATTGAAAATGCTGTACAACGACGGCCGCGATTTTCCGCCGCGCGACGCCGATCTTCGCGGCGGACGTCCTATCGCCGCTTGAAGGAGCGCCGCCATGGATGCTACGACACCGCAGGTCCCGTCGCCCTCGCTGGCATGGTCGCGGCTGGCGACGACGCTGGGCGGGGAACCGCCAGCGGAGACTCCAATCGACGACGGTCCCTGCCCGTCAAACCGCCGTGTAGATGAAGCTGCGCAGCTCAAAGCCCGATTGCTGCATCTGATCGAGGCCCACGAACATCGCCGCAAGGCGGCGGCTACCGATGCCCACGTCGCCCGTTAAAAAGGTTCGGCCGCTGAAGCGATCGTGTATGCACCTCAAGCTAACACTTGCCTTCGGTCCGCCCTGCTGCGGAGGCTGGGGGCGGCCTGCTGTGGAGCTGCGCTTGCGGCGACCCTAGCGAATGCTGAAGTCGCTCAGGCCACCGTGGCCATGCCGCACCCCGGCGTCCTCGGCCCTCCTGCGCCGCTTCCCGCCGTCGATGTCGACGGAATTCCCTGGAATCTGGCGCGTTCGGTGTTTGAGCGGCCGCATCCGGCCGTAGCCCGGATCGTCGTGCCGGAAGGAGAGATGACCTCCTACGGCAGCGGAACTCTGGTCGACGTGCGAGACGACTACGGTCTGGTCGTCACCAACTGGCACGTTGTCCGCGATAGTCGCGGCGAGGTTGAGGTGATTTTCCCGGACGGATTTCGTTCGAAGGCTCGGCCGCTGAAGGTCGACCCCGATTGGGATCTGGCGGCGCTTATCATCTGGCGGCCTGCCGCTGAACCGGTGAGGATTGCCGACAGCGCCCCGCAGCCAGGCGACGTGTTAACGATTTGCGGATATGGATCCGGCCAGTACCGAGCAGCCACCGGCCGCTGCACGCAGTACTATGCGCCTGCGCTTGATTTACCGCAGCACATGGTGGAGTTAGACGTAGAGGCCCGACAGGGCGATTCGGGCGGGCCGATTCTCAATGCGGGCGGCGAACTGGCGGGGGTCCTGTTTGGCGCCGGGCAGGGGACCACCATGGGCAGTTTCGGCGGCCGTGTGGAGTCGTTTTTGGCTAGCCTTGCGCCGGATATCGGCCGGCCGATTGAGCTGGCAGCCGCCGATCAGGCGCCACGGCGCCCAGCGTCGGAAACTGCGGTCGATCCAGCCGCGCAGCGGCAAGCCAGTGCGTCGCTTGCATCTGCGTCGCCGCGCGGTCCAGTTTCGGGGGCCCTTTGTTCGGAGGGGGTCAAACGCGATATCGCGACGCTGCCCGCGGATAAACTCGAGCAAGACACCGCCAGCCTGGACGCACGCCCCAAAGCCTCGGTCAGCAGCGACTGGCACACGACGGCGGGACGGGCGAGCATGCCGCAGGTGGTCAGGCCCTCCTCAGAAGACGGTTCGCCCCAGCCAATCGCCGGAGCCGATTGGCTTGATACTGCAAGGAACATACTTGCCGTCATCGGCGGCGGCACGCTCGCCATACAGCTTGCGCGATTCGTACGTTAAAGCAGCGTCGGCGGCGCTTGTAATAGCTACAAGCATCAGGCGTCGATTGTTCAATGAGCGGCTCGCCAACGCATCGTTCGGAACCCGACGATCCCCGGCGAATTCCAGCAAGATGCGGCGATATTCCGAGTCCTTAAAGTGCACTTCGCGAAGCGGCTAAACAATTGGCACGCTGCATGCTCCCGTCTGCATGCGCTATCAGCGAAAAGACGCGGTCGTGAAGGATTGCGGCGCCCTGAGTCGCCGCCCCCGCCTTCGACCCAGCCGCGTCCCACTCTCGCACGAGTCGCGCCGGGGTATGGCGCGTACCAGTTCCCGCCACAGGCAGTTGCGAGTCGCTCTAGCTCCGAAGGACTCCACTTGGCATCCTCGCAGGGCCACGTGGAGTCCTTTTTTGTTGCCGCATGCGGTCAACCGAACCGGCGTGACTGCCGGGGCGTCCGAGTTGATATAATCCTCGAATGCCACAAAGGGATTCGAGGATGCCTGGGATACTGAATTGGCGGACGCTGTTTGTCGTTGCCTTCGTATTAAACCCGGTGTTGGGCGGAGCGGCGGAATCGACCGCTCGACCACACATCATTTTCGTGCTGGCCGACGATCTGGGCCCGGGCGATCTGGGCTGTTATGGGGGAACGATCGCCCCGACGCCGAATATCGATCAACTTGCCGCCGACGGCATTCGGTTTGAACAGTACTATGCCGCATCGCCAATCTGCTCGCCTTCTCGTTGCGGACTGATCACCGGGCAATTCCCTGCACGGTGGCGCATCACGAGCTACCTGCAGACCAGGGCCGGAAATCGAGGATGCGAGCAGGCCGATTACCTGGACGCCTCCGCCCCGTCACTGCCGCGGGCCCTCCAGGCATCCGGCTATAAAACGGCACACTTCGGCAAATGGCATCTGGGCGGCGGTCGCGACGTGGAGAATGCTCCGAGGTTTGCGGCCTACGGCTACGATGCATCCGCCGGCACCTGGGAGAGCCCCGAGCCGCATCCCGATATAACGGCATCGGATTGGATCTGGTCGAATGAGGATAAGGTAAAACGCTGGGAGCGGACCGGGTTCTTCGTCGATCTTACTCTGGATTTCCTCCGGCGACACAAGAGCTCGCCGTGCTTTGTGAACCTCTGGCTCGATGACACGCACACGCCGTGGACGCCGGACGCCGACGCCGATCCACACCGCGAAACGCGATCGAACCTTCAAGGCGTAATCCGTGAGATGGACCGGCAGATTGGCCGCCTGCGTCGGGGGCTCCGCGAGCTGGGCGTCGAAGAGGAGACGCTGCTTATCTTTGCCAGCGACAACGGCCCTTTGCCGACATTCAAGGAGGCGCGGACGCGCGGCTTGCGCGGCTCGAAGCTTAGCCTTTACGAAGGCGGCTTGCGGCTTCCGTTTATTGCCTGCTGGCCCGATAACACCCCTGCGGGTCGCGAGGATGCGACGAGCGTGATTGCGGCCGTCGACATGTTTCCCACGTTTTGTCGCATCGCTGAAGCGGCCCCACCGCCGCACTACGCGTCGGACGGCGAGGACGTCTCCGCGGCACTGTTCGGCCAGGCCATTAACACGCGCTCACGCCCCGTCTATTGGGAATATGGCCGCAATGATGAGTTCTTCGCATATCCAAAGAAACCGCGCGACCGGTCGCCAAATGTGGCAATCCGCAGCGGCCCTTGGAAGCTACTCATCAACGCCGACGGCACAAACGCCGAGCTCTACAACCTGTCAACTGATCGGGAAGAAGTGCACAATCTTGCTGCGCAACAGCCGTCGGTGGTCGAGGAATTGACCGACCAAGCGCTCGACTGGCGTAAGTCGCTGCCATGACGGCGCGCCGTTCAGCCGCGCATCGCCTTACGCAATAGCCAGTCTCCCCAGCTCGCCGATATCTGAGACAGCGTAAACAGGACCTTCGCTTTGCGAGGGATCACAAGTTCCGGCCTGCGCCGCTGGCAGGCCGCGAGGATCGCGTGGGCCACCCGGCCAGGGTCGAGTGACGGCAGCTTCGTCCCGGCGCCAGGCGATTGCGCTGCCGCCGGTATGTCCGGCGCCTCCGAGGCGTAGCGAATGCCGCCGTCCGGGCGAGCGATCGGTCCCGGGCAGACCAGCATCACATGCAGCCCGTGTGCTGATAATTCCAATCGTAGCTGCTGGGTATAAGCAGCGAGTGCGAATTTGCTGGCTGGGTAAGCGCCCAAGCAGCATGCGGCGGTCTTGCTGGCCAGCGAGCCAATGTTGACCAGGTGCCCGCGGCTGGCCAGCAGCAGCGGGGCCAATGCACGAGTCGTGCGAACGACTGCGAGGAAATTGACGTCCAGCAACTGCTGAAAGTCCTCGGGAGTGGTTTCCAGAATGCCGCCACGCGCGGAACGCCCCGCACAATTGCACAGAAAGTCGACGCGGCCGAACTGATCGCCGATCTTCGCCGCCAGCCGGTCGACGTCCTCTTGCCATGCCACGTCGGCGGCCATGGGAGAAACGAGGCCCCCGAGGCGCCGCAGCGATTGCGCCGCTGACTCCAGACGCTCGACATTGCGAGCTCTGGGTATGACTTTGGCGCCGCGCTCAGCTAACGCCATCGCAATCGCCAGCCCCAGCCCGGCCGAACCGCCCGTGACAACGCAAATTTTTCCTTCCCAATAGGGCATGCTGTTACGCCGATACTACGCGGTCGGTAGTACGAAGGCCCTCTTTATCTCAACAGCTCACGGCATTTCCGACTGGCGAGCCGGCTGGCCAGACCCAACTGGGCCCGCGGTGAGTTGACCGTATTCCCACCCGGCGGGCAAGCGGAGACAATAACCGTCCGTCGCTGTTCCTTGCCACGCGCCGCAATGTTGACCGGAATTTCCCAATGGAACCCAAATCGCAGAACCCTGGCCGGCGACGTTGGGCCCGCACCAAAATCGTCGCCACCGTTGGACCGGCGTGCCGCGAGACGCAAAAGCTCTCCGAGATTGTCTCTGCCGGGGCCGATCTGCTGCGGTTGAACATGGCGCACGGCAGCCCCGAGCTATATCAGCCAATTGTGGATGACATCCGGCAAATCAGCCGGCAATTAGATCAGCCAATCGCCATTCTGGCCGATCTGGCGGGCCCTAAGATAAGGCTGCAGGAAATCGACGGCGGCAGCATTTTCTGTCATCGGGATGAGGAGTTCTTCTTCGTCCGCGAAAATCCGGCAGACTCGCATGAGCTGACGTCGACCTATCTGACGCTGGTCGACGAGCTGGCTAAGGGCGACGTCGTAATGCTGGCCGACGGCACCGTAAGCATGCTCGTCGAAGAAGCCAAGGCGGGGCGAGTCCGCTTGCGAGTCATCGAGCCAGGCACCATCCGCAGCCGCCAAGGCATTAACCTCCCGGATGTGCGATTAAGCGCCCCGGCGATCAGCGTCGAAGACTACCAGCATGCAATCTGGGCCGCAAAGGCCGGCATCGACTATGTCAGCCTGAGCTTCGTGCGCTCGCCCGACGAGGTGCGAACGCTCAAGGACATCGTTCGCTCCAACGGATCGCGAGCCGGCATCATTGCCAAAATCGAAAAACGCGAGGCCCTCAACCGCCTGGACGAGATCGTCGCCGAAGCCGACGGCGCCATGGTGGCGCGGGGCGACCTTGGCGTCGAAATCGACGTTGCGCGAATTCCGCTGGAGCAAAAGCGGATCGTTCGCGCCTGTCAGGAGTACCAGAAGCCGTCCATCATCGCGACGCAGATGCTCGACAGCATGCAGGACTCGCCGCGCCCCACTCGGGCCGAAGCGACCGACGTAGCCAATGCCATCTTGGACGGCGCCGACGCCTGCATGCTCTCCGGCGAAACGGCCATCGGCCAGTATCCGCGGGAGGCGGTGGAAATGATGAATCGCAGCGCCGTGGCGACCGAAGAGATGATCGCCGGGCGCCCGCCCCGCGAGGCCGTTCGTCCGCGAGCCGACAATCTGCAGGAAATCACTCGCGCCGTTGTGCGCGGCGCCGGCACGATGGCCTATTCGCTGAACGCCAAGCTGGTCGTGGTGGCCAGCCACTCCGGTCGCACGGCGCAGGCGCTGTCGCAACAGCGAAGTTGGGCGCCGACGATCGGCGTCAGTACCAGCGAAGCCACGCTCCGCAAGATGTGCCTGTACTGGGGCGTCAGGCCGCTGCGCGGCGCGCCAGCCACCAATGTGGAGCAACTCATCCGCCACGCTGACGCCTGGGCGCGCGCCGAGCAACTGGCTCAACCGGGAGATCGATTAATCATCGTGGGAGGTTCGCACCTGGCGGCCGGCCCCGAGGGCGCCGCCGATCTGGCGGCCGGTATTCACGATATTGTGATCGTACATCAGGTGGAAGCCGCAACCGGCGCCGGCTGAAAGCGGCTTTGTCGGCCGGCACGGCCCCGGGGCGACATCCTGCTTACGCTTTATACTCGCCCGGGCGGCGCGTGCAGGCGAAGTAAATCACGTAGAGCCACGAGAAAAAGGCGGCCACGATTGCGAGGATGATCGACTTGTTCCGTTCCCAGCAGCAGACTACGGCCACCGCTGAGCCGATGCCGATGCCCGACTGCGCGGCCACATGAACGACTTCGGTTTCGCCCAGCAACATCGCGTGGTCCCTCCTATGGAGCGATATTCGCCGAGGCTTGCTGAATGTTGCCGTCTCCGTCAGCCGCCGGCATCAACTTTTCCGACAACCGTGATACGAAGTGCATGCTGCTGACTTCACTGGCAAACCCCAATATCCGCTTATCGACATTCTGCTCTTGCGAGAGCACGCGTCCGCGCGCGACGTCGAACCGCACGGTCCCTTGAGCAAGCCTCTCCACCAGGCTGGCGCGAACGTAAGGGTCGATCGGCGTAAGAACCTGATATTCGACCTCAATGACGGCGACGCCATGGCTCACTTCGCGCAGGGTGCAAACCCGCCGCGATTGGACCTGCAGCTTGGCGCCGCTTTTCCGCTGAGCTGGAATCTCATAGGCGTTCGTCCACTTTTCGCCCACGGCAATGGGCTCCGCCGGCAGTCGTAGCGTGATCGGCATGTCTTCGCTTGGCTTGGGCTGCGGCTGCTTCTCTTCGCGATAGGTTACCTGCCCGTCAGGCGTCATGCGGATCAGCGACAGGGGAACGCCGACGGCTCGGGCAGCCTGCTCAAAACCGCGCGGCGGCTGCGGATCCTTGCGGCTATCGTACGATCGACCGCCGCCGCTGCCGGCGTCGTTGGTCATGCGGACCCACTCGACGACGTGCATGAACTCGATTTCGCCGTCGGGCAGCACGTCGGTCACTTTCCAAGCCTTGACCGAATCGCTCTGCGTCTGGGATTGTTCAGTCGTGCCGTCAATCGTGGTGCGAACGTTCGTCGAATGCCGCACTTCGTAGCGCAGGACTTCACCCGCGGCGAATTTATACGCCAAGAGGTATTTGTCGGCAGCAGCATCCGGGGGCGCGGCACCATGCCCAGTCGCCGCGGCAGCAGCGATGGAAAGGCCGACCGCCAATCCGAAAAGAAGACTCTTCATAACCGCGCCTCCTTGCGCCGGAAGGTTATGTGGACAAATTCTTCCGAAAACTTATATTCCTGTGCCCGCTTTGCGCGTTTTTAGGTGATGCCGAGCCGCAACGGTCACTCGTTCAGTTTCAGCCGCCCGCCCCACCCGAGTTTCTCGCGAAGCGTGCGGTAGTAGCCGCGGCCCCGGACTTCCACGAGCTGGAAACTCGCCCCTGATCGCTCGATCCGGATGCGATCTTCGGCGGTGACCTGGCAAATCAGCTTCCCGTCCACCAGCAGCGACGTTCCCTCGTTTGGCCTCGGTACGATCAACTCGTAGACGTGATCGGCGCCGTCGACTACCGGCCGGTTAGTCAATGTGTGCGGGCAAATCGGCGAGACGACGAACGCCTGCAGGCTCTTCTGCATGATCGGCCCGCCCGCCGCCAAGCTGTGGGCAGTCGAACCGACCGGCGTGCTGACGATCAATCCGTCGCAACTATAAGTGGTCGCCAAATTAGCGTCAACGTAAAGCTGCACCTCGATCATGGAGAACGGCGGACCTGCTAGCACGGTCGCCTCGTTCAGCCCCAGAGTTCGCGACTGCTCCTCGCCCCCGCGATGTACGCTACACTCGAACATCAGGTGGTCGACGACGCGAAACTCGCCGGCTACCACCTGCGGCAGAATCTCGTTGAGATCGTCCGGCTGAATATCCGCGAGGAAGCCCAGACGGCCCAGGTTGACGCCCAATACGGGAATCTGATGAAATCCCATCTGCCGGGCCGCTCGCAGAATCGAGCCGTCGCCGCCGAAGACGATGGCCAGATCGGCGTCGACCGACGGCAGCGGCATGCTGAGATCGTCGATGGCGCCAGCGACGTCGAGGCGCTTTTCGATGATGGAGCGCAGGTCTGCGGCCCGCTCGGCGAGGGCCTGGCGGCTTCCATCCACCAGCAAAACCGCGCGCAGCCGCTTATTAGCGTGCGTTTCAAGATGAGCTGTAGCCGTAGCCATGGACGCCATTATCGGCGCGCGGCCGCATGCTGAACAGTGCCCGCGGCGAGCCGCCGGCATTCTGCGGCAATGCCGTCGACGTCCAGTTCCAGGTCCGCCAGCAGTTCATCCCGCTCGCCGTGCTCGATATAGCGATCGGGGACGCCCAGGCGGTGAACGCGGCTGGCGTCGACCCCGGCATCCGACGCTGCTTCCAGAACCGCGCTGCCGAAGCCGCCCATAAGCGCCGCCTCTTCTAGGGTTAGTACCCACGGAAAGCGCTGCACTGCGGCAACGATCGCATCGGCATCCAGCGGTTTGAGGAATCGGGCGTTAATCACGCTTAACTCCAGGCCGTCTTGTTTAAGACGGTCGGCGGCCTCGACGGCGCGATTCAATAGGGCGCCGCAAACCACTATGCATCCATCCGCGCCGCTACGGATTTGCTCGCTGCGGCCTAGTTCGATCGGCGCAGGGCGCCTGGCGTTCGTTACGGCGGTCGCCTTCGGATATCGAATGGCGCAGGGCCCTTGAAACTTCAGAGCAAAGTCGAGCATCGCCGGCAGGTCGCTGGCGTCGCCGGGCGCCATGACGACCATATTGGGAAACACTCGTAAATAGCCAAAGTCGAACACGCCATGGTGAGTCGGGCCGTCAGGTCCGGCCAGCCCACCGCGATCCAGCATAAAGGTTACGGGCAAGTTTTGCAGGGCGACCTCCTGGAAAATATGGTCGTAGGCCCGCTGCAAGAACGTGCTATAGATGTCGACGATTGGCCGCATGCCGACCTTTGCTTGCCCCGCGGCAAAGGCCACGGTGTGGGCCTCGCAGATGCCCGTGTCGAAAAACCGTTCGGGAAGCTGCTCGCGAACCGTCTCCAACTTGTTTCCCTGGCACATCGCGGCCGTCAGTACGGTGACGCGGTCGTTAGCCCTCATCTGCGCGAGAATCGCGTCCGCCGCGACATTGGTATAGGCTGGGCTCGACTTCTTCTTGGCAATGACATATTGATCAGCCCGGCGTTCGAACTGCGGCGGCGCGTGATAGGTGACCGGATCCAAAGCCGCTGGACGATATCCATGGCCCTTTTCGGTAACGACATGGAGCAGGACCGGGCCCTTGATCCGACGGGCCATTTTGAAGTACTTGCGCAAGATGGCGATATTGTGGCCGTCGATCGGACCGATGTATCGAAAGCCCAGGTCTTCGAACATCATGCCGCCGCTCAGTCCGGCTTTGGCCGCTTCCTTAAGCTGCACAAGGAAGCGCTCTGCCGGGTCGCCCAGCAAAGGGACGCGGGTGAGCAGCTTGGCAATTTCGCCTTTCAGGCCTGTGTAGGCCGGGTTCATGCGTAGGCGGTCGAGATAGTCTCCCATGCCTCCTACGCGCGGACAGATAGACATGCAATTGTCGTTTAGAACGACGAGCAGTTTATCGCTCTGCCGGCGACCGTTGTTCAGCGCTTCGAATACGATGCCGGAAGGGAACGCCCCGTCGCCAATGACTGCGACGGTGTGACGGTCCTCCTGGGGTCGCAGAAATGCGTCGCCGCTCGCCAGGCCCAGTGCTGTCGAGACGCTAGCGCCGGCGTGGCCGGTCATAAACAGGTCGAACTCGCTTTCCGCCGGGTTCGGATAACCCATCAGGCCGCCCTTGGTTCGCATCGTTTGAAACTGCGCGAACCGCCCGGTAACGAGCTTATGCGGATAAATCTGGTGGCCGGTGTCCCAAATGAGTCGGTCGCTGCGGAAATCGAACACCTGGTGCAGCGCCAGCGTGAGCTCCACGACGCCCAGGTTCGAGGCAAAATGCGCGCTGCGGCAGGCGATCAAACTGCAAAGAACCTCGCGAATCTCAGCGGCAAGCTGCTCCAACTGAGGCAGCGAAAGGGTGCGCAGATCCGCCGGTTCGCGAATTGATTCCAACAAGGTGGTCATCTAGCGGCTTCTCCGGCCGATATATTCGGCAAGTTCCCGTAGAGGTGCCGCAGCCGCGCCCAACGGCTCCAAGGCAGCGGAGGCGCTATCCACCAGTTCCGCGGCGCGCCGTCGGCTTTCCTCGAGGCCCAGCAACAAAGGATAGGTGACTTTCCCGCGACGACGGTCCTTATTCAGACGTTTGCCCACGCGCTGCTCTTCACCGGCCACGTCCAGCAAGTCATCGACCACCTGGAAGGCGTGCCCCAAGTGCTCGCCAAACGTAGTAAGAGCCTGGAGGCGGTCCTGGGCGGCATTGGCAATTATGGCGCCCATTCGCAGCGAACAGCGGAACAGCGCTCCTGTTTTGCGCCGATGGATCGATTGTAGTCGCTCCAGGCCAATATGGCGAAACTCCGCGGCCAGGTCATCCGCCTGCCCGCCGACGAGTGCGGAAGGGCCCGCGGCCCGGGCCAGTTCAGCGCAGCAGCGGGCGGCCCGCTCGGCTGGCTGTAGCTGCGATGCGAGGATCTCGAACGCCAGAGCCTGCAGCCCATCGCCCACCAGGATGGCGGTGGCCTCGTCGAACTGCTTATGACAGGTGGGGCGCCCGCGACGAAGGTCGTCGTCGTCCATGGCGGGCAAATCGTCGTGGACGAGCGAATAGGCGTGGATCATTTCGACCGCCACGGCCGCCGGCAAGGCCGCCTCGGCGTGGCCGCCGCAGGCTTCGGCGGCCAGCAGCACAAGCTGCGGCCGGAGCCGCTTACCAGGGGCAAGCAGACAATAGCGAATTGCCTCAGCCAACTGCGCGGGGCAAGCGGCGTCGAACGCGACCGCCCGCCGAAGGGCCGATTCAATCATCTCAGTATAGTGCGCAGGCGGCAGGCGCGATGGGGCGTCCGAGGCGGGCATTTCTATGTACAATTCATCCAATTGACGGCCGGTTGCGTGCTGATGACCCGCCGCACCTTGCGGGCGCCATCCGTCAGTTCTTCCTTCAATACCGGCGTCCGGGGCCATCCATTCACGGCGCTTCGATAAATTCGCTTTAGTTGTGCGACTTGGGCGGGGGCTCTAAAACAAGCTGGAACCTTCATCGTTCTGGCCGTTTGAAGGGGACGCGGGCTTTGCACTCCGGCGGCGACCGCGGGCAGCCGACTTTTCCGCCAGATCGTCGTCTTCGACGTCGTCCAGGGGCGTGGTCTGGGCGCGGCCGTCTACGGAGACGGATCGCACCAGCTCGATTCGCCGTTCGGCATGCTCGAGGATCTGATAGCAGTTGTTAAGCCGCTTAACTCCCAGCTCGTACGCGGCCAAGGCCTCGCTTAACGGCATCTGCCCGCCTTCGAGCTTCGCGACGATCTGCTCCAACTCCGCCAGAGAGGATTCGAAGGCGGGACGCTCTTCGGCGTGTTCGGCTCTCTTCTTTAACATCGGAAACTCCCTCCTGCCGGAGGCGATCGACTAAAAACAGGGCAGAGCGCGGTACATTCAATGCCGACGCCCGTAACTTTCGAGGTAACGATTATCTACACCGTGTGCGACGCAGGCTATTCGTCCGGATCGGAAGCAGCCGATTCAACGACGCTGACCGCGACTCCGTGCTGAAATCGAGTTGTAAGGCGGACGCCAGGGCGAAGCGTTCGGGAGTCGACGACCAGCCGCTCACCCTCGGCGTAGGTGAGGCTATATCCGCGGGCCATTACCGCCAATGGACTCAAACTTTCGAGCTTTCCGGCCATTGCCGCAACGGCGGCTTGGCGCTGGCTAAGGTTGGTCGAGGCTGCGACGCCTAGCCGCACGGCGAGCTCGTCCAAGCGTCGACCCCGAAGGTGAATGCCTTCCAAGGGACGTGCCAGGGCAGGGCGGCTGCCAAGGGATTCTAACCGATTGCGGAGCTGAGCAATGCGGCTCGCAACGGCGTTTCCCAGCCGAGTGCGGAGGCTATGAACGAGCTCAGCCACATCCTGCGTGGAAGGGACGACCCGCTCCGCTGCTTCGCTCGGGGTCAACGCACGCACGTCCGCGGCCAGGTCGCTGAGCGTGACGTCAATTTCGTGGCCAACCGCCGAGACAGTCGGGATTGCGGATGCGGCGATCGCCCGGACGACCGATTCTTCGTTGAAGCACCAGAGGTCCTCCAAGCTTCCGCCGCCGCGGGTAACCACAAGCACGTCCAGGGCCGGCACGACAGTATTGGCCGCACGAATTCCAGTGACAATTTCATCCGAGGCGCAGTCCCCTTGAACCCGCGCCGGAAAAACCAGCACCTCAACGCCTCGCCATCGCCGCCGAAGCACCTGCAAAAAGTCGCGAATGGCCGCGCCGGTGGGGCTCGTCACCACGCCAATGCGCCGCGGAAAAGACGGTAGGCGACGCTTCCGGCCGGATTCGAACAGGCCTTCCCGCGCCAGCTTTTCGCGAAGCTGTCGAAGCGCCAATTCCAGGGCGCCCAGCCCTTTCGGCTGCAGGTCATCGATGACGAGTTGATAGCTGCCTCGCGGAGGATAGAGGTCCAACCAGCCCCGGCAGACCACTTCCAAGCCGTCGTGGAGCCGCAGTTTCAGCCGAGCCGCCGTATTCCGCCACATGACGGCGCGAAGCTGGGCGCCATCGTCCTTGAGCGTGAAGTAACAATGCCCGGATTGCGGCTGAGAGTAGTTTGAAATCTCCCCGGCGACCCATACCGAGGGAAAGCTTTCCTCCACAACACCTTTGAGCAGCGCGGTCAATTGCGAGACGCTGAGCGCCTGCTCCTGAGTCGAGGTCGCGCTAGATAATGGCGTACTTGTTGACATTGCGAGTCAGCCGACGGTCAAGGCAACCCCCGGGGCGGCCGTAAATATAATTGT
>JADLBW010000094.1 GCA_020847515.1 Pirellulales bacterium | reverse complement strand
CGCTCGACCCGCTGGTGCAGAAGAACGTAACGCTGCAGGGAAGCTTCAGCCACAACTGGCCCATCTGGGAACGCGTCATCCAGCTCATCGCCGCCGGCACGCTCGACGTCCGCCCGATCACCGGCGGCGTCTGGCCGCTCGCCCAGTGGCACGAGGCCTTCGAGACCATGCACTCCGGTAAGATCGTAAAGGCCGTCCTGAAACCGTAGACTAGCGGCCCCCATTGCAGGTTCCGGCCCCCGCCCCCTTGTGGGGAGGGGGTTGGAAGCTGGTACACGCGTCAATCACCCCTCCCTAACCTCCCCATCAACGGGAGGGGACCGGAAGATATTACCAACCCTCTACTTCACCGCGGACGACCTCCTCACGTCGATTCCCATGCGACTCCAAGACCAAGTCGTCCTGGTCACCGGCAGCACCACCGGCATTGGCGAAGCCATTGCCCGCCGCGCCCATGCCGAAGGGGCCCGCGTCGTACTTCACGGCCGCAATGAAAAGCGCGGCCATGAGATCGCCGGCGAGCTGGGGAGCCGCGCCGTTTTCCTCGCCGCCGACCTGGCGGACGCCGCCGCGGCGCCGCAGCTTGTCGCCGGCGCGGTAACGGCCTTTGGCAAGCTGGATGCGATCGTCAACAACGCCGCGTGGGTCGTCCGTAGCGACCTGGCCGCCACCGATGCGGCCCTGTTCGACAAAGTGATGGCCACGAACGTCCGCGCGCCGCTCCTGCTCGTCAAGGCCGCCGTCGGCGAACTGAAGAAAACCAGGGGCTGCGTCCTGAACATCGGCTCGATCAACGCCTACACGGGCGAGAGCAACCTCCTGGCCTACAGCTTCTCGAAAGGCGCCCTCATGACCCTGTCGCGCAACCTGGCCGACGCCCTCTGCTACGACCAGGTCCGCGTGAACCACTTTAACGTCGGTTGGGTGCTGACCCCCAACGAGTACCAGCAGAAGCTCGCCGACGGGCTGCCTGAAGACTGGCCCCAGCAGCTCGACCCGCAGTTCGCCCCTTCGGGCCGCATCATGAAGCCCGAGGAGATCGCCGCCGCGGCCGTCTACTGGATCAGCCCCGAGAGCCGACCCGTCAGCGGCAGCGTCATCGAGCTGGAGCAGTACCCGATCATCGGCCGCAATCCTACCAAGCGAGGCGACCAGTGATGCCCAAGCTCGCGGCGTTTCCCAAGGCGTTCATGGACGAGCTGTGCGTCAGCGGCGCGATGACGCTGCGGCAGTGGATCGAGCTGGCCGCCACGCTCGAGGTCGACGGGCTGGAGTTTTACAGCGGCTTCCTGGAGCTGCGCGTCGCGGCCTCGTGGGGCGACGCCCGCCGGCTCGCCGCCGAGCACGGCCTCGCGATTCCCATGCTCTGCTGCTCGCCCGACTTCACCCACCCGGACGAGGAATTCCGCCGCCGCCAGATCCACCAGCAGAAACAGTGGATCGACTTATGTGCAGCCCTCGGCGGCCAGTACTGTCGCGTCCTCAGCGGCCAGCGCCGCCCGGAGCTCGGTCGCGAGGAAGGGATCCGCCTGGCCGCCGAGTGTATCAGCGCCTGCCTTCCCGCGGCGGCCGCTTGCGGGGTGACGCTGATTCTCGAAAACCACTCCAAGGACAACTACTGGCAGTTTCCCGAGTTCGTCCAGCAGATGGACGACTTCTGCGCGCTGGTCGATCGGATCCAGGGCCCCAACTTCGCCGTCAACTACGATCCCAGCAACGCCCTACTGGCTGGCGACGACCCGATCGAGCTGTTGCGGCGCGTCAAACGCCGCGTAGCGACGATGCATGCCAGCGACCGCTACCTGGCCGAGGGGACGCTCGAAGACCTCCGCCGCGAGGAGAACTCCGTCGGCTACGCCACGCGCCTGCGCCACGGCACGATCGGCCAGGGGATGATCGACTACGACGCCGTCTTCAGCGAGCTGGCCGGCGTCGGCTTCGACGGCTGGATCAGCATCGAGGACGGCGTCGACGGCATGGAGCAGCTCCACGAAAGCGTCGCCTTCCTCCGCCGCAAAATGGCGCAGCATTGGCCGCAATAGCGCCAGTGGCGAGCCAACGCCAAGGGGTCGGGATTCTTTTGCGACTGGAAACCGTCGCTTCATTGCAGAGCCGCCAGTCGCAAAAGCATCCCGACCCCGGCTTGCGTCGCCTCTGTCGCCTCACTCCAACTCCAGACGCTCCAGCATCTCTTCCTCCTCTTCCTCTTCCTCTTCCTCCGCGTGGGCGCTGATCGCCCACTCCGGATAAGGCTCAGCGCTGCCGCGGACCGAACGCCACAGGATCCGGTTCAGTACGTCTTCGGGCGCCCGATCGATCTCGCGGAAGTTCAAAGTCGCCGACGCCAGGGCGTCCTGCCGCAGCACTGCGTCGCCCACCTTATCGGCCGGCGGGTTCATTTCGTTCAGCGCGATCGTCGCCGCGGCCACGTTGTAGGGCGCGTAGTCGGGCGTATCGGCGAAGCAATCGAACATCGGCTCGGCGCTGGCGTCGAACTGGTTCATCGGCGCCATCCCCAGGATCTGCTCGATCGTCCGCAGGATGCTGGTCGTGTTGTACTGCGTGCTGACCACCGCCCCGCGCTTCGCATACGGGCTGGCCACGTAGGCCGTCGTCCGGTAGCCGCTCACGTGGTCCCAGCCGGCCTGCGGATCGTCTTCAATCGAGAAGATCGCCATCTCCTTCCAGAACTTCGAGTGGCTCAGCCCCTCGATGATGCGGCCAAACGCCAGGTCGTTGTCCGCCGCGCAGGCCCGGGGCGTGGGGCTGCCGGGGCTTGTGCCGCTGGTGTGGTCGTTCGGCAGGCAGATGATCGTCAGGTTGGGAAACTCGCCCTGCTTTTCATACTCGGCCAGCTCGCGCAGGATAAAATCCGCGCGATACTGGTCGGGCACCTCCATCGCCCAGCCGACGTAGGCGGAAGGCGAAAACGACCGCAGCGTCTCGACCGACGGCTCCGACTCGAACACCACTTCCCCCGTGTTGTTCTTCCACTGGTTGTAGCACGCGGTGAAATCGGGCGATCGTCTACGGCTGGCGTCGGCCCATCGAACCTTCGGCATCATGAATTCGCCGTAGTTGCGAATCGTCGTGTGGTGTTGCAGGGCGTTGTCCCAGATGAAGCCGGCCGGCGAGTAGGCCAACGCGTCGTTCTCGTCCTCCCCCATGCCGTCGGGGTAGCTCCGGGGGAAGCCGGCGAAGCTCTTCTCCATGTAGTCGGTGCTGAATGCGGTAGTGCTCCATTGGTGGCCGTCGGCGCTGAGGATGCCCGCGCAGTACGTATTGTCCAACAGCACGAACTGGTCGGCCAGTTTGTGCTGGTTGGGCGTCGTCTGGCCGCCGAAGATGCACAGCGACGCGTCGCCGTTGCCGCGCTCGACGTCCCCCAGCACCTGATCGTACGTGCGGTTCTCCTTGATGATGTACACCACGTGCTTGATGAAGCTCGGTTCGCCGATCCGCTGCGGCACGGCCCGCGGCGGCTGATCCTTGCGCGGCGGCGCCAGCGCCGCGGCGATCCGCGGCAGCCGCATGTTGGCCGACACGACCTCGGAGTGCTGCGGCAGTTGGTCGTCCGTCGGCAGGGGAACCAGCGACAGCGAGCCGCTGTACTGGTGCGAGTTGAAGCCCCGCACCCCGTCGTCCCGCGTGCGCGGCGTCTTGGGCAGCCCTTTGACGTTGGCGGCGACGAGGGCCTTGCGCTGGGCGTCGAACACCAGCGCCCCGGGATACCAGCCGACCGGCAGCATCCCCCGCAGGCGCGACTCGCCCTTGTCCTGGGGATCGAAATCAAACACGGCGATCGCATTTTGGGAGCCATTGGCGGCGTAGAGCCGCTTGCCCGAGGGATCGAACGCCAGTGCATTGGGCGACGCCCCCAGCAGGTCCGAAGGCTTGGGCTTGGCCCACATGGTCTCCACGACCTTAGCGGCCTGTACGTCGATGACGCTCAGATGGTCGCTCCCGGAGTTCGCGCATACGACGTACCGCTCGTCCGGCGAAACAGCCAGCCCGCACGCGTGCAGTCCGGTGAGCAGCTCGGCGATCGGCTTGCCGGCCTTCAGATCGATAACGCTCACCGACCCTTCGCTGGCGATATGCCGCACCGGGTCGACTCGCACCTCGGTGCCCCGCCCTGCGGGGCCGGTGAGGTCCCCCTCGCCTGGCCGGCGGCCGCCCCAATTGCTAACGAACGCCCTGTCGCCCGCCAGCGCCACATCGTACGGCGCGACCCCCGCGGCGAACTTCCGCAGCACCTTGCCGGTGTGCGCGTCGAGCTCCAGCAGTTGATTGGACAGGTTACCGCAGACATATAGCCGCTGGTCGTCCTTGGAGAGCGCCAGCCCGCTCGGGATTTCCGCGTCCCGCCGGGGGGCGTTGGCCGCCGGGAGCGGCCACGAATGCGAGGGCTTTACCGTACCGTCGGCCGCGACGGCAAACACCTTCACCGACCCCTCCACGTTGCTCATGAGGATCCGCCGACCGTCGTGCGAGTAGATGAGCCCTGTGAAGCTCGCCTGTCCTTCATCGTCCGGGTGCAAGATGTTCGGCGAGGCTACGTCGGCCTCTGGCAACTGCTGCTTCTCGTTGGGCAGCGCCACTCGCTGGACGACTTCGGCGGCGGCCGGGTCGACCATCACCAGCTCGCTCGTCTTGCCTGCCACGGCCAGGCGCGTGCCATCGGGCGATAGCGCAAGCGTCTGCGGGCGCATGCCCGCGAGGTCGAGCTGCCGGCCCAACGGCGTGAGGATCTGATTGACCGGCGTCACCGCGCGGCCCTCGCCCGCGTGGCCGACCTGCTCCTGGTCGGGCGACCGCCCCGGGGCCTCCTCCCCCGCCAGCCGCATGGGAGCAGCCAGAACCGCCGCAATCGGGCACAGCAAAATCCACGTCGACCGAAAAGTTGCGCGAGTTTTCATGCCACCAGCATAAACTTAAACTTTGGCCAGGCAACCGCACGTCCCAGGGCCCTGCGGTGGAGCTCCGGTCACGCTCTTCCGCCTGCGCTCGACACGCGCCACAATACGGCTGAACCGTCTCGCGCCGCCCCGGCCGAAGTTCCCTCGTCTTCATTCATACCCACGGACCCGCCATGCGACGCATCAGCCTCCTGGGCACGGGCCTTATCGGCATGTTCTACACGATGGCCTTGCACCGCCATCGCGGTCAGGATCGCGTCCAGACGGTGTACTCGCGCTCGGGCGAGCGGGCGAGCAACTTCGCCGTGCAATGGGGAATTCCACGTCATACGACGAGCATGGAGGAGGCCGTTCGCGACGACGATACCGACGTGGTCATCGTCGCCCTGCCCAATCACCTCCACGAAGGCGCCGTCATTGCCGCCGCCGAGGCCCGCAAAGCGGTCCTCTGCACCAAGCCGCTGGGCCGCAACGCCGCCGAGGCCCGCCGGATGCTCGAAGCGGTCGAAAAGGCGGGCGTCTTTCACGGCTATCTCGAAGACCTGTGCTACACCCCCAAGACGCTCAACGCCCTGGAAGCGACCCGCCGCGGTTCGATCGGCAAGGTCCTCTGGGTCCGCTCGCGCGAAACCCACTCCGGTCCCCACAGCGACTGGTTCTGGAACAAGGAGCTTTCCGGCGGCGGCGCGGTGATCGACCTCGGTTGTCACTGCATCGAGATCGCCCGCAGCTTCATTGGCAAGGACGTGCGACCGATGGAAGTCGTCTGCTGGGGCGATACGCAGGTCCACCCGATCGAAGCCGAGGACCACGCCATCGGCCTGGTCCGTTACGAGAACGGCGCCATCGGCCAGTTCGAGGTGAGCTGGAACTTCCGGGGCGGCATGGACCTCCGCGACGAAGTCGCCGGCACGGAAGGCACCGTCTGGATCAACCACTGGCTTCGCACGGGCATCGAAATGTATACGGCCGTCAATGCCGGCGGCTATGTTTCGGAGAAGGCCGAGTCGAACACCGGCTGGCTCTTCCCCGTGGGCGACGAGCCGGGCGCCCTAGGCTACGTCGACATGTTCACCGACATGCTCAACGCGCTGGACGACGGCCGCAGTCCCCGCGAGACGTTTTACGACGGTTACGTCGTTAACGCGATCATGGACGCCGCGTACGCCTCCATGGCGAGCAAGCGCTGGGAGCCGGTCGACCTTCCCGTGTGGCGCGGCAGCGGCGCCCTTGCCGACGGCGGGCGCCTCCGCGAGTTCGACGCTGACCATTTCCTCATCAAGGAAGAGCAAATGATGGACGGCTCCACCAAACTCATCCTTCGCAATAAGCGCACCGGGCAGATTACGCAGCGCACGCAGGCCCATTGAGGACTGCGCCGCTAATGAACCGTCCCTGGCTGTCAGCTATTGGCTAACGGCTAACGGCTATCGGCCAGAATTAGGCCTTTTCCCTCTGGCCGTCGGCCGCTAGCCGCCAGCCGACAGCCAGGCACATTACCGGCGCAGGAATCAATAAAGCTAAGCTTTGACACACAACCGCCTATCCTCCGTCGCTCGGCGCCCGCGGGTGGACCCTCGCCGGGAGCGAGGCAGGAGGGACCGCCTCGCTAAGTCGATCGTTATTCGGTTGCAGGCGATCGCTGAGCGACCGCTCATCCTTCAGCGCGACGCCGCTGAGCTTCCGCCGCCGCGCCTCGCCCAGCAGGTACGCGAGCGTCTGGGCCGCCGCCTCCCACGGCAGGCCTTCCGGGCGGATATTCGAGACGCAATTGCGATGGGCGTCGGTGTTTCCTGCCTGCGGCCCGTAAACCAGATATGCCCCTAGACTATCCGGCGAACCAAGCCCCGGCCGCTCGCCGATGAGCATTAGCGCCGCTTCGGCGCCGACGGCTGCGCCGATCTCATCCTCCAGCGCCACCCGACCGAACCGGGCTACCGCCAACGGCGCGATCCGCCAGCCTTCGTTCAGCAGTAGCGGCATAAGCTGCGAAAGCACGCCGACCGCCTGCCGCTCGGCCGCCAAGGCCGACAGCCCGTCGCTGACGATGATTGCCAGTTCTGGTTGCGATTGGCGGTCCTTCGCCGCCGCTTCTAAACGGTCCCGTGAAGCAGCGTCCAACCGCCGCCCCAGGTCTGGCCGCTGCAGATAGGTCGAGCGATCCGCGGCTGCGCTGCTGACGACGATCGTCTCGACGCCCAGCCCTGCGATCTCCGCGGCGAGCGCCTCGGCGTCGAACCTGTTGTGCACCGCATCCCGCGCCGCGGCGTGCGCCGTTTTGAACGCCAGCCACTCGACCGTAGGCAAGCTGCCGCCGCTACGGCCCAAGGCGATCCGCGCCTGCGTGGCGCCTTGAAGCGCATTCCAGGGATCAACCGTGATCAACGAGTCATGTTTCATAGCACCTAGCCGCAACAAAGTAGCCGCAGGTCAAAAAAGTAGCCGCAGGCCAACGACCCGCCGGAGCGCTGGCGACAGGCATCTTCAACGGAAAGCCCCCGCGTCCTGTCGACCTGCGTCTACTTCTGCCTGTTGTTCCGCGGCTATCCCCTCGAGCAGCCGATGACGCCGCTCAATCGGCAACAGCCGCCCCTCGCTTCCCACAATCCGCATCCCTTCGAGCCACGCCTCGAACTCCGGGGCCGGCCGCAGTCCCAGCGTCTGCCGCAGGTAGTGGCTGTCGTGGAACGACGTCGACTGGTAGTTCAGCATGATGTCGTCGGCCCCTGGCACGCCCATAAAGTAGTTGCAGCCGGCCACCGCCAGGAGGGTCATGAGGTTGTCCATATCGTCCTGGTCGGCCTCGGCGTGGTTGGTGTAGCAGACGTCGCAGCCCATCGGCAGTCCCAGCAACTTGCCGCAGAAGTGGTCTTCCAGTCCGGCGCGAATGATCTGCTTGCCGTCGTACAAATACTCTGGCCCGATGAATCCCACCACGGTGTTGACTAGCAGCGGCTCGAAGCGCCGCGCCGCGCCATAGGCCCGGGCTTCGAGCGTCTGCTGATCGACCCCGTGATGCGCCTCGGCCGATAGGCACGATCCCTGCCCGGTCTCGAAGTACATCACGTTGTCGCCCACCGTGCCGCGGCCCAGCGCCAGCGCCGCGGCGCGGGCCTCTTCCAGCAGGCTTAGGTTCACGCCGAAGCTGGCGTTGGCCTTCTCGGCGCCGGCGATCGACTGGAACACCAGATCGACCGGCGCCCCTTGCTCCAGGGCGGCCAGTTGCGTCGTCACATGGGCCAGCACGCACGACTGGGTGGGGATGCTGTACTTCTCGATGAGCTCGGCGAGCATCCCCAACAGCCGGCGCACCGTGTCGATCGAATCGGTCGCCGGATTGATGCCGATCACGGCGTCGCCGCAGCCGTACAGGAGGCCGTCGAGTATCGATGCGCCGATGCCCGCCGGGTCGTCGGTCGGATGGTTTGGCTGCAGCCGAATCGCCAGCCGACCGGCAAGCCCGATCGTGTTGCGGAACCGCGTCACGACCCTTCGCTTGCTCGCTACCAGGATCAGGTCCTGATTCCGCATCAGCTTGCTGACCGCCGCGACCATTTCGGGAAGCAGACCCGGCCCGAGCGCCGCCAGGGTTTCGCCGTCAGTCTCGTACCGCAGCAGCCAGTCGCGGAACTCGCCGACGGTCAAGCCCGCCACCGGAGCGAACGCCTGAGCATCGTGGCTGTCAAATATCAGCCGCGTGACTTCGTCTTCTTCGTAGGGGATAAGCGGCTCTTCTAAGAACCGCGCCAGCGGCAGCTCGGCCAGCGCCATCTGCGCGGCCACGCGCTGCTGGTCGCTCTCGGCGGCGATTCCGGCCAGCGCATCGCCGCTCCGGGCCGGCGTCGCCTTGGCCAAGAGGGTCTTCAAATCGCCAAACGCGTACGACCGCTGTCCCAGCCTGACGGAATACCCGGGCATAAGTTTCTCCTCGTGGTCAAGCGCCTCCGGACATTTGCATGGCCGAAAAGGGCCTGCCCGTCTCTATCGAGAACTGCGCCACAAATGAACCGTGCCTGGCTGTCGGCTATCGGCTATCGGCCGACGGCCAGAGGCCTAATTCTGGCCGCCAGCCGCCAGCCGACAGCCGCTAGCCAAATTCACCACGGGTTCATCAGCGGCGCAAAAATCAATAGAGCATGTCGACTTTGAAAAGCCTCGCCACACGGGTCTATGCGCATTTCAGAAAAACTCGCCGACAAGCAACGATGCCGATAATACCCGCTAACAGGCCCGTTGCCCACAAACGCTCCGCTAATCGTCAGGCGACGTGCGCATCCGGTGCTCGCTCGTCCATCTGCCCCGGCAAACTCTGGCCAACCGCCCTTCCCTAGCGTAGCCTGAAGGCGGCCGCTGCTCTCTCCTCCAGCTCGCTTGTCGACCATGCTTCGACCGCTTGCTTTTCAAACTGCCGTCGGTTGTGCCGCCCGACTGGTCCTGGTCGCGGCGGCCGTCATGCTGGCGGCGCCTCGTGCGGAAGCGGACGACGCTGCACAGCAGCCGGCCGGCATGACGAGCGACAGCGGCGACCTCTGGTGGTCGCTGCGGCCGCTGACGCCCCCGGCCCCGCCGAGGATCGAGTCCGATTGGATCCGCACGCCGATCGACGCCTTCATCCTTGCGCGGCTGAACGAGCTGGGTCTCGCCCCCTCGCCACAGGCCGACCGCCCTACGCTCATCCGCCGGCTCTACTTCGATCTCGTCGGCCTGCCCCCCGCCCCCGAGGAGGTCCAGACCTTCACAGCCGACCCGAATCCGCAGGCGTATGAAGAGCTGGTCGACCGCCTGCTCGCCTCGCCCCATTACGGCGAGCGCTGGGCCCGCCACTGGCTCGACGTCGCCCACTACGGCGATACGCACGGCTATGACAAGGACAAGGTTCGTCCGAACGCCTGGCCCTACCGCGATTACGTCATCCGCGCCTGCAACGAAGACCGACCCTACTCGCGCTTCGTCGAGGAGCAGATCGCCGGCGACGTTTTCTACCCCGGCGCCGCCGACGGCGTGATCGCGACGGGATTTCTCGTCGCCGGGCCGTTCGACTACGTCGGCCAGATCGAGGTCGCCGACGGCACGCTGCAGAAGGCGATCACCCGCAATCTCGATCGCGATGACATGGTGGCCGCCACGATCGGCGCTTTCAACAGCATGACGGTGCATTGCGCCCGTTGCCACGATCATAAGTTCGACCCCATCGCGCAGGCTGACTACTACGGCCTGCAGGCCGTATTCGCCGGGATCGATCGCGACGAAAGGACTTTTGGAGGCCGCGACGGCGATCCGACCGGCGTGGTCTTTGCGGCGGCGAGCGACTTCCCGCCGGAAGGCGCCTTTACGCCGACCAAGGGCAGGCCGCGCGCGGTATATGTGCTGAGACGCGGCAATGAAAAGGCCCCGGGGGCCGAAGCCGCGTCGGGCAGTGGCGGCTATCTGCCTTACCTGGCGCCCCGTTTCGATGACCTGCCCTCCGATGATGAGGCCGCCCGCCGCGCAGCACTTGCGCACTGGATCGTCGACCGACGCAATCCGCTCACGTGGCGATCGATCGTCAATCGCGTCTGGCAGTACCATTTCGGCCGCGGAATTGTCGACACGCCGAACGACTTTGGCCGCATGGGATCGCTGCCGACGCATCCGGAACTGCTCGACTGGCTGGCCTGCGAGTTCCGCGAGGGGCGCCAATCCCTCAAGGACTTGCATCGACTGATTTGTACCAGCGCAGTTTATCGGCAGGCGTCGGCCGATAGCCCCGGCCACGAACAGGTCGACGCCGGCAACCGGTACTTGTGGCGGATGAATCGCCGCCGGCTCGATGCGGAATGCGTGCGCGACGCCGTCCTCGCCGTCGCCGGCAAGTTGGATACGACGCCCGGCGGCCCTCCGTTCCGGGCGTTCGGGTTCAAGGACGACCACTCGCCCCACTACAAGTATGAGGAGTACGACCCAGACGACGCAGCTACCCATCGCCGCACCATCTATCGCATGATCGTCCGCAGCGTGCCGGATCCGTTCATGACGACGCTGGACTGCGCCGACTCGTCGGCTGTCGTGGCCAAGCGAAACGAGACCGTCACGCCGCTGCAGGCGCTCACGCTGCTG
>JADLBW010000093.1 GCA_020847515.1 Pirellulales bacterium | reverse complement strand
CCCCCCCCCGGCCAAAAAGAACCCCGACCCCTTCGCCTACCACCAACACAGCCCCCCCAATCGCATGCCCTTACCCCTCAACTGGCTCTGGCCGCTGCCCTGGACGTTCGTCGGGCTGGCCATCGGCCTCATCGGCTTAGCCACCGGCGGCCGAATCCAACGCCGCGGCCGCACGCTCGAGTTTTACGGGGGCGCGGTAGGTCGCTTCCTGCAGCGCATGCCGGCCGGCGCGGGCGCGATCGCCATGACTTGGGGCCATGTCATTCTCGGCCGTTCGGCCGCCGCCTTGGACGTGGCCCGAGAGCACGAACTGGTCCACGTCCGCCAATATGAACGCTGGGGCCCGTTGTTCGGGCCGGCCTATCTGTTATGCTCGGCCGTGATTTGGTTTCGCGGCGGCGACCCATACCAGGACAACCCGTTTGAACGCGAGGCATATTCGCTCGCTCCGTAACCCACGGGGGTCGGGACTCTTTTGCGACTGGCGAGTCGATTAGCATGGTGCGGTTCCCAGTCGCAAAAGCGTCCCCGACCCCGTTGGCCGATCCCTGTTCGCTACCTCTGGCGATGACTAAAGACCTCGATTGCATCGTCTGCGGCTCCTGCGTCGTCGACGTTCTGGTGCGGCCGGTGCCGCTGGAGACGCCCATCACCGGCGGGAAGCTGTTTGAAACCGAACCGCTGGAACTGACGACCGGCGGCATCGTCTCGAACTCGGGCATTACGATGGCCCGCCTGGGGATGCGCGTGGCGGCGTTCAGCTACGTCGGCGACGATCCGTGGGCCGCCGTGATTCGCAATCGTTATGAGGCCGAGGGGCTGCACGCTGAGGGGCTGCTCACGCACCCGGCTGGCGCCACCAGCACGACGGCCGTGCTGATCGATTCCAGCGGCGAGCGGAGCTTCATGCACTGCGTGGGGGCGCCGAGACTGCTGGACCGCGAGGCCTTTTTCAGCCGCTTCGATCTGTTCCGCCGCAGCCGCTCGATGCTGCTGGGGTACTATCCGCTGCTGCCGAACCTGCTGGGAGATCTGCCGGAGGTCCTCTCCGCCTTGCGCAAGGAAGGGTGCCTGACTGCGCTGGACGCCGCGGGCGACGGCGGCGCACTGGGGCCGCTGCTGCCGGTGCTGCCGCACTTGGACCTGTACGTGCCGAGCTTGGATGAAGCGATTCGCCAAACGGGCCAGGACGAGCCCCGCAAGATCGTCGAGACGTACCGGGAGGCAGGCGCGCCAGGCGTCGTGGGCGTGAAGCTGGGCCGGCGGGGCGTGCTGCTCAGTCCCCAGGACGACCAGTACATCGAGATCCCCGCCGTCGCGCCGCCGGGCGACGTGGTCGACACGACCGGGGCCGGCGATTGCTTCCTAGGCGGCCTGCTGACGGGGCTGCTGCGCGGCATGTCGCCGGCCGAAGCCGGCCGGCTGGGCTGCGCGGCGGGCGCGTGCTGCGTAACCTGCCTGGGGGCGACCAGCGGGATTCGCGACTATGCAGCCACGGCCGCCCTAGCGGGGCTCAAGGGGCAGTAGCCGCGGCTGGCGGGCCTTCGCGGGGAAATCACAGGTCGAACTTGATGCCTTGGGCCAGCGGCAGGTCGCTGGAGTAGTTGACAGTGTTGGTGGCGCGGCGCATGTACTGTTTCCAAGCGTCGCTGCCCGATTCGCGGCCGCCGCCGGTATCCTTCTCGCCGCCGAAGGCCCCGCCGATCTCGGCCCCGCTGGTGCCGATGTTGACGTTGACGATGCCGCAGTCCGAGCCGCTGGCGGAGCAGAAGGACTCGGCCTCGCGGACGTCGCTGGTGAGGATCGCCGAGGAGAGCCCCTGCGGGACGGCGTTGTGAATGGCGACCGCGTCGGCGAAATCGTGATAGCGCATGAGGTACAGAATCGGGGCGAAGGTTTCGCGTTGGACGATGGGGGCGTCGGGGCTGATCTCGACGATGGCAGGGCGGACGTAATAACCGCCGGCAGGGACCCCTGCGGCGACCCGGCCGCCGCCATGGACCCGGCCGCCCTGGTCTCGGGCGGCGGCGAGGGCCCCTTCCATCTCGCTGGCGGCCCGCTCGTCGACAAGGGGGCCGACCAGCACGCCCCCTTCAGCCGGGTTGCCGATAGGCAGCCGCTCGTAAAGCCTCAGCAGGCGGTCGCGCAGTGCGTCGGCAACCGAGTCGTGGACGATCAGCCGCCGCAAGGTGGTGCAGCGCTGGCCGCAGGTGCCGACGGCGGCGAAGACGATCGAACGGGCGGCCAGCTCGAGGTCGGCGCTCGGGGCGACGACCATGCCGTTGTTGCCGCCGAGCTCCAGCAACGAGCGGCCCAGGCGGCGGGCGACGGTGGCGGCGACGGCGCGGCCCATGGCAGTCGAGCCGGTGGCCGAGACCAGCGGCAGCTTGGTCGACTCGGCGATCCGTTGCCCGGCGTCGGCGCCCCCGATGACCAGCGAGGAGAGGGCCGGCGGAACCTCTTGGCATTCGGCCAGAGTTTGCCGGAAGATGGCCTGGCAGGCCAAGGCGCAGAGGGGCGTTTTCTCGGAGGGTTTCCACACGACGGGGTCGCCGCAGACCCAGGCGACGGCTGCGTTCCAGGCCCAGACGGCCACGGGAAAGTTGAACGCCGTGATTACGCCGACGGGGCCCAGCGGATGCCACTGCTCGGCGAGGCGATGTCCGGGGCGCTCGCTGGCGATGGTTTTACCGTAGAGCTGGCGACTGAGGCCGACGGCGAACTCACAGACGTCGATCATCTCCTGGACCTCGCCGAGGGCCTCTTGGGCAATCTTGCCGGCTTCCCAGGTGACGACCGTTGCCAGGTCCGCCTTGTGGGCGCGAAGCTTTTCGCCGAAGGCCCGTACGAACTGGCCGCGGGCCGGGGCGGGGACGAGCCGCCACTGCAGGTAGGCGCGGGCGGCCGCCTCGATGGCGGCGTCGACCTGCGGCAGGGCGGCGGAGGGAAACTCGGCGAGCGTGCCGCCGTCGATCGGCGAGCGGGCGACCAGCGGCGCCCCCTCGCCGGGCGCGGTCTGATCGCCGATCGCTACGGCCTGCGGCGACAGAGGCTCGCCCAATCGCTGAAGCGCTTCCTGCAGGGCGCGGTTCATATCGACGGCTCCCGGGGGATGTTGAGGTCCATGGTGTCGCGGGTGGTCTGCCCCCCCAGCGCGGCGCCGCTGCTGAACCGCGTGGCGATATGCGAATCGTAATACTGGCCGAAGCGGTTGGCGATGAAGTCGCAGAAGTCGACCTGCTCCTGGCGGACGAAGCCTTGCCGCGGCAACTGGCCGGCGGCGAACATGTCGACGACGGCGCAGATGCCGGCGGCGGTGGTGATCTGGATCGCGCTCCAGTTCTCGGCGCCGATTTTTTGATGATAGATTTTACGGGCGTCGGTGTACTGCACGAGTTGCCCTTCGCGGCGGCCGGTGACCGTGCAGAAGGTGACCACCACGTCCTGAAAGGTGATCGGGACGGCATGTTCGAGGATGTCTTTGAGCAGGTCGCGGCGCTGGCTGAGCCGCAGTTCGTTGACCAGCAGCAGCACCTGATTGCAATGGCCGGTGTAGCGGACGGTCTTGTAGTTCAGCTCGCGGACGTTCCCTTCCAGCGTGTCGCAGAGAGTGCCCAGGCCGCCGCTGGTGTTGAAGGCCTCGTAGCGGACGCCGTCGAGCGAGAACTGCTCATAGCCTTCCAGCGGGAGGACCTCCATGCGGCGGCCCTCGTGGATGGCGTCGCAGGGATTGCAGTACTCGTTGATCAGGCCGTCGGTGCTCCAGGTGAGGTTGTACTTCAGCGCGCCGGTGGGAAACTGCGGTAGGGCGCCGACGCGCATCCGCACGCAATCGACCTGTTCCACCTGGCGGGTGAGGTGATGGGCCACGATGGAGATGAACCCCGGGGCCAAGCCGCACTGGGGCATGAAGATCTGGCCGTCGCGAGCACTCTCGGCGACGGCCCGGACGCGACGCGTGGTTTCGACGTCTTCGGTAAGATCGAAGTAGCTGACTCCAGCGGCCAGGGCCGCTTCGGCGACCTGCGGATTGTGATAGAAGCTGAGGGCCGAAATGACGCTGTCCTGTCCTGCCAGGGCCCCGGCAAGCTCGCGCGGATTATCGACGTCGACCGGCACGGTCGCCACGCCGGTGCGGGTCGCGATGCGATCGAGGGCGGCGGCGTCGACGTCGCCGACCGTCACGGCGTAATCGCCCGAGTCGGCCAGCAGCCGGGCGATCATGCGGCCGATCTTGCCGGCCCCCAGGAGCAGTAGTCGGTGCATGGTAACCTCGGTGCGGCGAGCTTGACGGGGGCCGGCAGGCGGGTAGCTCTTGGCCGCCTGGGAGCCGGCAGACTTGCTAAGGCGCCGGCCGATGTGCAGCGTGGTCCGCGGGGACGCCCACGCGCTGGGCGCTCGACTCCCGGGCTCTGTCGAAGGGAAAGCTTTGCGATTGCGTGTCCTGGCGGCGGGGCAAGCTAGCGCGGCTCAACCGGGGGCTAGCGCCCGGCGGCTGATCTGAAAAAAAAGCTGTGACAGAGCAGCGGGGTCGGACGGCAGCCGGGGCATCTTGCGGCGGATCGTCGCTATCCTCCACGATAGCCAACGCCCCGGGGCCCTCAAAGCCGTGCGCCGGGCCGATGCGCGACATGGAGCATCGCCGACGCAATTCCGTGCGGCCTGCAGCGGCCACAGCGATAGCAGGGGCGGCGACTGCCGCCAGTTTTGACGAATCCGCGAACCTAGGCGCCTATTGATTGCTGCGCCGCTAATGAACCCGTTGCGAATCTGGCTATCGGCTCGCGACTATCGGCTAGCAGCCAGAAACAGGGCTTATTCGCTCTGGCCGTCGGCCGCTAGCCGCTAGCCGACAGCCAGGCACGGCTCATTTGTCCCGCAGTTTTCAATAAATAGACAGGGCGCCGGGCGGCACTACGCGGCGAGCAACGTGGAGACGCCGCCGCAAAGCTGGTCGGTGATGGCGGCGGCGACCTGAGCGGAGGCGCCGGGGCGGGCGAGCCGCTGCATGTTGCGGCCCATTTCCTGGCGGATGTGGTGGTCGCCGATCATCGGATCGAGTTCGCGAGCGATGGCGGCGTCGAGGGCCCCGCCTTGCTGGGATTCGTCGATCATACGGCAGCCGCCGGCGGCGACGTAGACCTTGGCATTGGCGGTTTGGTGATTGTCGGCTGCCTGCGGATGGGGAATCAGCAGGGCCGGCACGCCGGCCAGCGCCAGTTCAGCGAGCGTGGCTCCGCCGGCGCGAGAGACCACCAGGTCGCTGGCGAAGAGGACGGAGGCCAGCTCGTCGATGTGCGTCACCGCCAGGGCGCGGAGGCCGAGTTGGGCGTAGCGAGCTTCGGTTTCCTGGAGCTGGCCGTCGCCGGTTTGATGGACGATCTGCCAGTCGTGGAGACGATCGCCGAGCTTGGCCAGCGCCGACGGGAGGGATGCGTTGATCGAACGGGCGCCGGCCGAGCCGCCCAGCACGACGAGTCGGCGTTGCCGGCGACCTGGGTCGGCGGGGGCCCCGGCGGCAGACAGTTGCGTATGCGGGCGCGGGGGCGCGGCAGTCTGTGGGGCGGGCCCGCCCGTACCGTAGACGCGGCGATAGAGCTCTTCAAACGCGCTGCGCGAAGGGTTGCCGGTGACCGTCACGGGGGCCTGGACATGGAGGTGGGGCCGGACCTCCTCAAAAGCGGCGCACACCATAGCGGCGGCGCGCGAGAGCCAGCGGGTGGTGCGGCCGGGGACGGCGTTTTGCTCCAGGAGAACTACTGGAATGCCGCGGGCGACGGCGGCGCGGACCACCGCGACGCTCGTCGAGCCTCCGAGCCCGACGACGAGCGAAACTCGCTGTTCGCGAAGCATCCAGCGAGCGGCGCAGTAGCCAGCGACGTTGTCGGTGACGAACCGCACCGCCTCGAGCGGATTGCGGGGCATCGAGTGAGCGGGGATATGCGAATACTGGTAACCGGCCAGGCGGATGGCATGCCGTTCGCGCGCCGACCCGGAACCGGCGAACGTGAGGAGGCAGTGGGGCATGAGACGGCGCAGATGCTCGGCAACGGCCATGCCGGGATTGAGATGACTGGCCGAGCCGCCGCCAGCGAACAGAACATGGGCGTAGGCGGACATGGGGAAACTCCGTCGATGCGGGACGAGGCGACCGTAAGTGGATTGCCGATCACAGGCAATCCGCAGGGGTCGGGATGCTTTTGCGACTGGAAGGGGTGTTTGGCAGGGAGGCCTGCTAGTCGCAAAAGAATCCCGACCCCGTTGGTTCGGTGAGCGGAGGGGGGAAGGCGGCGGGACTGGAGCGCGGTTGTCTGCTCCGCCTGTGGCCTTCCCGCCTACGCCGCTGCTAGTGTTTCCGCTGAGCGTGGGACGGCGACGGTGCGCCGCCCCAACGCTCAGACGTAGACTTCATCGTGAAGCACCCGGCGAGCGGCTGACCCAGAAGCCGCCCGAGCCCGGGCTCTCAAGCTCCAACCCCAGGGAGGGCGGTCGGCATTCGACCCCGCAATCGATGCCGGCCAACGATGAAGTCTGAGTGGTTTGGTGGTGTGGGTTAGTTCGTTGTCAGTTGTCAGTTGTCGGTGGCAGATCGCTATCTTCCCCGACGGACGACGGACAGCGTATGAATCAGTTCGCGACAAGCTCGGGTTCAAATCGAGATTCGAGTCGCGTGGCGAGCTTGTAGCAGTTGTCGGCCGTCACGCCAAGAGCAAGTATGGTGTCGCCGGCATTGATCGAGTCCCCCAGCACGTTGCGGGCGACAATGTCGTCGGGACAGACGACGACGCGCCCGATCGGGAGGCCGGCGTCGCGGGCGGCGATCGCAATTTCGCGCGACCCGCTGCCGCTGGCGACGATCATCTGCGCCCCGCCCAACTCGACCAGCCGGCGCCCCCAGAGACGAAGATCGACCCGCGGGGCGGCCGCCAATTCCGAGCAGTTGCACCATACGACGCGGCGGGCGACGGCTCGGAATCCTCGCAGCGACTTCAGAGCCGCCTCCGCCGAGGCAGGCGTCGAACTGGGCGTATGGAGCAGCGTGGCGCCGGAAACGGTGACGAGCACCGCCGGTTCGGACGCCAGCGGCAGCGGCGGCAAGCCGACCGTGAAGGAACTGGGAGAGAGAAAGGCGGAATCGAGAAAGGGCATGATTAGGTGGAATGGCGTTTTAGGGTAAGCGGAAGGCGAGCCGAACGGGGTCGGGATGCTTTTGCGACTGGAGAGCCTTTATTGCCAAATATACGTTCCAGTCGCAAAAGCATCCCGACCCCCGTGCGGGGCTAACCGACGAGGCGCAACGGTGGCCGTGCGCAGGCGTAGAGCAACTCGCGGACGACGTCGGCGTCAGTGGCTCCTGCGCCGCCAAAGTTGAAATCGGTCGGTCCCCGGCTGCCGGCGATGACGACGACGTCGCCTTGATCGGCCGCGGCGACGGCCCAGGCGAGCGCTTCGCCGCGGTCGGCGGCCACCTGCAGGCTGTTGTTGGCGGAGGAGTCGGCGGTCCAGGTCGCGTCGACCGCTGCGATTGAGTCGGTGATGATCGTCAGATCGGCCAGGCGGGTGACGACGCTGCGGATGGCGGTCGATTCTTCCGCGTTGGTCGGAGTCGATTCGCCGAGAACGCAGATGACGCGGCCACGGCTGAGCTGCCGCGCGGTCTGGAGCGTCGATTTGAGCCCGAGGGCCGTGTGGGCGGCGTCGACGAAGACGGCGTAGTCCTGGCCGCAGTCGATCCGCTCCATGCGCGCCGGGAGCTTTTGGATGGCTTCGATGCCCGCGGCAATCGTCGGCAGGTCGATGGCGTAGGCGAGGGCGACCGTTGCCGCGGCGAGGCAGTTCGCCAGGTGGGCCTCGCCGACGATGGAGGTTCGCACGGCAGCCGAGTCGGCCCCGGCGACGAGGATGAACATCGTATCGACGGCGTTCTGCTCGATCACGTCGAGGGTAATCTGCGCTTGATCGCCGCGGCCATAGGTAAGCGCCGGCCCGTCCAGCTCGCTCAGCCAACGGCAACTGACGGGATCGTCGACGTTGACGACCGCCAGACCGGCGGGCGACAGGTACTCCAATACGCGGCGGTTGGCCTGGCGATAGTTATGGGTCGATTGGTGGAGGTCGAGGTGGGCGGAGTCGACGGCGGTGACGCAGACGGCGTCAAGTTCGACGCCGGCGAGCTTTAACTGGCTGAGCGACTGGCTGGAGATTTCCAGCAGGGCGTGGCTGCAGCCGGCCGCCTCCATGCGCGCCAGGCGTCCGGCCAGCGAAGCGGGCGAGAGGGGCCCGCGGAGGCCCGCGCTGCGGGTCATGCCGTCGTAGGACTTGAGGGTGCTGATAACGCCGACCTCATGGCCGGCGGCCGCGAAGATCGATTCGAGCAGGGCGATCGTGGTCGACTTGCCCTGCGTACCGACGACGCCAATGACCCGCAGGCGGCGGGCGGGGTAGTCGACCAGGGCGTGGCATAGTTCGCCGAGGGCGACGCGGGTGTCGTCGACGTAATAGACCGGAACGTCGAAGATCGGCAGCGGACGCTCGGCGACTACGGCGACGGCGCCGCGGCGAATCGCCTCGTCGGCAAAATCGTGGCCGTCATGATCGTCCTCGAGGACAGCGACGAAGGCGTCGCCCGGTTTCGCCTGCCGCCAGTCGGCGGTGCATCCGCGAACGACGGCGCCCGAGGGGGCGGTGCGCGCGGCGGGATCGAACAACTCGTCGAGAGCTACGCCTGGACAGGGCGAATGCGACATAGCACAGGCCTCCTTGCCTGCGGTCCGCGGCAGGTCCGCCGAAGCGGCCCAGCGCCGAGACGTGCATCGGGTCGTTGTCGCAGCGCGGAAATCCGTTTCCGCGTTTGTGGCGCTCGCGACGCCGGCGGGTAGGGCGTGGGGCGAGAGCGTCGGGAGTTGACCGGATTGGCTGGAAACCGTCAAGGCGAGTTGAACGGCGGCAAGCGGGGCCCGCCAGGCGTGATTGCGTGGCGCCTACAGCAACGATATCCTGCCAGAAACGATGTCGTTGTCAGCGTCGAGCGGACTACAGGAGCAAACAGCGGATGAGCGAGGCGTCCCTTGCGGTCGTGGCGTCCCAGGCTGGAGGGGGCCGGCTACCGCTGTTGGATGCGGTGGCCCAAATGGCGCCAGTCCGCCGGGTAGCGGTCAGTGGCGACGGCGTCCCAAGCACGCCGGGGGATCGGGCCGACCGGCTAAGCGGGGGCGATCTGCGCTCGGGCGCGGGCGCCGTTGCGGCCCTCCGCTGGTTCGAGTCGACCGGCGCGACGCATTTGCTCTGGGCGCTTTCGCCGCAAATTGAACTCAGCGCCGCGGGGCTGCGACGGCTGCTCGCCGCGGCGGAGGATAGCGGGGCGGCTGCGCTATACTCCGATTACTTCGATCGACGCGAGGACGGCTCGACGACGATCCATCCGCTGGTTGACTACCAGGCAGGCAGCCTGCGGGATGACTTCGATTTTGGCCAGCTCGTCCTCATCAGCCGGGCGGCTATCGCGGGTCTGGCCGACGTGATCACCGCCGAACAGGGCGAGAACGCATATGGCGGCTGGTACGATCTGCGACTGCGGCTGAGCGAGCATGGCGAGATATTTCATTTGCCGGAGCCGACGTACGTCGTGCAGCCAGAGGCGGCGAAGGCCGCCGGCGAAGCGCATTTCAACTACGTCGACCCGCGGAACCGCGATTACCAGTTCGAAATGGAGCAGGTGGCGACCGCGCATTTGAAACGAATCGGCGCATGGCTGCCGCCGCCGTCGGCGGGCGCCGTGGAAGGCGGGGGCCCTTTTCCGGTGGAGGCCAGCGTCGTGATCCCGGTGCGAAACCGGGCGCGGACGATTGCCGATTCCACGCGCAGCGCCCTGGGGCAGGGCGCCGATTTTCCATTCAATGTGATCGTGGTCGACAATCACTCGACCGACGGCACGACGGCCATCCTTGCAGAACTGGCGGCGCACGACGCGCGCCTGGTGCACGTCGTGCCGCGGCGCACTGACTTGGGCATTGGCGGCTGCTGGAATGAGGCGATTTATCACCCGCAATGCGGGCGATACGCCGTGCAGCTCGACAGCGACGACCTGTACAGCGACGAGCGGACGCTGGCGCGGATCGTGGCGGAATTCCATCGCGGGGATTACGCGGCGGTGATCGGCTCGTACACGATCGTGGATTTCCAATTGAACGTGATACCGCCGGGGCTGATCGACCACCGCGAATGGAGCGACGCCAATGGGCACAACAATGCGCTGCGAATCGCCGGCTTGGGCGCGCCGCGAGCGTTCCACGTGCCGACGCTGCGGACGATCGGCTTTCCCAATGTGAGCTTCGGCGAGGATTATGCGGTAGCGCTGCAGATTACGCGGCGATATCGGATCGGCCGCATTTACGACTCGCTCTACTGGTGCCGGCGGTGGGAAGACAACACCGACCATGCGTTGTCGCTGGAGGCGAAGAACCGCTATGCCGTCTACAAGGACCGGCTGCGTTCGATTGAGATCGCGGCGCGGCAGCAGGCAGGCGGACGAGCATGAGTTGGGATCGAATCGAGTTGGACGTTGCGGCTGCGGGCGAAGGTCTGGCGGCCCGCATCGAGGGGCTGTTTGCGCAGCAACGAGCGACGTGGCCGACGTTGCGGGAGGGGGAAGCGGCGCTACAGCATCTGCAGGTTAAGCGGCTCGAGGTCGACGGGGCGTCGATCGTCGTGCAGGCGAACCCGGCTCGCCGAAATTCGGTGCATGCCAGCGTCGACGCCCAATCCATCGCCGCGCGGGCTTGTTTTCTGTGTCCGGAGAACATGCCGCCCGAGGAGCGGGGGGTCGCCTTCGAAGATCTGCTTGTGCTGCCGAATCCGTACCCGATTCTGCCGATGCACTGCACCGTGGCGGATCGGGCGCACCGGCAGCAGCGGCTTGCGGGACGTGTGGGGCAGCTCGTCCGGCTAGCGGCGGCGGCTGGACCGGAGCTGGCGGTGTTCTACAACGGACCGCGGAGCGGGGCTTCGGCGCCCGATCACTTGCATTTCCAGGCGTGCCGCGCGGCGGGGATTCCGCTGCTGGAGGAGCTTTCTGGCGCGGCGGCGGACAGCCGCGGCGTCT
>JADLBW010000092.1 GCA_020847515.1 Pirellulales bacterium | reverse complement strand
CGAAGATTTCAGTCTCGCTGGAGGTAGGCGGCGAGCTGATCGTCCGGGATCAAGAGGGCCAGCAGACCCGGCTGCCGCTGAGCGTGGTCGCCGAATTCGCCTACGAAGAGGAGCTTGCGGCCTGGTGGGCCGACGCGGGCATGTCCAGCCGCTCGCTGCGCCGCTACAGCCGGGCGAAGGCGACGATCAAATCGTCGGAAAAAGGAGATACGGTCGAGCTTGAGCCCGAGAACCGGCTGATCGTCGCCAAGGCGACGGCCGAGGGGGGGACTATCAACGGCCTGAAAGGGCCGCTGACGCGGCGCGAGTTTGATTTGCTCGACGTCGTGGGCAACAGCCTACTCATCGACCGGTTGCTTCCAAACAAGGAACTGCGGGGAGGCGAGGGGTGGGATCACGATGCGGCGACCATGGGCGCGGTGCTCGGCATGGACCACGTCGCCATTTGCGAGGTCCGCAGCGTCGTCACCGGGGAGTCGAACCGCCAGGTGCAGATCCGCATGGCCGGCACGGTTCACGGCACGGTCGAAGGAGCTGCCAGCGAAATGGATTTACGGGGGGCATATCTGTTTCATCTCGACGAAGGGCGGATCACCAAGCTCAATCTCGCGATCAAGGAGGTCCGCAAGCCGGCCGAGGTGAGCCCGGGGCTGGATATTGTGGCGAAGCTCTCGCTGGTGGCGTCGCCGCTGGGGAAACAGTCCGCGCCATTTGATGAACCGACCCTCGAAAAGGCCCGGCAACTCACCCCGGAGCAGCTCGGCGAGTTATATACGGACTCGCCGCAGCGGGGGTATCGGTTCCGGCACGACTCGTCGTGGTACGTCACGGCGGAGCACCGCGAGCTGATGTCGCTCCGCTACCTGGACGGCGTGGACATGATATCGCACTGCAACATTACGACGCTGCCGCCGCGTCCGGCGGACAAGCCGATGACGCTTGCGCAATTCGAGGCGGACGTCGTGCGGTCGCTGGGCGACAAGGTCGAGAAGGTCGCAGCGGCCACCGAGTGGGCCAACGAAGCGGGCCATCAGTGCCTGGGCGTAATCGTTGCAGGCCAGGTCGAAGGGACGCCCGTGCAGTGGCGGCATTACTACGTCGGGGCCGAGGGGCTGCGCCCGGCGATGATCGCGGTGACGCTCGAGCAGCCGATGGTCGGGCGATTCCACGACGCCGATCGGCCGATCGTCGAGTCGATGGTCCTGTTGCCGCCGCCGGCGGCGACGGCGACGAAGCTGGAGCCGGTGAAGAAGTGAACGGGGTTGTCCCGCCTTGCCGTTTATAGATCGTCGACCGTGATATCGGCCTGAGCGAGATGCCGAATTGCGTACACGACGGCGTAATCGGTACGGATAGCGAACATCGCTCGATGCGCGGGGCGTCGTCCGAGCCCGTATTGCAACTCGCGAATCTCCACGGGCAGCGACGCGTTCTCGCGCGCCCGTGGGCAACGTTCGGGCTTATGCGAGGGGCGCGTCAATCGCAGCAACGAAGCCGACGTACCAGCGTTCAGCCTGCTGGGCAGAGCGACGCTCGCCCCACCATCGGGCTGCTTCGAGTAATTGCTTTTCCGCCTACGCCGTGACTGGGACTTCGTAGATCACGACGCGAATCCAAGCTGACGTCGCAAGTCGGCGTCTGCTTCCGCCGATGTACGGGTGCGGCCGGCCTGTTCGTTTTCGATTCCCTCCTCGAGGTCGATTACGGTTTGGTCGTATTCGTCGAGGACCGAAATCGCGCGGAGCAATCAGTCATCCTGCGACGGATATTGTCCGGTCGCCATTTTCAATTCGATCAGGTACTGAACGTGGGGCGGAAAAGCGTAAGACATGTCACATCTCCTCGTGAATATCTTACCGCCGACAAGCGGCGATCGGCAAATGGCGTCCCTCAGAACAGCGCCCGTACAGCTTCCGGCCTCCTGGTATTCTCCGAACCTCACGGAGCGGCGGGGGTCATCGCGTAAATAGCGCCTCCGCGCCGTCGATCATGGGGATGACGACGACGCCTTTTTCAGTGACTTCGAAGCCGCGGCGGCGGTCGGCTTCCAGGTCGACGCCGACCTGAGCGCCGTCGGGAATGAAGACGTTTCTGTCGATAATCGCCCGCCGCACAATGGCGCCTTTGCCGACGTGGACGCCGGAGAACAGGATCGAGTCGCTCACCTCGGCCCGTTCCTCGACGCGGCTCTTGGGCCCGATGATCGAGCGGGAGACGCGTCCGCCGGCGATGATCGTGCCGGCGGCGACGATGCTGTCGAGCGCTTCGCCGCGGCGGCCGGAGTTTTCGTCGAACACGAACTTCGGCGGCGGCAAATTCGGCTGATCGGTCCGCACCGGCCAGTGGTAGTCATACAGGTTCAGCAGCGGATCGACCGTCGTCAGTTCGAGGTTCGCCTCGTAGTAGGCGTCGAGCGTGCCGACGTCTTTCCAGTAGGCGTCCTGCTTGCTGTTTTCGTCCTTGAACGGAAACGACATGACTTTGTGCGTGCCGATGATCGACGGGATGATATTGCGGCCGAAGTCGTGGCCGCTGTCGGGCAGCGTGGCGTCGTGGCAGAGCTGATCGAAAAGGAACGGGGCGTTGAACACGTAAATGCCCATCGACGCGAGGCAGTGGTCGGGATCGCCGGGGATCGTCTTGGGGTTGGGCACTTTTTCCTCAAAGCCGATGATCCGCTGCGACTGGTCGATTTCCATGACGCCGAAGCCGAGGGCGTCTTCCTTGCGGACCCGCATGGCGCCGACGGTCAGATCGGCGCCGGTGTCCTCGTGGTAGGCAACCATCTTGCTGTAGTCCATCTTGTAGATGTGGTCGCCGGCGAGGATGACGACGTATTTGGGACGTTCCTGCTCCAGGGTGTAGATATTCTGGTAGACGGCGTCGGCGGTGCCCTGGTACCACTGCTCGTCGATCCGCTGCTGCGGGGGCACGACGTCGATGAATTCGCCCAGCTCGCGGCAGAAGAGATGGCGCCAGCCGTTGGTCACGTGCCGTGCCAGGCTCATGGCCTTGTACTGGGTCAGGACCAGGATTTTGCGTATGCCGCTGTTGAGGCAGTTGGACAGCGTGAAGTCGATGATCCGATAGATGCCGCCGAACGGGACCGCCGGTTTGGCTCTGTCGCGAGTGAGCGGTTCCAAGCGGGAACCTTTGCCGCCGGCTAAAACAACCGCCAAGACGTCTTTCATCCGAACCCGTCCTCCATGGCGTACGACTCGTGCTGCAGAGTTCAGCGCTGATTTTACGGGATTTAACGAGCAGGCGTAACCATTGGCGCAGCCGCGGCCGAGGCGACGCCTACGGTACATTCTTCGCCTGTTTTCCGCGGCGGCTGTACACAATCTGCGCGAGTGAGGGCCGGTGCGGCGGCGCGGCCCCCGCGGAGCCGCCTCACCCCTCGCCGTACAGCCTGCCGTAGGCTTTCAAGGCCTGGGACAGCGACCAGCGTTCTGCGACGGAAGCCGCCGCCTCGGCGCCCAGGCTGCGCGCCCGCGAGCGATCGTTGATCAGCTCGTCGGTTGCGCGGGCGGTTTCAGCCCGATCGCCCAGCGGCGCCAACAGCCCGGTGCGGCCAGGGACGACGATCGCGCGGTGCGCAGGCAGGTCGCTGGCGACGATCGGCGCCCCGGCGGCCGCGGCTTCCAGCAGGGCCTGCGGCGTCGCTAGCGCCGGCGAGGTCTGCCAGTAGACGTCGATGTGGGGGAGGATCGCGGCGGCGTCGGGGCGATATCCTAGCAGGCGCGCGCTGGCGGGTTCGGTCACCAATTCGGCGAACCGTTCGAGCCGTTCGTAGTCGGGCCCGTCGCCGATTATCAGCAGCACGGCGTTTTCATGCAGTACGCGGACCAGCTCGAAGCACCAGAGGGCGTCGTCAAAACATTTGCGGCGATGCAGCTTCCCCAGAACAGCGATCAACAGGGCGTCGGGAGGCAACTGGAAGTGGGCCAGGAACTGCGCGCGGGTCAGTTGCGGCGGCTCGATGGCCGGCGTACCGGGCGGGATGAGGCGGATGCGCTGTTTGTCGGCGCCGAGACTGATTAAGGAGTCGCGCGTAGACTCGTCGCTGGCGACGAATGCCTGCATCCGGGAGGCCAATGGCGGCATCAGCATGCGAACCGGGGGCCGTTTGAGCTGGTCGGCGTCGAGCGAAGCGACCAGACGGCTGCGGGAGACCCGGCACGCCAGGGCGGCCAGCGTAGCGCTCGCCAAATCCCAAGCATGGACCACTTTCGGCCGGAGGGCCTGCTGGAGCCGATAGAGCCGCCAGAGCGTTACGGGATCGAGCGGGCCCCGGCCGCTAAGCCGATGGATCGCTACGCCGGCGCTGTGCAGCTCTTCAGCGACTGATCGCTGGGCTCCCAGCGCTGCAACGGCTACTCGTCGGCCCGCGGCCGCCTGACTGGCCGCCACGTAGCGCACCATGCGGGCGCCGCCGTAGCCGTCCAAGCGGCGGATTATGTGGAGAATGTCGCCCGGGTAATTCATCGACGCCGCTCATGCTGCTGACCACCGCCGCCATTGTAGAGCCGCGACCTGGTGGTCGCGACCGGGTAAGATGGAGCGCGAGCGGCGTCGGCAGTTTGCCGCGACTGGTGCGCTTAGTTATCAGCAAGGCGCTGCAGCCCCCAACGAGCCGCGATCCCATTGCGGCCGCCATCAACGAGCGCAGGTGCATCCGTGGGCCACTGGCAGCACACTGAGATCGGCGGGCATCCGTGCCAACTCTTTCTGCCAGCGAAGCCTTCGATTCACCGGGAATGCATCATCTATTTGCATGACCAGCAGCTTACTTCGCTGGCGGAACGGCCGGCGTTCGAGGCGCTCTTCGAGCGGTACGGGCTGCCGTGCGTTGCTCCGCAGACCGGGCGAAGCTGGTGGACGGACCGCATCTGGCCCGGCTTCGATCCGCAGCTTTCGGCGGAGCGTTTTGTCGTCGATCGGGTTATGCCGTGGCTGGCCGCGGAGTGGGAGGTCCAGCCGCCTGGGATCGCGCTGCTGGGCGTCGGCATGGGCGGGCAGGGCGCATTACGGATGGCCTACAAGCGCCCCGATGTTTTTCCGGTCGTGGCGGCGATCTCCCCGACGATCGATTACCAGTTCGCCATGGAGGCGGGCGACATGACGCTGAATGAGCTGTATCGCGACGTGGAGCAGGCTCGGCAAGATACGGCGACGCTGCATGTGCATCCGCTCAATTGGCCGCGGAACCAATGGTTCGCCTGCGATCCGCTCGACTACCCATGGCACGACTCAGCCGACCGGCTGCGGATGAAGCTCTACTCGCTGGGCGTGCCGTTCGAGGCCGATCTCGAAACCGGCCGCGGCGGGCATTCGTGGGAGTATTTTGACAAGATGGCGGAGCCTGCCCTCCGGTTCATCGTCGAGCGGCTAGAGCGCGAGCGGCTGCGGATCGTGTAGGGGGCCTGTCGTGCGCCGGCTGGGTTTACGGCATCGGGGCTTCGCGCAGGCGCCCAGTCAATCGCGCCTACGGCTGCACCCGGTCGAACTGCGCGCCTTCGAGGCCTTCGATTTTCAAGTGGCCCGTGAGATGGTTGTACAACATGCGGTGGGCTGAGCTGGGCGACCGCGGCCCGCCCGGATACGGCTGTTGTTCGATTGTCGCCGGCGTCGTGCCGTTGCCTTCGAGAATGAAGTTGCCCTTCGACTGGTCGTACTTCGCTCGATGACCGTACGCGGTGAAGGCGCCTTGAGGCGGCGCCTGGCCCTCGATGGTCACTTTTCCTTCGGCCAGCAGCTCGACCTGCCGAGATTGCTGGTTGTTCAACCGCGCCCGCGGATTTTCGGCGACCTGCAGTCGATCGCTGGTAATCCAGACTTCATCGGCTTGCGGGTGGCCGCTGGGCGTCATGATCAGCCGCGAATCCCAAGTGGCCACGGGGCCATACACGGTGCGGACGTCGCCTTCTACGCCGACGGTTTTTGTATGGAGATTGCCGCTGATGGCGCGAACGAAGTCGACGTGCAGATGCCGCAATCCCTGTTCGGGCTGGACCAATCGGGGGGCCTGGGGACCGCCGCCTGGCGGCTGGGCCAGTAGCTGTCCGGCGCCGCCGGCTAGGTGAATCGAGTCGATTCGACCGGGCCCGCTGCCGGTAATGGCGCCGCTGATCTGGTTGATGACAAGCGATTGAACCTCGGCGAATTGCCGCGAACTGACTCCGCTGAGGTCCCGCTGCTCGAATTGGGCGACGGCTCCCTCCCAGCACTCGATTTGCTCTAACTGCGGCTGCCCGTTGCCGGCCGAGCCGTCGAGCCTCAGGGCTTGCGTGGTCTGCAGCACCAGGCGCGGCGTGCGGAGGCGGCCCGAGGGGTGCTGGACCAGCACGTCGCCCAGGAAGGTGATGCGCCGGCCCTCGAGCTTCATGGAGTTCTGCCAGGTCACGTCGAGCGTCGTCGGCGCCGGCAGAGGATTGCCGGCCATGTCGCGATCGACCAATAGTTGCAGTTGGCCGGGCGAGTTGATCCAGCCTTGGTCTGCGCCGCGGTTGATCGTCAGCCGCGGAGCGCGGAGGGTGGCGCCGCGGGCGACGATTACGGCGTTTTGCAGCGGCTGGCCGCCGGTGGCGCCGCCGGCGATCTCGATCTGGGCGCCGGGCGTATCGAGCGCGGCGATGCTCACGCGTTCCGCTTCGATTTTTAGAGGCGGGGCGCCCCCCGGCACAGTCGGCAGTTCCTGGAAGACGACGCTGCCGTCGATGCCCAGGTTCCGCACGACGGCCTGACGCTCGCGCAGGGCCACGTCGATCTTCAGCTCGACGCCCGATACTTCGTACCGCCGCGTTGCGGAGCCGCCGCTGGCCAGCCCGGCGGTCGAGGCGCCGCCAGCCGGGCCGGCGTTTGCCGTCGCGCCGGCGGCGCTGCTGGGGGGGAGCGATGCGCTGGGGGCTTCAAATTTGATATTGAGCTGATTAACCATGCCGGTCAGCTCGGGCGATTCGATCGCCACGTTTCCGGACGCGGTAATCAATTCTGGCGCGACCGTCGATGACAGGCTGCTTGCCAAACCTTCATTGGCGGCGCCGCCGACCCCCGGCGATTTGGCGTCCGGAGGCGGCAACTCCTTGAGGAACAGTTGGAGCTGGTCGGCCCGCAAACGCCCGGCGACCGCCATGGAGACGGTGGGCCGGCCGTCCAGCACCAGGACCAGCCGTTCGTTGCGGCGGAGAAGGTGCATCGCTTGCTGCCACTTGACCTCCAGCAGATCGTACGGGCGAGCAGGATCGACAATGGCTAGTAGTCGACCGGCCCCGCGGGCGGTCAGCGTGCCAATGCGCTGATTGGAGTCGGGCGACGGCAGCGTATAGCGGAGCATGCGGGCCGTGATTTCCGATCCGCGATGCGAGAGTGAGACCTCTTCGCCCCGCTCCAGCGTGATGCGATGGAGACGGCGATTAATCAGCTCGATCCAGAGCCGTTCGCCGCGAGCCGAGGCTTCGTAGGAGGGGGCGTTCAGCACCACGGGCTTGTCGGACTCGCCGAGGGCCTCGATCGAGGCCGGCTCAAAGGACATGCCGTTGCGCCCGCCGCCAGGCGCGGGGGACGGCGCCTCGTTGTTCCATTGCGTCGTCTTGGTGAAGAACAGCGTCAGTTCGCGGGCCAGCAACTCATCCATCGTGCCGTCGACCTGCAATTGCCAGGCACGGACGTTGTCGGAGAAGGTGGCCTTGTAGTCGCTGAAGTCGATGCGGAAGGGACCGGCGCTCGTAATGCGGAGCGGCGGTTGCGCGGCAGGGGGTCGGGAGTCTTTGGCGACGGGCGATTCGTCGGAGCCGTCAGGGCCTCCAGTCGCCAAAGATTCCCGAGCCGGCCCGGCTTCAGCCAGACGAGTATTATTCGGCGCGATGATCAGCGATACGTCGTGCTTGATCACCAGGTCTTCGAAGGCGCCGTACAGCCCGACCGGCGAAGAGGGACCTCCTTCGGTTTTCAACCAGCGTAGCTCCAGCTCGCGCCCGAAGGCGCGGTGCTCTCCCACGCGCAGATCGACTGTCTGGTCGGTGCGGATCAGGTCCTCGTTGATGTAAATATCCCGCGTTACCAGGCGGAGGTCGTCGCCCGGTCCGGGGAGGCTCATATCGCTGCGGATCACGACTTCGCCGGAAAGTTGGCCGTATTGCAGTCGGCCGAAGCCGGTGGCGGAGCGGCCGCCTGCGGCGCCTTCGGCCTCCATTTGCAGCACGGCCCCGTCGCTGGATTCGAGGATGATGGCGTCGCGCGGCGCCGCGGCGGCCCGGTCGCGCGGCTTCGGGAAGAACAGCAGCGCACAGTGCGGCACCCGCAGCACGCCATTGGGGGTCTTCGTGTCGCCGTCGAAGACCGCCAGGATGGTTCTGGTCTCATTCTCCAGAGTCTTGGGGGGCCGAGCGAAACACCAGTGACCGGGGGGGAAGTAGGCTGCGAGCAGTTCCTGATATTTATTGAGGGCTTCCGGTCCTTCGGCATAGCCGCCGTCGCCGGCGATATCGGCAGTAGGCAGGATCGTCGCCGGGGGCTCGATAAACGGCGCCACCGCCAGCACGTACGCCTGGTACGCTACTGCGGTAACGGCAAAGGCAATAGCGGCATGCGTGAGGCGAGTAAGCATGCAGAGGAGAAGTAGCGAGTGGCGAGGGGTTTGGGGAGGCTAGGTCATGTAACGGCGAATGACCGATTCCCAACGACCGGTGTTTTTCAGGAGCAGTTCCACGACTTCGCGGACCGCGCCCCGGCCGCCTGGGACGCTGGTTACGTAATGGGCCGCGGCGCGAAGTTCCTCAGGGGCGTCCGCCACCGCCACGCCTAAGCCGGCATAACGTATGGAGGGCAAGTCGGGCAGATCGTCGCCGACGTACGCGATTTGCTCCGGCCTCAGGCGTAGCGATGCAGCAATCGCCTGCACTTCCGGCAGTTTCTCCTTGACGCCTTGGCGGACGATTTCGAGATCCAGCTCCGCAGCGCGGAGTTTGACGACCTGAGAGCTGCGGCTGGTGATGATGCCGGCCTGTCCGCCCGCATGCTGCCAGAGTCGAATCCCCAGGCCGTCACGTATGCTGAAGCACTTTGATTCGATGCCTTGATTGTCGAGTATCACGCCGCCGTCGGTGAGCACTCCGTCGACGTCGGTGAGCAACAGGCGAATCGCGGCGCATCGCTCGGAAAGCTTCATAGAAGAGCGGAGAGCGGAGAGCGGAAAGCGGAGAGCGGAAACGGAGAGCGGAAACGGAGAGCGGAAAGCGGATGACGGGTGCTTATTGTAAAGCCGGCTTTCCGCTTTCCGCTTTTTTCTTCAGTCTGTCTCCGGCAGTTGCTCGAAGGGCCAGCAGAAGTCGACGGCTTCGGCTTCGGCTTCTCCATCGAACAGCCGCAGCACGGCCGGGTCGTGATCGACGCCCTCGAAGGGGCGGGTCCAGGCTTCGCGGGCATGTTCGGGCAGCATGCCCACCACGTCGGTCACGTCGATCATTCCCACAGGCCTCCCTTGTGAATCGAGAACGGGCAATTCGCTGAACTTCCGCTCGGTGAGGATCTCAATGGCGATAGACATCCGGTCGCCGCTGCATACGGACGCCGGCGAATGGGACATTACCCATTTTACAGGCGCATCCAAGGCCGAGTCGTTACGCCGCTCGAACAATCGGGCCAGGTCGCTGTCGGTAAACAGGCCGGCCAGGCGGCCCTCGTCGTCCAGCAGCATGATGGCGCCGGTGCGACGCCCGGGCCGGGTACTAGCTACGAGCACCTGGCGGACCGCTTGGTTCGCGCTGGCCAGGCGGCACTCTTCCAGGGGACGCATATGCTGGTCGACGGTGCTGAGATTGAACCCCAGTGCGCCGCCAGGATGAAAGCGGGCGAAATCCTCGGCCCGAAAGCCGCGCAGCCGGCTGACCGCCAGCGCCAGGGCGTCGCCCAAGGCCAGCATGGCGGTAGTGCTGGTGCTGGGGGCCAGGCCAAGCGAGCAGGCCTCCTTGAGCCGACCCAGGGGAAGCACTAGGTCGGCGGCCCGCCCAAGCGTGCTGGCGGCGGAGGCCGTGATGGCGATCAAGCGGACGCGAAAATCGCGGAAGGAAGGCAACAACTGGACGACTTCGCTCGATTCGCCGCTCTGCGACAAAGCGAGGACGACGTCTCCCTCGCACACGCGGCCGAGATCGCCGTGGAAGGCTTCGGCCGGGTGGAGAAAGTGGGCGCGGGCGCCGGTAGAGGCAAATGTGGCTGCGAGTTTTTGCCCGATCATGCCCGCCTTGCCGATGCCCGTGACGATGACCGACCCGCGGGCGGCGCGGATGAGCTCGACGGCGCGGCAGAAGCTTTCGTCCAGTCCTGCAGCAACAGCGTGGAGGGCCTCGGCCTCGGCGGCGATTACCTCGCGGCCGTAACTTAACAGGTCGTCGTTGATGGGCGAGTGCGCCCGGGGCCGCGTCCGTGCGGCGGCATCGCTGGTCATCGAACCGTCCCGGCTGACGTACGTAGGAGGTTAGGGGGCGGGGATTGTAGTGCTTGCCGGCGGACGCGACAACGCGAAAGATGGGAGGCCGCCCGGCGGCTGCTTCGACTAGCGATCGTCCGGCCGCGAGCCGAAAGCCAGGCGGGGCCTGGGCGCCATGCCCACGTCCGCGGGGGCACGCCAATCGATTGTTCACATGCCCACCTAGACGTGGGCATGGCATCCCATTCAACGTCAAGAGCCGATCGCTGAGAGCTGATAGCTCGCCGCGCTAGCGGCGCAAAAAAAGCTCCCAGAAAAGCACACGTCCCAGGGGGGCAAAGGACGCGTCAACCTTTCCGGGAGCGATTGGACGCAAGTGTCGCTTGCGCCTGCCGAATGCAAGGGGGTGTGTCGGGCCCTCGTGCATCGGGGAGTGTATCGAAGCGGTGCGAAGCATCCGTGCTGCGCTAGCCGCTGCGAGGGTCGAAGCGGCTCACGGTGCTGGCCCGCGATCCAAGGTCGACCCGACCACGTGGTTTCGTTTGCAGTTCGTTAGGGAGTGGCGAAATAGTTTCTTCGTTAACCGGCCGCGTCGCCGAGGAATGAGTCAAGCGAATCACGGTGCTCGTTATTTCGCTGTGGCTTTCCGTGCCCTGTGCGTTTTGATTCGCGGTCGGTTGTTCGTTGCGTGATGGGGGGAGAATAGGTCGATGCCGAGAAGCGGTCAACAGCACTTTGAGCGCGTTGTGAAAAACTTTTTAGAAGCGCTGCGGCGCGTCCTTTCGGGCCCGCAGCCGGCGCCGGTGCGGGCGCGGCGGTAGCAACGTTGCGGGCGAATCTGTGTGGCTCGCGCTCGTTGCAAGATCAAAAATGTAGTAGTGCACGCTGCACGGTCGCTAGCATGCAATCGCTGAGCTACTGAGCGCTGCAGTCCGCAGGAGCGCGTCGCGCGAACTTTGCGAAACGGCGCTACGTGGCCGGCAACCGCTGGGCGACTTCGTTCCAGAACGTCGCCAGATCGATTGACAGCTCGGGCAGCCGCGGCGATTGATACTTCCCCTCCGCCGTATTCATCACCACGTAGCGGCCGTTCTCCAAGACGAGAAAGTCGATCATCCTAGCCCGGTAATCGACGATCCAGAACTCGGGCACTTCGTACCGGGCATATGCGTCGAGTTTGGCGACGCGATCGCGGCGCTCGGCGCCCTGCGACAGGACCTCGACGACCAGATCGGGCGGACCGTTCACGCGGTCGCCGACAATGCCTCGGCGATGTTTGGCTATGTAGAGCACATCCGGTTGCAGAATAGTGCTATCGGAGAGTACGACGTCGGCGGGCGAGACGATCGCGAGTCCGCCGCTGGTTTTCGCCGCCGTCCAGAGGACTGCATACAACTCGCCCACCATGATTTGATGAGCCGAGCGAGGCGCTGGCGACATAACGAGTTCTCCGCGAATCAACTCAACGGGCGCCCCCTCGGGCAGTTGCCAGTAATCCTCCGCGCGGTACGGGCCCAGCTCGGCGATCGGCGAGAAGCCTTCGAACGTCGTAAAGCAGTAGTCGACGGTGCTCATGATAGGATCTTAGCAGAACGCTGATGGCCGGGTCCAATAAGTAGACCGCGTCCAACATTCTTGTCAGGCGAAGCTGCCGCCGCATGCGGGCAGGCGGTAGACGTACATGACCACGCGGCCCGAGACGGGCCGGCTATCGCGCGAAGCGGTCCTGCAGGGCCTGCACCTGCATTTCTTCCTGGCGCAGGGCTTCCATCGCGCGGACGGCGGCGGTGGCGGCTTCGATCGTGGTGAGGCAGGGGACGCCCGCCTGTACGGCGGCTGCGCGGATCTTGCCTTCGTCGGTGCGGGCGCCTTTGCCGCGCGGGGTGTTCATCACCAGCGCCACTTCGCCGTCGGTGAGGAAGTCGAGCAGGTTGGGATTGCCCTCGCTGATCTTCTTCACGCGGCGCGTCGGCACGTCGGCCGTTTCCAGCAGCTTGGCCGTGCCGTCGGTCGCCAGCAGCGAATAGCCGAGGTTATGCAGTCGACGCGCTAGATCAATGATCGCCGGCTTCGACTTGTCGGCGACGCTGACGAAGATATTGCCCTCGCGGGGCAGCACCGTGCCGGCAGCGAGCTGGCTCTTGGCGAAGGCCATCGAGAACCGCTCGCTCACGCCCATCACCTCGCCGGTGGAGCGCATCTCGGGCCCGAGCACGATGTCGACGCCGGCGAACTTGATGAACGGGAAGACGCTCTCCTTGACCGATACGTCGTGGGGGACGGGGTCTTCGGTGTAGCCTTGTTCCTGAAGGCTTACGCCAGCCATCGCCTTGGCGGCGATCTTGGCCACTGGCATGCCGGTCGCCTTGGCGACGAACGGCACGGTGCGGCTGGCGCGGGGATTGACTTCAATGACGTAGACGACCGGAAAGAGGTCGGAAGCAGGAGGCTGGAGGTCAGGGTCTTGAGTTGTTTTCTGTCCGCTGACCTCTGACCCCTGATATCTCTCTTCCCACTTCACTGCGAACTGCACGTTCATCAGGCCGACGACCTTCAGGTCGCGGGCCAGGGCCTCGGCGGCGTCGCGGATTTCCTTCACGACCGGCCCGGGGAGGCTGTACGGGGGAATCGCGCAGGCCGAGTCGCCCGAGTGGACGCCGGCTTCCTCGAGGTGCTCCATGATGCCGGGGACGATGACGCGGACGCCGTCGCTGATGGCGTCGACGTCGACCTCGGTGGCGCCTTCGAGGAAGCTGTCGATCAGCACGGGCTGCCCCTGGGCGGCGACGAACGCCGCGCCGGCGAACCGTTCGAGCTGCGACTGGTCGTAACAGATCTCCATCGCCCGGCCGCCGAGGACAAAGCTGGGACGCACCAAGAGCGGATAGCCGATCCGCTCGGCCACGGCGCGGGCTTCGTCGATGGTGCGAGCGATGCCGTTGGCGGGCTGGCGGAGGCCGAGCCGTTCGATCATGGCCGCGAACTTCTCGCGGTCCTCGGCCGCTTCGATCGCCTCGACGCTGGTGCCGATGATCGGGGCGCCGGCGTCCGCCAGGGCGCGGGCGAGGTTCAGCGGCGTCTGCCCGCCGAACTGCACGATGATGCCGTCGGGCTGGACCCGGTCGCAGATGTTGAGCACGTCCTCGACCGTGAGCGGCTCGAAGAACAACAGGTCGCTGGTGTCGTAATCGGTGCTGACGGTCTCGGGGTTGGAGTTGACCATCACCGACTCGATGCCCAGCTCCCGCAGGGCGAAGCTGGCGTGGCAGCAGCAGTAGTCGAACTCGATGCCCTGGCCGATGCGG
>JADLBW010000091.1 GCA_020847515.1 Pirellulales bacterium | reverse complement strand
CGGCCGGATATTTGGCGAGCGGCGTCGCCAAGTCGATCGAGTGGTATGCGGGCGTGAAGAATTCGCCGACGCAGTTACTGGATCAAATGGTCAACGGCAAGGACAGCACGTTGTCGGAGGAGGAAAAAGCCGCCGGGCGCTCGATTCTTCAGCAGCAGCGGCAGCTCGACGAGCAGCTTAAAGAAATGCAGAAACAGACGCGGCTGCTGGAGGACTTGAAGGGCAACGGCGGCCTGGTGGGCAACGGGGGCTAGCGGGCGATGGCGATCCAATTCTCGCGCGAGAAAGAGTCGGGCGACGGCAACACGCTGACGTACCCGTACCTGGTCGTCGACTCGGACGCTGCGCTATTGTCGCGGGACGACGCGATTGCGATCGCCCGCGACGACGCCGCGGCGCTGGAAGACGCGGTTCCCAGCGGCTACCGGTTTCGCCGGATCAGCAACCGGGCGATCCGGGTCGACATCGTCTTTTCGCGGATCACGCCGCAACCACTGACGATCCCCGTGCCGGGCCAGATCAATGTTGACTTCGAGTTCAGCTTCGTGGCCCAGGCGAAGGAACTGACCGAGGCCCTGGAGTGGATCGAAACGTACGATCCCGACGGCGCAACGGGCGAGGAGATCCGGGCGGTCAACATCGAGCGGACCGGGGAAGGGGGCGAGCGAATCGTGGGCCGCCGCTATCAGCCGGCGCCGGAGGTGTTCTCGTTCAACATCGTGCTGCCTAACGCCTACCTGGACGCAGACTACAAGCAGACGGTGCAGGGGCTGTGCGGCCGGTTCAACAGCGTCGATTTCACGATCGACGGAATCACCTACGAGGCCGGGCGGGTGCAGTTGGTGCGGGCCGCGGCCGGCAAGCGGACGGACGAGGACTGGCGGTTGTCGTTCGGCTTTGGCTTGCGCGAGAACCGGACGAATATCGACGTCGGCGGCGGGATTGTGGTCCCTGCGGTTCGCGGAAGCTGGGACTACTGGACCCTGCAGAAGTTTTTGGTGGTGAATCTGCCGGGGCGGCAGTTCGTGAAGATGCTGCCCGACCTGGCGGTGGTGCAACGAGTTTGGGACGAGGGGGATTTGAACCTCCTCGTGCCGTGGTAACGGGGGCGGAGGCGATGGCAGATTTATCGATCACGGCGGCCAGCGTGGCGCTGAAGGACAACGCTGCGCGGACGCGGCTGGTCAAGTTCGGCGAGGCGGTGACGCAGGGGCAGGCCGTGTATCGCAAGTCGAGCGACGGCGAGTACTACAAGTGCCAGAGCGACGGGACCGCGGAGGAAGCGAATTGCGCGGGGATCGCGATCGATAAGGCCGGGGCCGACGGCTACGGCTACATCATCGAGGAGGGGAACGTCGACCTGGGCGCGACGCTGGCCGTGGGCCAGGCGTACTGCGTGTCGCCGGCAGCGGGGGCGATCTGCCCCTATGCGGACCTGGTCAGCACGAACTACGTGACGCTCTTGGGCGTGGCGACCGCGGCTGACAAGCTGGCGCTGGCGCCGCTGGCCAGCGGCGTGCAGAAGGCATGAGCGAGCTGAAGCGATTCCATACCGGCGAGCGGGTGACCGGCTGGCCGGACCGGACCTGGAACGAGCTGGTCGCCGGCGAGGAGCGGGACCGGGCGAGCCATGCGCCGGGCGGCCGCGGGCCGCTGGCGCGAGCGCCGGGGCCGGTACACGCCCGAGTGCGCAACGACACGGGGGCGGCGCTGGGCAAAGGCCGGGCCGTGGCGCTGGGGGCGGTGCTGGTGGAGCCGACCGAAGAGGACGAGTCGGCGGTGTTCTTGGGGTTGCAGTTCGCCGGCGAGGAGCCGACGGCCGACAGCCGGCTGCTGGCGATCGTGCTGGAGCCGCTGGCCGAAGACGCGATCGGCGCGGCGGTGATCCCGACGGCGGTGTGGGCGCGGGTCGACGTGGCGGACGAGGCGCACGAGTTTGCAGCGCCGCAAGCGTCGACGCTGTTGGCCAGCGCGGCCAGCGGATCGATCCCGATTCTCTGGAAGCAGTCGGGGACCGGCGAGAAGTGGGCGGTCGTGTCGCTGGCCGGCGGCGGCGCAAGCTCGATCCGCGGGGCGTACTGCATGCTGACCGCCAGCGTGCCGGCGCTCGCGGCGATCGACGGCACGAACCACACGGCGACGCCCGGGATGCTGGCCGTGGCGAGCGATTTTTTGACGGGCGGCGGCGTGCTGCTCACGTGGACCGACGACGCCGCCGGGTGGGAGGCCGAGATGGAGACGGACCCCGTCGGCGGAGAAGAGGAGATCAAGAAGCGCCGCACGGTCGTCAACGCCAGTAAGACCGACATTCGCGCCAGCGTCGGCGAGCCGGTGATCGGCGTCGGCTGGCTGGAGACGCCGGCCCTGGAGACGCCGTCGGACCCGCCGCAGCTCGACGAGCGGTTCATCGTCGTGAACGTCATGGACCTGCGGTCGCTGCCCGAGTTCGACGAGGCGCTCGACCAGGCCCCGTATCACGACGGCGGCAGCGGCGGCTTTAAGCTCGGAAGCGAGACGTGCTCATGAAGCCGCTCATCGGTCCAGGCGGCAAGCCGCTGTTTGGCAACGCCGGTGCCCCAAAGTTCTGCAACGATGGCAGCTGCTGCGGCACGAATACGTCGTGCAATCAGCTGTGCTGTGGATTCACCGCGAGTTGTGTGGAGGTCAGCCTGTGGGAACACGTCGACGAGCGGACCGGTACCAACATTCCTGCTGGTGTGCACCTGCTTCAGTTCATCGAGATCGGTTCCCCGATGCCATTCGGGCCAGGTATAGCGTGCTCGAACTTTAGCTTCATCGATGGGCCGGGGTGCTTTTACCTCGGCGAGCCTGTCGGAGTCCTGTGCGGTAACCTGGTGCTCCCGTACGCCTGGCTAGGATGCTTCGACGGCTATGGCACGTGTTGCGGCGCTCATGTAGGTTACGTCGAATATGACCTTGACGCGGATGAAATATCATGCGCCCTGCTGGCCATCGACTTCTTCGGGTACCTGGGGACGGGCGCCCCTGAGTGGGACACACCGACGTTCACTCACATAGATGGCAACTGCTGGCACCCGATGCGGCAGCCCACGTGCGGAGACGGCACCCAGTTCGGGCTCACCGACTGGGTCGACTGCCTGGCTCAAGAGTGGCACGGAGACAAGGAAGAGCTACGGATCGAATCCGAGTTACCGGGTTCAGCGTGCGGCGGGCCGGTCTGGGGAACTTCTCCCTGGTTGTTCGTCAGCGGCGCCTTGGCAGACGTCTACTTGAAGCCCGTCGAAGGCGAGTGCCTCGTGTGCGCCGACGACACCGGCAAGCCGTCGGCGTCGTTCACCGTGACGCCGCTGGGGGGTTGCCGCTTCAAGCTCACCAACACCTCGACGGCCGGCTCGACGCCGATCATCCGCTGCCTGTGGATGGACGGGTCGACCGATTGCGACGAGATCATCGTCAACCTCCGCCACGTAAATTGCGAGGACGGCGGCCCCGACGAGATTACCGGCGAGGCGCTGCTGGTCGTCGTCGACGAGAACGGCTGCTACGACGTCGCGACCGCGGAGCTGGAGTGCGGCTGCTCGTGCGCCTCCAGCGGCACGCTCACCGTCACGGAGCTTGACGACTGCCAGTTCCGTTTGGCGGCCTCGATCACCGGCGACGCCGAGTGCGTCGACGGCTCGTTCATCGAGTGGCAGCTTGTCGGCAGCGACTGCCCCGACGGCGACTGTAACCCTTGCTTCGCGTTCGACGAAAACGGCGATCCCGCCGCGCCCGAGGGATGCACGTCAGGCTGCTTCGGGAGTCTCGGCGACGGTGACCATCACGACCTCACGATCAGCGGCCCGCGGACCCTGCGCTGGCGCCACCGGACGTGCGCGTGCGACTGCCCCGAGGAGTGGACGGAGGTCGAACTGCCCTGCTCGAATTGCGACTGCTGCACCCAGGCGATCTCAGGAGTGACCGTAACGCTCGATGGCTGGGCCGCTGGCGACGGCTGCATGGGCGCCGACTGCGACCTGACGATCAACGGCGACTACGCGCTCACCTACGTCGGCAGCTGCATCTGGGGGACGGTCGTCGGGCCCTACGGCCCCGAGGAATGCCAGAACACGATCACGATCAACCTGACGATCAACTGCAGCGTGCCGGGGGAACTGGAGGTGTCGCTGTCGGTGATCACGGCCGGGTCGGTGCTGTTCCGCAAGGTGATCGCGATCGGCGCGCCGCCGGTCGACTGCGAGGCGGCCGGGATCGGCGGCAGCCTGCCCAAGTTCAGCTTCACTGGGACCGACTGCGATACCTCCGGAGCGACCGCCAGCGTGGAGTTTTCATTCGACGATGGTTGAGCGAAGCGATCTAGGCGACGGCTACTACCGCTACCAGTGCCAGGCGTGCGGCTGGGAGGTGCCCTCATGCCGTCTGGCGAACCTGCGGAACGAGTGCTTTTGCCGGCAGCCGCAGCAGGACTACGAGGCGATTCTGCGGACGATCGTGCGGCATCCCCCCGGCGTGGCGCCGGGACCGAGCCTGGTGCGCAAGGCGGCGAACTTCACGCGGGCGGCGGTGCGGCATCAGCGGGCCGGCCGGCCCGAGGCGTCGGACGAGACGGTCTCCCAGCGGTTTGCCGTCTGCCAAGCGTGCGCGCTCTACCAGCCGCAGAGCGAGGTGCAGGGTACTTGCACGCACCAGAGCTGCGGCTGCGCGCTGAAAGCGGTCGGCCTGGCCGGGCGCAACAAGCTCCGCTGGGCCGACCAGGCGTGCCCGATCGGGCGCTGGGGCGCCGTGGCCGACTTATGCGGCGAGTGACGATCGTCATGGGCGACGACGCTGTCGTCGTACGGGCGTGCGAGGCGCCATTAAGTCCTCGACCTTCAGCCTGCCGCTTCTGATTTCCTCGACCGCGAACATGTCGTTCGGGTCTCGTTCCGGCAAGTCTTGCGCATCCATGACCAATGCAGCCAATTGTCGACAATCCTTGTTGTGGCTGTAGAAAACAGTGGCGCCAAGCGCTTTGGCCGCCGCAACAATCATGGCGTCGGCGCGCAACACATGCCTGTCGGGATAGGTTTCGTTCTTAGGCAGTTTTCTAAACTGAGCCCAAAGATCGGCGGCAATCGAACTCGCTTGCAAGTCAAATGGCGGGCAGACGAATCTCGCCCTGAGCTGTGCCACTAGGGCGCCTTGATTCATTGGCGCGACGGGCACCAGTATTTCAGAAACCGCGACGGTAGGCAGAATGATCTGATCTTCCGCGCCAAACGAGTGCAACAGCAATTGAGCGCGGATTGTTAGTTCTTGCTGGCCCGGAGATGTCGCTTTATCCGTGCGGGGAACCACCCCGGCATAAATCAGCACGTTAGAATCTATGCCGACGATCTTCACTATCGCATTCCGCCTAGGTATTTACGGGGGTCGGACACCTTGTCCCACGCACTTAAGCCGGCGTTTCTAAGTTCGCCAATTGCTTCACCCACATTACCTAGGTGCGGCTGGGTGAAGTCTTTAATCTCGAAACGATAAATGCGCCAAGTCCTGTGAATCCAAGTAGCGGTTCCTGTTGCGACGATATTCTCGGTCAGATGCTCCCCAAGCCGACGAAGCAGATCTCGGTTGCGCACATCGCAATACAATGCGCGACGACGACCAGGGACGCGCATTAGGCAGCGCCACCGCGTAGCACCGCCTACGCGCAGCACAGTGCCGATCACAGTGGTTTCGCCGGTAAGCATCAATCGCCTTGAGATTCGCTGGAAATCTTGCCTGCCGACCGTGAACAGCGGTCCGTTGCGGTGACGCCCCGCAAGCCTTACCTCTAAGACACAGCCAACTCGACTGGCGATGTCACTAAGGTTCTTGATGGGCCGTAAGGCGGCGATCAAGCGGTCTCCGTCGTCCTCTTCGTTGGCGCTTTCGCCGTCAGAGAGTATGCCGGCAACTCGACTGAGATTGGCAATCGCCTCTTGCGGAGAGTGCGACAGGCATTCGAACACAGCGGAGCCGCGCTTTACGTCAAGCAGGCCGATGCTTTTCTCGGCTGGGACAGAGGCCATCTCCCAAGGATCTCGCCCTACAGCAAGGTCTTGTACGGCAGCGAGTGCGTCGGAGACGTTGCGGAGCGAAATAGCTTCCGGTACAAGGTCGGGCGCCACAAACCGCAACTCGAAAGTCGCTGCGGGTTTTCGCTTAGCTTTGGCCATTTAACGGGCGTACCTAGTCAGGGCGATTTTGCACTTGCCCTATTATGACCGCGCCGTGAGCCTGCCGTCCGACGCTTTAGCAGTTTTCCGGCACAAACGGCAGTGAGTGGCCCTCACCTTGGCCGCGCAGCAGCCATATACACCGCAAACCTTTCAGCCAATCGTTCAGCCAGATCTGCGGCGAGCGACGATTCCCAGGGCGATGCCCGCCGCGCCCAGCGCCAGGCTGGTCGGCTCGGGCGTCCCGACGAGCATCGACTTGAGCGTGCCGCGGGTGAACTCCGGCGGCGCGGGGTCGGGGTAGAACGCCAGGAGCCAGTGGGGGCTGAATTCGCCCTGGGGCTCGAAGTGCCACCAGCCCTCGGCGCCCGTGTGGCGGTAATAACCGAAGACGCCGCCGTAGGGCTCGAACTGGACGTGATCCAGTAGCGGCGCCGAGTAGAGGACCGCGTTGGAGTGCGGCTCCAGGACGTGCCACTTGTGGACCGTCACGATCTTGTGGGCGTGGTCGAGCGTGAAGTCCCAGTCGGTGCTGATTGTGCTGTGACCCGAGCCGACCGTGTAGACCGCCATGTTGACGGCCTGGCCGCGGGCCGATTGGGCCGCGAGCGTTGCGGAAACTAGCGCGATCGCGAGAATGCGCGTAGCCATGAGTGCATACCTCCACGACAGGATGCCTTGTGGTCAGAGCGCCGCTAGCGCGCACCCACGCGCAAGCGGCGCTCGCATCTTAAATGCGCCGTCGCCCGCGGTGCAAGAAAAAAGTTTCGGCTGTCGGCTGTCGGCCGTCGGCTGTCAGCCGTCGGCTGAACGAGTCTGGCCGCTAGCCGCCGGCGTCGCCCGGAAAAAATGCCGCCCGCTTTGGCAGACTGGATCGCGTTGTGCTTGATCCAGTCACCACCAGCGGAGCAGTCGATGGCGGCCCCCCAACTATCCCCTAAGCAGCCCGCGGCCCCCAAGCGGCCGACCCGCGCCCTCTTGGATCGGTACGTGAGCCTGCGGGATCGCCGGCTGGAGCTGTCGCGCGAGGCGGCCTCGCTGGAGCGCGAGGAAAAGGCGCTGGCCGAGGAGATCCAGGCCTTCGCCGCGGCCGAGGGCGGCAAGCGGCGGACCGTAGAATTGTGCGGCTACCGGGCCTCGATCACCACGGCGGCCGGCTACGTGTCCTGGGCCAAGGAATTCACCCGCGTGGCGGGTTTTGAAGCGGCCGAGCGGCTGCGGCGCGAGGCCCCGCCGGTCGATCGGCTGAAGGTCGAGAAGCTGTAGGCGAGGCGCGAGTAGCGAGTTGCGAGTTGCGAGGCGCGAGTTGCGAGGGCGGCGGCATGAACGAGACGCAGCTCGAATTTCTGGAGGGCCTGCCGGAGTTTGTCGTGCGGGCCGCGGAGCTGCCAAGCCGCCGGGCGGCGAGGCGATCGCCTGCGCCTCCGCGGCGACGGTCGCTGCGGGCGGAGGTCGAGCGGCGGGTCGCGCGGCCGCAGGACCCGCACCAGCGGCTCGAAGCGGCCAATCGCGAGCTGCTCCAGCAGCGGTGCGACTTCTGACGCCTGCGCGGATTGTTTCGAACCTGCAACCTTGGGATACGTGGCGCTACGAATCCGAAGGTTACAGGTTCGACTCCTGTGGGGTGTACTGATTTTTTGACGCCGTGCTACCTAAGTTGCTACCT
>JADLBW010000090.1 GCA_020847515.1 Pirellulales bacterium | reverse complement strand
GACGTAATGCACCTCGGCGCCTTCGTCGACGATAATCAGCGTCCGCTCGAACTGGCCCATCCGCTCGGCATTGATGCGGAAGTAAGCCTGCAACGGAAATTCGATCTTCACCCCCTTGGGGACATAGATGAACGAGCCGCCCGACCAGACCGCTGAGTTGAGGGCCGCGAACTTATTATCCTCCGGCGGAATGATCGTGCCGAAGTACTCGCGCACGAGGTCCGAATGCTCGCGGATTGCCGTGTCGGTGTCGGTGAAGACGACCCCCTTGCGGCCGAGATCCTCCTGTAGCGAACCGTAGACGACTTCGCTCTCGAACTGAGCCTTCACGCCGGCCAGGAACTTCTTCTCCGCTTCCGGAATGCCGAGTTTGTCGAAGGTTTCCTTGATCTCCTGAGGAACGTCGTCCCAGGTTTTGCCCTGTTCGTTGGTGGGCTTGAGATAATAGTAGATGTCCTGGAAGTCGATGCCGATATTCCCGCCCCAGCGCGGCATGGGTTTCGATTCGAACACCTTGAGCGACTTCAGGCGGAAATCGCGCATCCAGGCCGGCTCGCGCTTCATCTCGGAGATTTGCGCGACGATCTCGGCATTGAGTCCCTTCTGGGCCCGGAAGACCTCATGGGTCGGCGTGACGAAGTCGTATTTATTGATTTCGCCGAGGGCGACGTCTTCGATCAGGTCGGTAGCCATGTTGTTGCCTTTTATTTCACCACAGAGGCACGGAGGACGCGGAGCAACGCGAGGATTGCTTACTGCAAGTCTGGTTTTCCCCCGTGCTCTCCCCGCCTCGGTGGTTATTGTTTCAAACTAAACGGCGGCTGCCGCGGCCGCTTGCTGCATCTCGTCGTCGACGGCGGCTTCGGCCGGGTAGGCCGCGCGAATGCGATCGTACCCCGAGGTGTACAGCTCGCGGGCGAGTTCGACGCCGCCGGTTTCGACGATCCGGCCGCCCATCATCACATGGGTGTAATCGGGCGTGTTGTATTCCAGGAGCTTGTCGTGATGGGTGATGATGAGGATGCCCATCTCTGAGCCGCCGCCGTTTTCCTGGGCAATCGCCGCAATGCTCTGGCTGGCGAGTTTCACCGCGTCGACGTCCAAGCCGCTGTCGGTTTCGTCGAGGATCGCGAACTTCGGCCGCAGCATGGCCATCTGGAGGATCTCGGCCCGCTTCATCTCGCCGCCGGAGAAGCCGTCGTTGACGTACCGCCGGGCGAATTCGACGTCCATCTTGAGCTGCTGCATTTTCTGCGTGAGTTCCTTGCGAAACTGCCGCATGGGGATCAGCTCTTCGCCTTCCTTGCGCGCGGGATTGCGCACGTTGGTTGTAGCGTGACGAAGGAAATCGGCCATCTTGACGCCCGGACTCGCCATCGGTCGCTGGAACGCCATGAAGATGCCCGCCCTTGCGCGCTCCGAGGCGTCCATCGCCAGTACGTCCTCGCCGTTGAGCTCGATCGAGCCCTCGGTCACCTCGTAATTCGGGTGACCCATGATGGCGTTGCCGAGCGTACTTTTGCCGGAGCCGTTGGGCCCCATGAGAGCATGCACTTCGCCGCGCTGGATGGCGAGATCTACGCCGCGGAGGATCGGCTTGCCTTCGACGGAGACGTGCAGGTTGGCAATCTTCAGCGTTTCGGTCATGTCGGACGGTAGGTAGAGCTCGGAAATCTGTGAACTGTGATCGGCAGGACTGTAGCCGGCGGCTCCACGAGCCGCCGGAGCGGGCGCCGTCGCCATGCCCCTAGCCAGTAATTTTCTGATGGTCAAACAGCGGCGCCTGTTCGGCGGGCGCCGCGACGTAACCGCTGTGGTGCGGCACCGGCAGCTCGTCTTCGATTTTCATGCCTACCTTCCCGCCTTGCAGGCGGGCGATGCGGTGGCCTTTGATCTTGTCTTGGATTCGCATCAGGCCTTCGAGCAGCGCCTCGGGCCGCGGCGGGCAGCCGGGGACGTAGACGTCGACTGGCACCACCAGGTCGACCCCCTTCACGACGTGATAGCCGTACTTGAAGTAGGGACCGCCGCCGACCGTGCAGGCGCCCATCGCGATGACGAACTTCGGATCGGGCATCATGTTGTAGAGACGCCGCACGCGGCTGGCCATTTTGTAGGTCACCGTGCCCGCGACGATCATCAGGTCGGCCTGACGCGGGGTAGCGCGGAAGGCGCCGGCGCCGAAACGGTCCATGTCGAAGCGGCTGGCGCCCGTGGCCATCATTTCAATGGCGCAGCAGGCCAGGCCGAAGGTCAGCGGCCAAATGCTCGACTGCCGGGCCCAATTGATAGCCTGCTCGACCGTCGTCGTGATGACGTTTTCCTCGAAGCGTCCTTCAATCCACGGTTGTGACATATTGGCGTCCGAATCCCTCGGTCTCAAAAAACCTGTACTGCTCGCTAGCAACGCTCGCTGGCGGTAAACATGCCAGGGTAGCATGCCTCGCATTGCCGCACTAGGCTCGCGCGTTGCTGCAAAACTCGTCCTAAGTGGTTGCGGCGCCGCTGGTTTCAAACGTGCAGCAGTTGGCGCCGTCGAGCCGGCAGGCGCTCAGGCGGACATTCTCGCCGAGCACGTCCGAAAACACTAACTTCTCCATGGCGCACACGCCGCGGTCTTCCTCCGCGAGCCCGGGATAGGGGCAACTGAGCGCCGTCAGGACAGGCAAACTATTGGACTCTTCGACCTCGAAGGGCATCTGCTGGCCGGCCATCAGATCGACTAGCTCTGCCATTCGCTCGTTGATCGTTACACCATGTATGTGAGCGCGGTAGGACTCGGCCATCCGCTGGGCGACTCGTTTCAACAGACCTTGGCGGACTTCCGGGTCGCGAACGTCGCGCACTTCCTCCCAGAGGACGCGGGCCAAGAGATCAAAGTTATTACCGCCCGATCGCGCGCCCGCCGGCGTCAGCGAATATCGGTGACTGGGCCTGCCGCGGCCAACCGCTTCCGATTGGCGGGTGATCAGCCCCTGCTCCATAAGCCGCGTCAGCCGCTGGCGCACTGCCGTCGCCGTGACGCCTGTGAACGCGACCAGATCCGCAATCGACGCGGCAGCATGCCGCCGCAGGTAGTCGACGATCATCCGATCGGACGTTTCACAATAGCCGTTCATGCGCGGTTGCTGGCCGGTCATTAATGCAATCATACCGGTCTAGATAATTATGACAACCACTTGTTTGAAAAATCGCCGCGCATGATGCGTGGACGACGTAAGTAATTGACTCCGAATAGCTTATTGGCTAAAAGCTGATGCTAGCGACGACTTTTCCCACCTCGTTTTTAGGATATTTGCGCTCGTGGCAGATCAATCTTCACGGAATCCTTCCGGCGGCGGGGAACAGTGGGCCTCCCGGATTGGGGTCATTCTGGCTGTGGCCGGGTCGGCCGTAGGGTTGGGAAACTTCCTGCGGTTTCCGGGGCAGGCCGCCCAGCACGGCGGCGGCGCCTTCATGATCCCCTACTTTATCTCTCTGCTGGTGCTTGGCATTCCGCTTTGCTGGGCGGAGTGGACCATGGGCCGCTACGGGGGCCTGCGGGGTTTCAACTCGGCGCCCGGCATTTACAGCGTGTTGTGGCCGCACCGGTTCGCGAAGTATCTCGGGGCCCTAGCGCTGCTGGTGCCGCTGGTGATTTATATGTACTACGTCGTGATCGAGGCCTGGTGTCTGGGTTATGCCCTTAATTACGTCACGGGCGACCTGATGCTGGGGAGCGACGCGGCGGCCTACCAGGCGTACTTCGACGAGTACATCGGCAAGGGGGCGAACGGAGCGCTCCTCTCGGGACCGCACGCCGGATCGCTTACGATCTTGGCGATCACGTTTCTGGCCAACTTCGTGCTCATCTACCGCGGCGTCAGCAAAGGCATTGAAAGGTTCTGCAACATCGCCATGCCGCTGATGGCGCTGTTAGCGCTGATTGTCCTGGCCCGGGTGCTGACGCTCGGAACGCCCGACCCATCGAAGCCGGCTCAGTCGGTTGTGGGCGGGCTAGGGTTCATGTGGAACCCGCATTACGAGGAATTGAAAGATCCGCAGACGTGGCTGGCCGCGTCGGGGCAGATCTTCTTCACGCTGTCCGTGGGGTTTGGCATCATCATCAACTACGCGAGTTATCTGAAACGGAAAGACGACGTGGTGCTCAGCGGGCTGACCGCCAGTAGCGTCAATGAATTCTTCGAAGTGTGCCTCGGCGGGCTGATAACGCTGACCGCGGCATACATCTTCCTAGGCGAGTCTGCGCGGGGGCAGGGGACGTTCGATCTGGGGTTCAAGGCGTTGCCTAACGTCTTCGCTCAGATGCCCGGCGGACAGGTAATCGGGGTGCTGTGGTTTCTCGTACTGTTTATCGCGGCCATCACCAGCAGCATTTCGATGCTGCAGCCGGTGATCGCGTTCTTGGAAGAAGGATTTGGTTTGAAACGGCATGCCTCGGCGGCCATTCTGGGTCTGATCTCCGCCATGGGTTGCGGATTCGTCGTCTACTTCTCCGAGGGGATGGCGGCGCTCGACACATTCGACTTCTGGGTCGGCAGCGTGCTGATCATTTCGCTGGCGCTGGTTCAGTCGCTCCTCTACGGCTGGGCGCTGGGGATTGAACGGGGCGCCGAGGAGGCGCACCTGGGTGCACACATGCGGATTCCGCACTTTGTACAGCTCATGCTCAAATACGTGGTCCCGGTCTACCTGGCGGCGATCTTCGGCATGTTTTGCTGGAACAATGTACCGAGCGCCGACGCGACGATCGCCACTGTGCCGGGTCTACATTCCTCCGAACTGGCCGAGGGGCCGGCGCCGGAACCGCTAGTCGCCTCTCTGGCCTCCCAGGGGCGGGAAATACCTGGAGTAGCCGCGGTGGCACGGTCAGACGAGAGTGGGACCTGGGCGCTGGTCGGCCCGGAGGGCGGCTTGCTTCGACTAGCGGATTCGCCGGCAGGATTGGAAGTAATCGAGCACAAGGCAGGGTACTTCGAGAATACCGTAAACAGCCCGGTGGCTCTGAATTCGATTGCGTTCATCGGCGTGATCGCCGCCTTCTTGCTCTTGCTGGTGCATATCGCCGGGAATCGTTGGGAGAAAGAGGGCCGGTTGCAGTATCGCAAGTGAATTGCCGCCGTCGCTGCACAGCGATGGCACAATCTTACGACGGACGGTCGCCGCTACCCAAGGAACATTCGATGAACGCCCAAGGACTCTTCATTATGCTGATTTCTGTCGGCACGGTACTTGCGCTCACCGTTTACTGCATGTATCGCGTGCTGAATTTGCCTCCGGTCGAAATGGACGACATCACTGGACCGCTGGGCATCGATACGCAAGATACAGTGGACGCCGATTGAGGCCGACGCCGCTGGCCGGGGCGGCGTGAATGCCGCGCCTCTGCAATCGTTACTCGCGCGATCCGCCGGGCGACGGGCGCGGGAAAAAGCGCTCGACGACGGCGAAGAACTCAGCGGGCGCCTTAATCGTCGCGACATGCTTGCGAAACTCGCGGGCCCCCGCGCGGCCCTGGGCGTAGCAGCAAGCGTACTTGCGCATCAGCACGCTGGCTTTCTCATCGCCGAAGCGATTGCGGACCAGCGCGAAGTGATAAAGCATCAGCGATCGCTGTTCCTCCAGCGTCGGGTCCGGCGGTACAGGTTCGCCGCGAATGGCGGCGGCGGCCTGCGCGTAGAGCCACGGCTTGTTGAGCGCCGCGCGGGCGATCATCACGCCGTCGACGTCGTAGCGTTCGAACGCCCGGGCCGCCTTCTCGGCCGAGTCGAGGTCGCCGTTGCCGACGAGTGGGATGCGCTGCAGGTGAGGCTTAATAGCCGAGATGCGATCCCAATCAGCTTCGCCGCTGAACATATCGGCGGCGGTGCGGCCATGGACGGTGAGGGCGGCGGCGCCGGCGCCTTCGACGACTTGTGCGACGTCGATCGCATTGATCGAATCGCGGGTGCAGCCCAGGCGGATCTTGGCCGTTACGGGCGTCGGCGCACAGGCGGCGACGACTCGTTCGATTATCGCCCCCATGCGCTCCGGGTGGCGCAGCAGGTAGGAGCCGCTGTGCGCCTTCTGCGTGACCTGCCGGACCGGGCAGCCGAAGTTGATGTCGACGACGCTCACCTGGTACTCGGTCGCCAGGCGAGCGCCAACCTTGGCCAAAGTCTCCGGCTCGTTGTCCCAGATCTGCACGGCGAGAGGTCGCGGTTCAGTCGCGACTCCCCACAGGCGGTCGGGATGTTCGGCCTCGTGCTCGTCCAACCAGACGAAGCCGCGGGCATTCACCATTTCGGTCGCGAGGAGGCCCGCGCCCCCGAATTCGCGGACGATCTGCCGAAAGGCATAGTTGGTAAAACCCGCCATCGGAGCCTGCAGGATCGGCGGGTCGATCTTCAGCGAGCCGATGTAGAACGGCTGCCCGCGGCGCCGCGGCGGGCGCTGCTCGTGGGCGCTCGTCTGATCGACGGCTTCAATGGCGGCCGGCATGGAAAGCAGGGTCCAAACTGAGCGGGGCCTCGTGGGATCGATGCGCGCCCCAAGAAAGCCGCCCGCCGCGAGCTAATCACGATCGAGCAGTCGGTGGGGCAGGCGGCGAATCGCCGAAATGATCGATCGCTCGCGGCTGTCAAACAGGCGGCGGACCGGCTTGCGGGCCTCGGTGCGCGACTCCTCGGCGAACGTCTGCGGTCGCCCAGCGGGTTGCTGTGGCCGGCTTTCAAGAGGAGTTCCGCCCGCTTGCTGGACCGCCCCGGGGGCTTGGCCGTCGATCATGGCCGAGGCCTGATCAATGCCGCCCGTCGCAGGAAACGCCGAGCCCCCGCTGGTCGAGGTGCGGATCATCATGGCCACCAGCCGGTCGGGGGCGACGACCGCCGGGGCGGCTAGTTCCGTGTAGGCGGCGATCTCCTGATTGTATTGCCGCGCCGTATCGAGAAACGCGCGGCGCTTCAGGCAGACGAGGTCCTGGGCGTTTAACAACTGCAAGTCGTCTTGGGCAGAGGACCAGCGCTGCCGCGCCTGGTCGCGCCAGCCTTCGGCTTCGACGATCTCCTGTGCTTGCGCGCGGAGCTCGGCATAGCGCAGCGGCATCAGCGCGCTCAGCTCGCGAGCGACGGGATCCGGGCGGCTGGCGAATATTTCCTCGTATTCGGCGTTGTAGCGGCCGCAATGGGGCGCGTCGCCGGGCAGCGGAAGCGAGCTGGTCGACGGTCGTCCGAGCAGTTGCTGCAACTTTACCTGCGCGGCAATTGCAGCGCGGCGCGTGGACTCGATCCGCGACGCGGCCTGCTGCTGGTGCACATTCCACTGCTCGCCGGGCGACGTCAGCCCTTGCCTGAGGATGGCCAGATCGTTCTGGCGCCGCAGCGCGAGTCGATACTCACCCACGGCGGCCGAGAGGGCCCAGTAGGCCTGGGCCCGTTGCGTCTGATCCTGGCGGCTGCGGGCCTGGCGGACGGCGTCGCTGAGGGAAATCTCTTCGCCCGTTAGCTGCTCGGCCCCGGCGGCCTGCATCAGCGATCGCATGACCTCCGAAGGCTTGGGACCCTGCGCGGCGAGGACCGAGGCCTCGGCGGTTTGTTCAGCCGTCGGCTCGGCCATAGTAGGGCTATTCTGAGGGTTTACCGGAGGCTGAAAGCTTAGCGGAGCGGCTTGTTCGGCAGTCGCCCCCGCCGGGTTTGCCCCCCCGTCGGCTTGCACGCCCGGCGCGGCGACCGCCGCGGGTCCTTCGCCACCAGTTTCCGGCGTCGGATGAGCCGACCCGTTGTCGAGTGCGCCGGGCGGGATTGCAATATCGCTCGATGGCGGCGCATCGCCTGCAACGTCTGCCCAAGTGGCGGCGGATGAAGGCTGTGCGGCTGCCGGACTCTGAACGTAACGACCGTCTTGAGCTACTTGCCCAGTTAGCGCCAAAACTAGCGCCATTAGTAGAAACTGCATCGTCTCCGCCTCTGGTGTCCTATCGTATTCGACAGTCGGCGCCAGCTTGAGCTTGCAGCCAGACTCCGTCCGAAGGTAATTAGGGTGTCATGACCGGGGGCGGGAGTCAATGAGCGTGCGACGAGGGATGGTCGCGCAGCGACCAGGGCGGCCCCGAGAGGCGGCGTTCTTCGAGCAAAACGGCGAAGCTTCGCAGGCGCCCACCATTGCGGGTTTCCGCGGCGTCAGGTGCAAGCTCAACGGCGGTTACCTTCAGAACTACGCCGTTTGCCAGCCTGCGAGACTCAATCCCGCTACGCGGGAGAACTCACTGGTATTGCGGGTCACAAGAGTCAGGCCGTGGGCCAGCGCAATGGCCGCGATCATCAGGTCATT
>JADLBW010000089.1 GCA_020847515.1 Pirellulales bacterium | reverse complement strand
TGAGCTGGCGCGTGAGTTTATGCGTCAAAATCCAACGATTAACGTCGAGGTAACCGACTACTTTAACAATCAGATTGACCCTTTTTCCCCGGGCTACACCGAGCCTCGCACGCTGTATCAGGGCGCAAACTGCTTTCTGCACAAGACTCAAGGTTCTGACGCGGGGGCTCTGCGCGAGTTTGTGATCCCCATCACACCGCTGATGGAGATTGATCCCGAAATGAGCGTAGATGATTACTTCCCCGCTGCCCTAACGCCGTTCACGGTCGACGGCGTTCTCTACGCAGTTCCGGCTACTAGCTTCCCGAGCGTGATCATCTATGATCGCGATCGCTTCGTCGAGTTTGACGTTGCAGAACCATCGCTGGAGTGGACGCTCGACGACTTTCTGGCGACGGCGCGCGGTCTCACCAACGTCAACGCAGATGGCGAGCAGGTCTACGGTTTCGCGCCGTTATACTATGACACACCGGGCAACCCCCTGGTTCAGTTCGGCATACCGCTTATAGACAACAGCGCCTCGCCGCCAACATTGAATTTGCGCAACGCGGAGCGCGCCTACCGCTGGTACATCGATTTAATTCGTGTGCACCAGGTGCAACCGCTCTTGACGCCGGCGATCTTTGGCGCTTCGCTGTCAGGATTCGACGCGAACCGCGAGGAGTTCTTTCAGTTAAAGGACAATGCGCAGATCGCCATGTGGCCGGCGCGGCACATGAATCGTGGTCCAGAAATAGCCGATACGCCGGAGTTGATGACGCGCATACCCGACGGGCAAGCGCTTGAACGGGCCAATCTCGTCTTGATGCCGCTCCCCGTTGGTCCCTCGGGCTATAGCGGTTCAGCCCCGGGCGCCGCCGGCTATTTCATCGCCGCTGCAAGTTCATCCGAACAGCGCGACGCCTGCTGGCAGTGGATCAAATACCTGACAAGGCAGCGCGCCGCTGCGGAAGGTGTCCCGACGCGCATTGATGTGTTCGAGTCAGACGCATACCGTGAAGAGGTCGGTCAGCGCGCCCACGACGTCTTCCGGCTGGCGCTTGAATCGGCGCATGTGCCTCAAAACTCACTCTATGACCTGCCCGAATGGATGGGGTTCGGGACAAGCCCGCTTCACACGGTCTACCAGCAGGTAGCCGCCGGCGAGGCCGACCTCCTGGAGGAACTCGACCGGCTACAGGTCCGTTTTGATGAATACCGCAGTTGTCTTATCGAGCGTGACGCTTTTCTGACCGACGACTTTCACGAGGTTGACCCACTGATCCGGTATGAATGTGCGATGCTCGTGGATCCAGAGCGTGGACAGCTTCTGCGGCCAAAGGATCTGACCCAGTAAAATGGAATGGCGCCGGCTCCTCATTCTCTGTCTTGCTTTGCAGCTATTAGGCTGCAGCGCGGGTGAAGCCCCATCTCCCACCCCCCTTCCACCGTTCGAAGTGGTCGAGGCGCCGCGTTACATCGTCGAGCGCGGCGCGATTCGGCGCGAGCTGGCCTTCAACGGCCGCATAGCGCCGGTCGTACAGGAACCGCTTTTCTTCGGGACGGCCGGCACGGTAACGGATGTGCTGGCGGCGGAGGGTGAGCGCGTCGCGGAGAGCGACGTGATCGCCGAACTGGCCGTGGCCGACCTGGAGGGGCGGCTGGCGGAAGCAGAGCTGGCCCTGCAGGCGGCAGAGTTGCAGCTTGCCGAGGCCCAACAGGAGGTCGCCGACCAGCTTACCGACGCCCAGGCGGCGCTGGCCGATGCCCGGCTGCGGCTGCAGCAAACAGAACTGGCAACCGATTCCGCCTCTCTCGTCGCCGCGGAAATCGCATTGGCCAACGCCTTCGGCGAAGACGCACGCCGGCTGGCCGAAGCGCGATTGGCCGACGCGGAGAATGCGGCCGCCGCGCGGGAGCTGGCCATGCAACGGCTTCAAGCCGAAATTGTCCGGATTGAGACTCAGATCGAGCGTCTGAACCGCGGTCCCGCCAGCCAGCCGCAGCTCGCGCTGCAACAGGCGCAGCTGGACGTTCAGCAGTTACAGAGACAGATTGCCGAGCGGCAACTGACCGCCCCGTTCGCGGGGATGCTCCTCTTGCTTTCGGTCAGGCCCGGCGATGCGGTGGCGGCCTTTGACGAGGTGGGAACGGTGGCCGATATGAGGGCGCTGGAAATCGCCGCCGACCTGAGCATCGACGACATAACTGTGCTCAGCGTGGGCCAGGAAGCCCTCATTACCTTTGCCGGTCGCGATGGCCTCTACCGTGGCGAGATTCGTCAGCTGCCGGCGTTAGGGTCGGCCGGGAGCCGGGTGCATGTGGCCATCGAAGATCCGCCCCCCGATCTCGGGCAGGGTGAGCTGGCGACCGTCGTCGTGCTGCTCGAAGAAAAAGAAGACGCGCTGCTGCTGCCCCTGGCAGCCGTGCGCGACTTTCAGGGGCGAACGTTTGTCGTCGTCGAAGCGGCCGACGGGACGCCGCGCCGCCAGGACGTGCGCCTGGGGATCGAAGACGGCGAGCGTGTCGAGATCGTAGCGGGCGTGGAGGAGGGGCAGACCGTTGTCGGAGAGTAGCAGCATGGAAGCCGGCGACGGGACGCAGACGGCGGAAGACGGCGGGCGGCAAGAGACATTTATCGTATGCGAGGGGCTACTGAAAATCTTCAAAGTAGCCGAGAGTGAGGTTGTCGCCCTGCAGGGGCTGGATCTGACGGTCGCCGCGGGCGAGATGCTGGGCATCGTCGGCGCGTCGGGCTCGGGCAAGACGACGTTGCTCAACGTGCTCGGCGGGTTGGACCGGCCGTCGGCGGGCAAGGTGATTGTCGGCGGCGTGGACCTGCTGAAAGCCGGCTACAAACGGCTGGACCGCTACCGGCGCGAGGAAGTGGGCTTTCTCTGGCAGCAGACGACGCGGAACCTGCTCCCCTATTTGACGGTGCTGGAGAACGTCGAGCTGCCGTTGCTTAGGGCCGGCGCCCATGGCGCTAAGGAGCAAGAATGGGTGCGCGAACTGGTGCAGGCGGTTGGGCTTTGGGACAGGCGCGACCGCCTGCCGCAACATCTTTCCGGCGGGCAGCAGCAGCGCGTGGCGCTGGCGCTGGCCCTGGCCAACAGACCCCGGCTGCTGCTGGCCGACGAGCCGACCGGCGAGCTGGACACGCAGACGGCAGCCGACCTCTTGCAACTGCTGCGAGAGATCAACCGCCGC
>JADLBW010000088.1 GCA_020847515.1 Pirellulales bacterium | reverse complement strand
GATGCCGCGGGTTGCCCGTTCGACGACGGCCACGAAAATCGATCCCCCGTTTTCCAGCACCCGAAGCTGTTCGAGCTTCTCGATCTGTTCGAGTCTTCCCACAGGCCACTGCGGCATCTGCATCAGTAGCGGTCGTCGATAGGCATACATTCCCAAGTGCTGATAGAACACCGGCGGTTGGCAGTTCAGCAGTTCCGGGCTCCACTGGCGCGGGTGGGGAATCGGGCTGCGGCTGAAATAGAGGGCTCGCCCGCTGCAATCGAACGCCACTTTCACGCAGGACGGATCGTCCAGCGCTTGTCGACTCCGAATCGGGGTGGCCAGCGTGGCCATCAGGGCCGTCGGACAGTTCTCCAACAGGGTGAATAGTTGATCGACCGCCGCGGGATCGGCCTCGGGCTCGTCGCCCTGCAGGTTGACGATAATTTCCGCCGCGGGCAATTGACGCACCGCTTCCGCGATGCGATCGGTTCCGCTGGGGCAGTCGACGCCCGTCATTGCCACCCGGGCGCCAAATTGGCGGGCTTCGCGTGCGATCTCGTCGTCGTCGGTCGCGATTAATATGAGTTCTGGTCGGGTAGCCCGGCAAGCCGCCTCAAACGTGTGCTGCAGCACCGTCTTGCCGGTCTGGCGGAGCAGCATCTTGTCAGGAAGCCGCGTTGACCTTCGCCGGGCAGGGATTACCAATACTCGTCGAGCCGTATGCCTTCCGTCAGACATGTTACCCTGTCCTCTCCCCTGGCGAGCCGCGCGGTAGTAGGCGAACACCGGCGAGCCGACCGCCGGAATCATCGAGAGACTATCGAACTAAGCCTCCCGGCGTAAGATCGAACAAACTCGCCCAGCCCCGCGGCGCCGCCTAGGGGCGACTTCCCGGAGCCGCCCGTTGGAGCAACGGGCGGCGTTTTCCGCTCTGCTCGGCTAAACGGCTATGGGAGACGCACTCGCATGGCATCAAGTGCCGGCGCGCGGTACGTTTCTCATTGCCTGGCGGCTGCGGCCGCTAGCACCGGCAGGGCTCACCGACCGACTTCTCCAGGAATCTCTCATGTGCGGCATCGTCGGATACGTAGGGGGCCAGCAGGCCGTTCCGTTCTTGATTGGCGGCCTGCGGCGGCTCGAGTATCGAGGTTATGACAGCTCCGGCATTGTTACGGCGCAGCGGGGCAAGCTGCAGGTGGTCAAGACCGCGGGGCGGGTCGACGACCTGGCGGCGCTGGAGCAGGCGCACCCTACGTCCGGGACGATCGGCGTGGGCCATACCCGCTGGGCGACTCACGGCCCGGCGAACGACGTAAACGCCCATCCGCACATCGGCGGCGAGGGGGTGCTGGCGCTGGTTCACAATGGCGTCATCGAGAACTTTCGGCCGCTCAAAGAGCAATTGATCGAGAAAGGCTATACGTTCCATAGCGCGACCGATAGCGAGGTCGTAGCCCACCTTGTCGCTTATGAGTTAACGACCCTCCCGCCGGACGACGAGGCCATCGACCCCTACGCGCCGCTGATCACCGCGGTTCAAGCGGCGCTGGCGCAGCTTCGCGGGACGTACGGGCTGGCGATTATTTTTCGGGATTGGCCGGGGGTGGTTATTGCCGCGCGACTGGGCAGCCCGCTGGTGATCGGGGTCGGCGACGGTGAAAATTTTCTGGCCAGCGACGGCTCTCCGCTGGCGGGGCACACCAACCGAATTGTCTACCTGGCCGACCATGAACTGGCCGTCGTGACGCCGCATTCCATTCGCGTCATCCACCGCGACGCGGGGGTCGTGAGCCACGACGTGCGGCCGCTGTGCATTGACGCCGGCGACGTCGAGCTGGGGGGCTTTCCCCACTTCATGCTCAAAGAGATCTTCGAGCAGCCCGAGACGATCCGCAACGCGATGCGGGGCCGGCTCGACCGCGATGCGGCGACGGCTAAGTTCGGCGGCCTCAACCTGACTCCCCGGCAATTGGGGGCGGTAGACCGGTTCGTGCTGACGGCGTGCGGCACGAGCTGGCACGCGGCTCTGGTCGGAGAGTACATGATTGAGGCGCTGGCCCGGATCCCGGTCGAGGTCGAGTACGCCAGCGAGCTGCGGTATCGCAATCCGCCGCTGTCTCCCACGACGTTGCTGTTCGCCCTTACGCAAAGCGGAGAAACCATTGATACGCTGGCGGCCCTGCGGGAGATGAAACGCAAAGGCCTGGCGACGATGGCCATCTGCAACGTGGTAGGCAGCACGATCGCGCGGGAGGCGGACGGGGGGATTTACCTGCACGCCGGGCCCGAGATCGGCGTCGCTTCCACGAAGGCGTATACCTCGCAATGCGTGGTGATGGCGCTGTTGGCGCTGTATTTCGGGCGGCTGCACCATGTCAGCTATGAGGCCGGGCTGCGGATCATCAGCGACCTGGAGCGGCTGCCGGCACAGGTGGAAAAGGCGCTGGAGACCAACTCGGAGTGCCGCCGCATCGCCGCCAAGTACTCGGGGGCGAGCAACTTCCTGTACCTGGGGCGCATGTATAACTTTCCGACGGCCCTGGAAGGCGCCCTCAAGCTTAAAGAGATTAGCTATATCCACGCCGAGGGTTACCCTGCCGCCGAGATGAAGCACGGACCGATCGCACTGGTCGACGAACAGACGCCGAGCGTATTCGTCGTCCCCCGCTGCGGCGTGTACGACAAGGTGGTGGCCAACGTCGAGGAGATCAAGGCCCGCGGCGGACCAGTCATCGCGATCATCGAGGACGGAGACTATCAGCTCGCGGAACTGGCCGACGAGGTGATTCAGATCCCGGCGACGCCCGACTTCCTGCAGCCGGTGGTGGCTGCCGTGCCGCTGCAATTGATGGCGTATCACATCGCGGTGCTGCGGGGTTGCGACGTCGACAAGCCGCGGAACCTGGCCAAGAGCGTCACGGTGGAGTGAGGCGGGGGTCCTCGCCTGCGGGGCCTTATGTGCGCCGGGCGCGGTGCGCTCGGCCTACGACGTCGTTCCACGTGGAACGGGTACGCGGGCGTTATCCCGCACTGCGGCCCAGGCGGCTGCACGGGAAATCTTCGCAGCGGCTACTCAATAGGATTGATCACCAGACCGCTGAGGAGCTTCGGATAGAAGTAGGTGCTCTTGGCCGGCATCCGCTCGCCGGCGTTGGAGATGGCACGAATGTGCTCGACGGTCGCGGGCATGACGAGTGCGGCCAGCTCGAACCGGCCGCCGCCGCCCTCTTGGCCGGTGAGGTCGCGTCCGGCGGCGTCGCCTTCCTTCAGGCCGGCGGGTACCTCGTGGAGGGCGCGAACGTACTTCGGGGCCGGCAGGTTGGGGAGGTTCAGGAGCGAGTCCATTACCAATCGGTGGAGGATGCTCACCCCCAGCCCCTGCCACTGGGCGCAGTGGTCCGGCGAGATCTCCGCCATCCGGCGGCGCCCGGCGTCGGTGATTCGGGCCAAGGTCCAGCGGTTGTCCTCGGCGGTGTAGAAGCCGAGCGTGCCTTGCTCGCCTTCGGCCTCGATCTCATCCCAGAGCGTGGTCGCCCGGTCGGGCCGATCGCCGGCCGGCTCGGTCGTGAAGCGGTCGCCGAGCTTGGCTTTCAAGTCGTCGGCAGTCATCGCCGGGACGCCGCGGAAGAGGCGGTGGGTCGGCAGCACGAGCATACCCTCGTCGCTCATCGAGACGCACATCATGAGGACGAAGTTCGCCGGGTGTTCCGGGGAGAGTTGCCCGCCGCGCTGGGCGAGCTCAGCCGACAGGTCGTCGCGAAGGTTCAGCGCGGTCTCGTAACGGTGGTGGCCGTCGGCGATGTAGACGGGCTTGCCGGCCATGGCCGCGGCGACCTGGTTGATAAGCGCGATGTCGGTCACCGGCCAAACGCGGTGGACGACCCCCAGGTGGTCGGCGGCGACCAGCGGGGTCTGGCCGATGAGAGCCCGCTCGAGGATGTTTTGAGCCTCGTTCGCCGGGTCGGGGTAGAGGCCGAAGATCTGGCTGAGGTTGGCCCGGCAGGCCTTCCAGAGTTTGAACCGGTCGGCCTTGGCGCCGCCGTGGGTCTCTTCGTGCGGATGGATGTTTCCCTCGCCGAACCGCTCCAGGCGGGTGCGGCACATGAAGCCGCGGCGGGTGACCGTGCGGCCGCCGAGGTCGAACTCCTGATGGTAGACGTAGATCGCCGGGTCCCCCTCGGTGAACAGGACCCCCTCACGGAGCCAGTTGCGTAGGAACCTGGCGGCGCGGGTGTAGCGGTTGCTGTGCTCATTGTCGCCGGGTTCATCGCGGTTGAGGATCAGCCGGACGACGTTGGCCGGGTGTTTCTTGTAGAGCTGATCCTGCAACTGCGGGTCGATGACGTCGTAGGGCGGGGCGATGACGTCCGAGAGCGAGCCGACATGGCCGAGGTCGTAACGGATGCCGCGGAAGGCGGAGATGGAGGGCATGGCGAGTGGCGAAAAAGGTGGCGGATAACGGCTTAACGACGTACGGCCTCAGTTTAGGGCAATCGTGTCGCGTCTGAAATCGGGGGGCGGCAATATGCGCCGGAGGCCGGCGTATTTTGCTTGCGGGCGGCGCCTGGCGTACTTAGACTGCAGCGCGGCGGGTTTCGAGTTCGGCCGCCTGTCGGGGGTCGCCAATTCGCGTTGCTTCGCACGCCATGTCCACAGGGATTGCTAATGATTATCACGCGCATGCTGGTAGCGACGCTGGGCGTCGCCGTGGCGCAAGTTGCGGTGGGCCAGGTCGTCGCCATCAACTTTGATCAAACGGCCGCGGGCACGCCGCTTGTTGCCCCCGGTTTGTTCACCAATGCCGAGCCCCTGACCACCGAATACTCGTCGCTGGGGCTCGTCGTCAGCGGGCCGGCGGCAGGCAGCGGCGCCGCCATTCTGGACCAAATCTCCAACTTCGGCGTCGCGGCGCGGAGCGGCCGCAATTTTCTGGCTGTGAACGATTTTGCGAGCTTGTCCGGCGGCGGCGTATCTAGCGATCCGGTCATTTTTGATTTCGCGCCCCCGATCCGCTCGCTGACGTTGTTCATCTCAGGCGGCGCCCAAAGTGCGCATTTTCGGCTCGAAGGCTTCGACGCCGCCATGCAGTCGCTGGGCTCAATCAACGCGATGTCGAGCATCGGCGCCTACGCGCCTGTATCGTACATGCCGGCCTCAATCGTATCGCGCGTGCAGATCGAGTCCCTCGACGATCCGGATTTCGTCATCGACGACATGTTTTTCCAGATTGCTCCCGAGCCGAACGGCTGCGTACTGGCCATGGCGGCGCTGTTGGCCCTCCGCGCCGGCGTCGGCGGCCTCGCGCGGCGCCGGCCGCCGCGCGAGGCCGGTTAGTGCTGTGAGCGAAGCTATTTGATTCCTGCGCCGCTAGTGAACGCTGCCTGGCTGTCGGCTAGCGGCCGACGGCTGACGGCCAGAGGAAATAGGCCTAAATCTGGCCGCTAGCGGACAGCCGACAGCCAGATTTACAACGGGTTCATTGGCGGCGCAGTTCTCTATGGAGCGGCGGGTTGTGCTTTAGCCGCAGGCCGGTAGCCCTGGCCTTCTGCCGCGTTAGCCGCGGGCTAGCGCCCGGCGGCTACGCTGAAGTCACGCTCTGAGAAAGCGCTAATACCGGTAATACTCGGGCTTGTACGGCCCCTCGACCGGAACGCCGATGTACTCGGCCTGCTTCTGCGTGAGTTTGGTGAGCTTGACGCCGAGCTTCGGCAGGTGGAGCCGGGCGACTTCCTCGTCGAGCTTCTTCGGCAGGACGTGGACGCCCAGCTCGTAGTCGTCGGTGTTCTGCCAGAGGGCCAGTTGCGCGAGGACCTGGTTGGTGAAGCTGGTGCTCATCACGAACGATGGGTGGCCGGTTGCGCAGCCAAGGTTCACCAGGCGGCCTTCGGCCAGGACGATGATCGAACGGCTGTTGGCCTTCTGGGTGAACTTGTCGACGGCGCCGACGTCGGCGGGCTTGATCCGCTCCTTGGTCCAGCGGCCGGCCTTGACCTCGGCATTGAGCCAAGCCATGTCGATCTCGAGGTCGAAGTGACCGATGTTGCAGACGATGGCGTCGTTCTTCATCCGGCTGAGGTGTTCGCCGGTAACTACGTCGCGGCAGCCGGTGGTGGTGACAAAGATGTCGCCCCGGGGGGCGGCGTCCTCCATGGCGGTTACTTCGTAGCCCTCCATCGCGGCCTGCAGGGCGATGATGGGGTCGATTTCGGTAATGACCACGCGGGCCCCCAGGCCGCGCATCGACTGGGCGCAGCCCTTGCCGACGTCGCCGTAGCCGGCGATGACGACCACCTTGCCGGCGACCATGACGTCGGTCGCCCGCTTGATTCCGTCGGCCAGCGATTCGCGGCAGCCGTAGAGGTTGTCGAATTTGCTCTTGGTGACCGAGTCGTTGACGTTGATCGCCGGGACCTTCAGCTCGCCCGAAGCGTGCATCTGGTAGAGGCGGTGGACGCCGGTGGTGGTCTCTTCGCTTAGGCCGCGGATGCCTTCGAGCAGTTCAGGGTACTTGTTGTGGACCATGGCGGTGAGATCGCCGCCGTCGTCAAGAATGAGATTGAGCGGTTCGCCGGAGGGGAAGTAGAGCGTCTGCTCGATGCACCACTCGAACTCCTGCTCGGTCATGCCCTTCCAGGCGTAGACGGGGACGCCCGCCTGGGCGATGGCGCAGGCAGCGTGGTCCTGGGTGCTGAAGATGTTGCAGCTACTCCAGGTGACCTCGGCGCCGAGCTCGGCCAGGGTCTCGATCAGGACGGCCGTTTGAATCGTCATGTGAAGGCAGCCGGCGATCCGCGCCCCGGCGAGCGGCTTGGTCGGGGCGTATTTTTGCCGCAGGGCCATGAGGCCGGGCATTTCGTTCTGGGCGAGCTCGATCTCCTGGCGGCCCCACTTGGCCAGTCGCTCGAACTCCTCGGGGGTGCACTTGAGAACCTTGAAGGGCAGACGCTCGGTAACGACCTGGGACACTCGGGTGGCTCCTGTAGGAGTAGGGGGCCCGGGGCTTGCGGCTTGCCGGGTTGGGCAAGTGCACGGCTCGTAGAACGAGACGCCGGCGGGAATACGTGAGTTATACGGGGCCGGTTGAGACCGGGATACCGCAGTGTAGTAACGGCCCCGCGGTCCGGGAAGGATATCGTAGGCGTGCGGTGGGCAGTAGTGCTATTAGCAGCGACCAATGCGCCGAATCCTCCGAGCGGCTATGGCCGCCGATCAACGATCGGACGGAGCGATATTACCGTCAGTGCGCTGCCGTTTCGGCGAGCCATCCGGCCGCGGCTGCCGGGCTGAGCGCTGCGCTCGTTTTTGGCGACAGAATTCGAAGTCGTTGCGTTTATTAGGGTTAGGCGCGAATTGGTACGCGGATTTTTGACGCATGGCGACAGAATACCGTGGAGGCTCAGGGGCGGCGCCTGGCCGCCGGCGCAGCATGAAGGTTCGACCCTCCGCCGTTCGGGTCGAGTTGCTGCGGCGCTGGTGTACGCTTGAACATAAGCGATGGGGCGGCCAATTGCAATGCGTGGTGCTGCGACCCTTAAGATCACCGCGGGCGATCGCTGCTGGGCGGCTGACTAGGCCTCAAAGGCGGCCCGAGCGGCGACGATGAAATCGCGGAGTTTGTGGAGGTCCTTCTTGCCGGGAACGGATTCGACGCCGCTAGCGACGTCGACCGCGGCGGGGCGAACGGTGCGGATGGCCTGGGCGACGTTTTCAGGCGTAAGGCCGCCGGCGAGGATCAGCGGGGTGTCGCCGAGCCAGCTACGATAATCTGCGAGTTCTTGCCACGGGAGCGCTTCGCCGGTGCCGCCGTACTGCCCGCTGGCGGGGGCATCGAGCAGCACGGCGCAGGGGTTCAGTACGTTCAGCGCCGGATTGCTTGCGACGACGGCTTTGCAGGCCTTCAAGTCGTCGGCCACTGCGGCAAGTCCGGCCGAATCGAGTCGCCGCACGCGGACCACAGGGATCTCGGGCAGTTCGTCGAGTATTGTCGCGGGCTCGTCGCCGTGGAGTTGAGCGGTAACCAATCGGGCCTCGCGGAAGGCTTGACGTACGTAGGCGGATGCGTGGTTCACAAAGACGCCGACGGGGTGGACGGGATCCGCACGAACATCCGCCTCGAACTGGTCGATCGCGAGGCCGGCGATCGCCTCGGAGATGGCGCGTGCTTGCGCGACGGTGACGCATCGCGGGCTCTGCTGGTAGAAGTTCAGCCCGATGGCATCCGCCCCCGCATCCACCGCGGCGACGGCGTCTTGGACGTTTGTGACGCCGCAGATTTTGATGTGGAACATGGGTGCGGCAGGAGCAGGGGGATGGGGGAAGGGGAATCGGGGATTGGAGATCGCAGATCGGGCAGGGTTGTGAGCCGGGCGGGGCCTTGTTGAGAGGCGGCTGCTGCCGGCGTTATGATCCGCCAAAACCGCCCAGTAGGCAAACTTCCGCCAGCACGTGAAGCCAGCTTACTTGCGGCGCCGAAGAAACGCCACGAGACGGTAGTTGTCACGGATGAGCCGTAGCGGCGCCAGCAGGCGAGGATGCCATCGATGACCGAGTCGACCAGCGACCAGGGGCGCCCTTTTCTCTCGGCGCCCTGTGCCAGGCGGTACTTTGCCGCCGGCTCGATTGAGGAGGCCCGGCAGCGCATTGTACGCGCCATCGTCCGGAACGAGGGGCCGGCGATGCTGATTGGCGGCGCGGGGACGGGCAAATCGCTGCTGCTGGCCGTGCTCGAGGAGCAGTTCGCCTCCCGCGTGGCGGCGGTCGCCTTGGACGGCGCTCAACTCTGTACGCGGCGGGCCCTGTTGCAGACCGTCCTGTGCGAGCTGGGGTTGGCGTATCGCGGGATGGACGAGGGCGAATTGCGGTTGGCCCTGATCCACTACCTGCGCGGCGCCGATGCGACGCCGGCGGCAGCCAAGCCGCAAGCGTCGAGGGCGCGGCGCCTGCTGCTGCTAGTGGATGAGGCCGACGCCCTGCCGGTGCGGCTGTTGGAGGAGCTGCGGGTGCTGACGAACGTGGCTGCCCAGGGGCTGCCGTTGGTGAGCCTGGTGCTGGCCGGCGGACCTATCCTCGAGGAGCGGTTTGCCGATCCGCAGCTCGACGGCTTCGCGCAGCGGATCGCGGCGCGGTGTTACCTTTCGCCGCTGGGGAGGGAGGAGACTCTTCAGTACTTGCGATCTCAAGTCGCCTCGGCCGGCATGCGACCGGAGCGGCTGTTTACCGCGGAGGCCCTGGAGGCCGTCTACGCAGCTACCGGCGGCTTGCCGCGGCTGATCAACCAGTTGGGGGACCAACTGACGTGGATGGCCGAAGAGACCGGCTGCGCGCCGCTGGATGCGGCGCTGGTGCAGCAGGCCTGGTCGGACTTGCAGCAACTCCCGGCGCCGTGGGATACGGAGGGCCATGCGGCTGCGGCGGGGCCCTCGAGCCGGGAAGCAGCGGACGTCATCGAGTTCGGAGAGCTCGACGCCGCTTGTGAGCTCGACGTACGCGCCTTGGACGGGGGCGGCGTTGAAGACGACGTGCTGCTGGACGACTTTGACATGGGCGCCGCGGACGAGGAGGCGGATGACGATCGGCCGGCCTCGATACCGATCGCCTCGGCGCGGATCCCGCGGCTGCCCTTCGAGAAGGAAACGCCGGACGAAACCCTGGCGACGACCGAGCGGCTGCTGGCGGAATACGACGGCGCCGCTGCGCCGGAAAAGGACTACAACGAATCCGAGCCGAACGAGGATTCTCCTCCCGAATCGCCGGCTCCTCCGGCGGCCGAGAATCCGTTTGAAGAACCGTTCGACGAGGAGGAGATTGTCGTCGACCCGTACCGGGCCTTCGAAGCCGATTTGCGGCAATCGGCGCCGCAGGTCTGGAATCGACTCGAGTGCATGTTTGCCGAGGAGCTTCAACGCTGTGTGCAGCGAGCGGCGGAGGGCCCGATGGCCGCCTGCCCGGCGGCCATCGGGACGACAACGGCCCATGCGCCTGCAGTCGCAGAGGCCGCCGCGGACGCCGGTGCGGAGGCGGGTCTGGAACCGTGCGCGGGCGAACAAAACGGTTATGTCCGACTTCACGAAGGTCTTGAAGCCGAAGTTCACGCTCCGCTGCCGACGAGCAGCGTACTTGTCATCGAGGAAGATGGACCGCCCCGCGCCATGGTCGTGGAAGGGCGGCAGTTTCGCCATCTATTCAGCGCCCTTGAAGCTGGCAGCGGCGAAGAATCGTCGCAGCACTAGCGGCCGATG
>JADLBW010000087.1 GCA_020847515.1 Pirellulales bacterium | reverse complement strand
GAAATTCTGGAGCTGAAGAACACCATCAACACGATGGTCGATCAGCTCAGCTCGTTCGCCTCGGAGGTGACCCGCGTGGCTCGCGAAGTGGGCACCGAAGGCAAGCTCGGCGGCCAGGCCGAAGTGAAAGGCGTCTCCGGCACCTGGAAGGACCTGACCGACAACGTGAACTTCATGGCCGGCAACCTCACGGGCCAGGTCCGCGGCATCGCCCGCGTCGTGACCGCCGTCGCCAACGGCGACCTGAAGCAAAAGTTGACCGTGGAGGCCAAGGGCGAAATCGCCGCGCTGGCCGACACCATCAACGGCATGATCGACACGCTGGCGACATTCGCCGAACAGGTGACGACCGTCGCGCGAGAAGTGGGCGTCGAAGGCAAGCTGGGCGGCCAGGCGAGCGTCCCCGGCGCCGCCGGCACCTGGAAAGACCTTACCGACAACGTTAACGAACTGGCGGCGAACCTCACGACGCAGGTGCGGGCGATCGCCGAAGTTGCGACGGCCGTGACGAAGGGCGATCTGACGCGCTCCATCAAGGTGGAAGCGCAGGGCGAAGTCGCGCTGTTGAAGGACAACATCAACGAGATGATCGTGAACCTCAAGGACACGACGCTCAAGAACTCCGAACAGGACTGGCTGAAGACCAACCTCGCCAAATTCAGTCGCATGCTCCAAGGCCAAAAGGACATGCTCACCGTCGGCAGGCTGATTCTGTCGGAACTGGCTCCGGTCGTGTCGGCGCAGCACGCGGTCTTCTACACGTTCGACAATTCCCGCGAGCCGGCCTGCCTGAAGCTGCTGGCCAGCTACGCCTACGAGCATCCCAGCGAAGTCGGCAAGCAGCTCGATCTCGGTCAGGGGCTGGTCGGCCAGTGCGCTCTGGAAAAGCAGAAGATCGTCCTCTCGAACGTCCCGCCGGACTACGTGCGTATCTCGTCCGGGCTGGGGAGCGCTTCGCCGGTGAATCTGATCGTGCTGCCGGTCGTCTTCGAAGGCCAGGTAAAGGCCGTGCTGGAGCTGGCCTCCTTCGAGCGGTTCAGCCCGACGCATCAGGTGTTCCTCGATCAGCTTACCGAGTCGATTGGCATCGTGCTCAACACCATTGAAGCGAACATGCGGACCGAGGACCTGCTCAAGCAATCGCAATCGCTGGCCGAGGAACTGCAAAGCCGGCAGCAGGAACTCCAGCAGACCAACGAAGAGCTGCAGGAAAAGGCCCGGCTGCTGGCCCATCAGAACGTCGAGGTGGAGCGCAAGAACAAGGAAGTTGAAGCCGCCCGCCGCGCGCTGGAGGAAAAGGCCGAGCAGCTTGCCCTCACCTCGAAGTACAAATCCGAATTCCTGGCGAATATGTCGCACGAGCTGCGCACGCCGCTCAACAGCCTGCTCATTCTGTCCGACCAACTGTCGAAGAACCCGGACGGCAATCTGTCGCCCAAGCAGACCGACTACGCCAAGACGATTCACTCCTCCGGAAACGATTTGCTCATGCTGATCAACGACATCCTCGACCTGTCGAAGATCGAGTCGGGCACCGTCGTGCTGGACGTCGGCGAGCTGCGGTTCGCCGATCTGCACAGCTATGTCGAACGGACGTTCCGGCACGTCGCCGAGCAGAAGGGGGTCGATTTCGTGGTCGAAATCGATCCGATGTTGCCCCGGACCCTCACGACCGACAGCAAGCGCCTGCAGCAGATCATCAAGAACCTGCTGTCCAATGCGTTCAAGTTCACCCATCACGGGCAGGTGTCGCTTCGCGTGGGGATGGCCCGCGACGGCTGGCATTCGGATAACGACATCCTGAATTCCAGCGAGTTGAATATCGCCTTTACGGTGAAAGACACCGGCATCGGCATACCGTCGGAAAAGCAACAGATCATCTTCGAGGCCTTCCAGCAGGCCGACGGCAGCACGAGTCGCAAGTACGGCGGCACCGGACTGGGGCTGGCGATCAGCCGCGAAACGGCCCGGCTGCTCGGCGGCGAAATCCGCCTGGTCAGCGCCCCCGAAATTGGCAGCGAGTTCACCCTCTACCTGCCGCAGGTCTACCTGCCGCAGAAGGTCGTGCGACGGGCGATGGCCAGCGCCGCGCGCTCCAGCCCGCTGCCCGCGCCCGCCGAGCCCCATGGCTCGCGCGTGGGGCCGGACGCCCGGCCGGGCGTCGACGCCGGCCCGTCGACCGACGAAGCCGCCGACGATCGCCATTCGGTTCAGCCGGACGATCTGTCGATCTTGATCGTCGACAACGACCAAGGCTTCGCCCAATTCGCGCTCGACAGCGTTCGTAAGGCCGGCATGAAGGGCATTACCACCCCCTCCGGCGCCGAAACGCTCGCCCTGGCCGCGGAGTTTCAGCCTAAGGCGATCATGCTCGACATCTCGCTTCCCGACGTCGACGGATGGCGCGTGCTGACGCGGCTGAAGCGCGATTTGAGCTTGCGCCATATACCGGTCTTCGTCTGTTCGACCGTCGATCAACCGGAGCAGGGCCTGAAGCTGGGCGCGCACGGCGTGCTGCAGAAGCCGATTCAGACGACCGAGGCGCTGGAGCGGTTTCTGCAGCGCGTCCGCCAGTTCATCGAGCGCTCGCGGCGGCGCGTGCTGGTGATCGAGGCCAACCCGGACCATCGGCGAGAGCTCGCCGATTTGCTGGCGGGCCCGCAGGTCGACGTCGTGGCGGCAAGTTCCGGCGCCGAGGCCCTGGCGGCGCTTGGCGACGGTCCAATCGATTGCGTGGTGCTGACTCCCGAACCGACCGATATGAGTCTTGCGGCCCTCTCCGAGCAGCTATTGGCCGCTTCCGACTGGCGGCCGCTATTGCTGTACGTCGACGGCGACGCGCCCCTCGAACAGGTGCAGCGGCTGACCCGCCTGGCGCATGAGTTCAGCCTTAAGTTCGTCGATTCGCGGATCCAGTTGATCGACGAAGTAGCGACCGCCCTCTGCCAGGCTTACGGGCAATTGCCGGAGGAGCGCCGCACGATGGTGCAAAAGCTCTGGGACGGCGCGGTCGCCACGACGCTGCAGGGAAAGAAGGTGTTGATCGTCGACGACGACATTCGCAACATCTTCGCCTTGACCGGCGTCTTGGAGCGTTACGACATGGTCACCGTGTCAGCGGAAACCGGCAGCGACGCGATCAACCTGCTGCAGGCGGCGACTGACGTCGACGTCGTGCTGATGGACATCATGATGCCTGAAATGGACGGCATCGACACGACGCGGGCCATCCGACAGATTCCCAAGTTCCGCAATCTGCCGATCATTGCCGTTACGGCGAAAGCTATGAAGGGAGATCGAGAGAAGTGCATCGAAGCCGGCGCCTGGGACTATCTGTCGAAGCCCGTCGACCCCGACCACATGCTCTCCGTGTTACGCGCTTGGCTGACGACATGACCAGCAACGAGGACAAGGCGAAAATCCTGATCGTCGACGACGCCCCCAGCAAACTGCTGGCCACGGCCGCCGTGCTCGATAGTCTCGATCAAACTATCGTCTCGGTGACCTCCGGCGCCGAAGCGCTCCGCCGGCTGCTCCACGACGACTTTGCGGTGATCCTGCTGGACGTCAATATGCCCGGGCTCGACGGGTTTGAGACGGCCGAGTTGATCCGGCAGCGGAAGCGTTCGGAACACACGCCGATCATCTTTCTTACCGCCTTTCCCGACGACGCCTATGCGGCCAAGGGCTATTCGCTGGGCGCGGTCGACTATATCCTCACGCCGGCCGCTCCCGAAGTGCTGCGCAGCAAGGTAGGGGTGTTCGTCGATCTGTATCACAAGACCGAGCAGATCAAACGGCAGGCCGATCAGCGGGTGTTGCTTGCGCAGGAGCACGCCGCCCGCATCGCCGCCGAACGGGCGAACGTCGCCAAAAGCCAGTTCTTGACGAATATGAGCCACGAGCTGCGCACGCCGATGACCGCCATCATCGGCATGACCGACCTGGCGCTGTCGGAGGAGCTGCCGCGACAGGTGCGGGAGTATTTGCACGCGGTCGAAACCAACGCCCATCTGCTGTTGGAACTGCTCAATGAAATCCTCGACCTGTCGAAGCTCGAGGCCGGCAAATTCACCTTGGAGACCGCGCCCTTCAGCCTGCGGCGCATGATCAGCGAATTGCGGCAGAGCTTCGGCTATCGGGCCGGCGAGCGGGGCTTGGAGTTCCACGCCGCGGTGGCGGACGAGGCGCCCGACGCCCTCCTAGGCGATTCGCTGCGGATGCGGCAGATCATCATGAACCTGCTGGCCAACGCCATCAAGTTCACCGAACGAGGGCGCGTATCGCTGCGGGTCGAAGTCGATTCGGCCACGGCGCGGGAAGCGTGGCTGCGCTTTTCGGTGACCGACACCGGCATCGGCATCTCGAAGGAGGATCAGGAGCGGATTTTCGCGCCGTTTACGCAGGTCGATGCATCGACGGCGCGGCTGCATGCCGGCGCCGGGCTGGGGCTGGCCATCGCGTCGGAGCTGGTTCGCGCCATGGGGGGCTTCCGCTGCGTTCAAAGCGAGCTCGGCAAGGGAAGCACGTTTTCGTTCACCGTGCCGCTGCAGCGCGAGCCAAGCCGCGCCGAGCAGCGTTCGCCAAGCTCGCCTGACGCCGCGGCGAAGAACGTCAATCCGCTCAAGATGGGGCCGGCCGAATCGAAGCTGCGCGTGCTGCTAGCCGAAGACACGCCGACGAATCAACTGCTAGTCGTCCACACGCTCAAGAAGCGCGGCCATCATACGGAAGTGGCGCCCGACGGCCGTTCGGCGGTCGAACTGGCCGAAGCTGAGAACTTCGACGTGATCCTGATGGACTTGCAGATGCCGGGCATGGACGGCTTCGAAGCCACGGCGGCCATCCGGGCGCTGCCAGGAAAAGACCGCGTGCCGATCATTGCGCTAACGGCGCATACGATGGTTGGCGATCGCGAGCGCTGTCTCGCCGCCGGCATGGAGGAGTACTTGCCAAAACCGCTCGACCTTCGCAAACTGATCGAAGTCGTCGAATGCCGGGCGCACGTCGCGTCCCATCGAGCGTGCGGCAATTCTTAGCGAGGCTGTGCAGCAATTCGAGCGCGGGCTCGTCAAAACACCCCCGATGACGCAGCAGCGTCAGTGAGGACCGATCGGCTGATGAGCGGCGATTTTCCTGCAGAACTGAAGGAATTTATCGCTCAGCACGTTGAATCGCTCGCGCAGCTCGAAGCGCTCTTGATCATGCGACAGGATCCCCGGCGGGCTTGGGCGTCGGCCGAACTGTCGCAGCAGCTCTACATCACCTCGGATATGTGCGAGGGAATCCTCGCCGGGCTTGCGCGGCAAGGCTTTATCGAGCGAGTCGAGGACGTTGCAGCATACCGCTATCATCCGCCCCCCCATTTCGCGCGCCTGATCGACGAGCTCGCGACGGTCTACCAGCAGCGACGCGTAGCGGTGATCACTGAAATCTATTCCAAGCCGGTGAACAAAGTGCAAACCTTCGCCGACGCCTTCCGCTTGCGCAGGGAGGACTGAACCAATGCCAGGTGGAGTTTACTTGCTCTGCGCCGCCACATGCCTGTTGTGCGCCGTGCTGTTGTTTCGCGGCTATGCCCGCACGTCGGTGAAACTGTTGTTCTGGAGCGGGCTTTGTTTCGCCGGGTTAATGGTCGACAACATCATGCTGTACATCGACATCATCGTCGTGCCCGACTTCAGCCTGATTATTTGGCGCAAGGCGCCGGGGCTGGTCGCCATCTTGCTGTTGCTCTTTGGGTTGGTGTGGGACTCGAAATAGCCGCGCGCCGCGAGGCGCTCGCGCGGCCCAGCTCCGCCGAGGTATCGCCATGGAAGATTTCATCATGGGGGCCATCACCATGGCGTCGGCCGTGGTCGCCCTCTTCTTCTTGCGTTTCTGGCGCGACACGGGCGACCGGCTGTTCGGCATGTTCGCCCTCTCCTTTCTACTGCTGGGCATCACCCGTCTGGGGCTGGCGCTGTCGCACGACACGGCCGAAGGGCACACCATGTGGTATTGGGTGCGATTCGCTGCATTTCTGCTGATCCTCATTGCGATCGTGGACAAGAACCGCCGGTAAGGGGAGGGCGGATTAGCGGCGATCGGCGATCGTCGATCGAGGGGCAGGGCCGCGGCGAGGGCGACCCGTCGCCTTGCAAACCGGCGGCGGGCACGTAGAATCTGAAGGCGCGCCGCGCGACGATCCATGCGAGGCGCCTGTCGCCGGGCCAGACCGGGGTCGTAGCTCAATTGGGAGAGCGCCGGCTTTGCAAGCCGGAGGTTAGGGGTTCGATCCCCCTCGGCTCCACTTGAGCTACGTTCTGCCGCGGTCCCTCGCCCCCGCCCGTTTCCGCCACGTCCGTTCATTCTGCCTCGGACGCGGCTTCAGCACTCGCGGACCGGTTTGCGCCCTTCGGGCGGCCATGCCCTTAACGTCCGGCATCGCGGCCACGTCGGCCCTTTAACTCTCGTGGGCTCCGTCGGGCCAGAAAAGGCGAAGACGCGCAACCTGGGGCGTCCGGTCGATCGGGCAGGCAAGCAACCGCGACGCTACCTAGTTCCTGCGTTACATTCTCTCCCCGCTTGGGCAATGGGCGGGGGCCTATCTGCTGGCGTTGAGGCCGAACCGCGTTTGCGACCCTCCGGCGGTTAAGAACTGGGGTCGAACTGCGCGCACCCGCCGCACAGTCCGCCAACGCCGGCCAACGATACTTCGGATCAATCGTCGTGCGACGATGGCAGCCGTCGGCTCGAACACGGCCCACGCCCCCCGGCCGATCGGCGCCGAGGCTGCTGCCGCCAGCTAAGGGATTCGCAGAAAGGTCTACCGCCCGGTAGATCTTGCCTCGCGCCGAAAAAAATTTTTCAAAAAGCATTCTTAGTCCCTCCGCCGCGCGTCGGGTTTCTCCAACCGCCGTTGATGTTCTCTTTGACGGCCGGGCCGCATCTGCGGCTGCAGAGAATGGTCGGCCGTCGTTCCCCCAGGCGACCGCCACGTGTTGCCGCAACGATTAGGAGATTCGCCATGTTTCGTTCGATTCAGCGCGCCCTAGGCGTCGGCGTCCTCGGGCTAGCATTAAGCTTCGCCGCCGCTCGATTGGCCAGCGGCCAAATCGTGATTCCGCCGGCAGGCGCCACCGTCACCTGGACCGACGACGCCCTCAACGGAGATTGGCAGGACGCGGATAATTGGAACGTGCATGTGCCCGAGAGCGGCGACGCCGTGATAATTGACGACGGTCACCACAATGTCGTATTGCACGCCGATTCCGCCACCCTCCGCAGCCTGTATGTGGCCGGAGGCATCGGGCTCTACAATTTTGGCCATCGCTTGCCTGTGGCCAACAACTCGAACACCGCCACGACGACGATCACCGGCAACGGATCGACGATCATCGTGTCCGATATTCCCGGCGTCAGTCCAGCGCTCGACACCGACTATTTGGAGCTGCAGAGCGGCGGCGAATTGCACATGGACGGCGGTCGCGCCCAAGTCGATCGCGAGGTCAACATGAGCGGCGCCGCCGAGATCAGCGGTCACGGCGTGTTGGAGGTCGGCGGCGCCGGGGCGGCGGCCCTGGGGTTTAGCTCGTCATCCGAGCTGACCGTCGAAGGGGGCAATTTGCGATTTGATATGACCGGCGGCGGAACCATCGCCTTGGGAGGAGCCTACATCGACGTCACCGACGACGATAGCGATCTGATTCTCGACGGCGCCCAATTCGGGCCGATTGCCGATACATTGCGAATCGGCAGCGGTAACACGGCAGACTTCGAGGGCGCCTGGGAAGTCAGCGGCGACCTGCAGTTCGTCACCGGGGGAGGGCACCTGGTCGGCGGCTCCGGCACGGTTTCGGGGGACGTTTCGGTCGCGGGCGGCGCCGATGCGCTAATCGCCGGCAACACCAGCTTCGCCAGCACGAGCACGACGACGGTTAACAGTCTCGCGGAGCTGGAATTGTCAGGGCGCACCACGAGCGCCGCCGGGCATAATGCCACGCTCAGCTACGGATCGACGCTACGGCTCAACTTGCCGCCGTCGCCGGCGCCAATGCCGCTGCCATTTGTCGTTTGGAACGGTGAAGTGACGGCCTGGAGCGCCAATATCGAGGCCAACCAGCCCCTGGCGCCGAGCCAGCCAGGGTTCGTGCAATTCGCAGGCAATCTCACTCTCACCGGATCAGCGCTCTGGGGGCCGACCGACCTCCAAGGCTCGGCGCCAATCATCCTCTCCGGCAATACCTCGGTGGCGGGCCCGGGGGCCCGCATCAACGGCGCCGGCATACAGTTCAGCCCCAGTTCTGAAACGACAATCGCCAACGGGTCGCTCCTGGAGGTCCAGTCCGTCGCGAGCGTCAATGCCGGAGCCTCGATCAGCGGGGCCGGCGAACTTCGAGTTGCCCAGGGAGGCCTGTTGATGGGCGTCGACGGAGCCGTCGTCGACGCCGACGCGGTAAACCATGGCGCGGTGCGGCCTGGTTCAGGTTCCGACTACTCGGCCCACTTCAACTTCGCTGAAAGCTACGAGCAGACCGCGACTGGCGTTTTAGAGATCGATCTGGCGGGCGCGCTAAGCTCGCAATACGACCGGCTTGTCGTTGAACACGACGCCGCGATCGACGGAGCGCTGCAGGTGACGCTCCGCGACGGATTCGAGCCGTCGCCCGGCGACGACTTCTTAATCCTTTCCGCGGGCGACGGCGTCGCCGGTACGTTTGGCGACGCATCGTTGCCGGCCCTCGCTGGCGGTCTGGGCTGGGATGTGGACTATGCGCCCTTTTCGGTCAGCTTGAGCGTCGTTGAGCTGACGGGAGACGCCAACGGCGACGGCTCTGTCGATGGCGCGGACCTCTTGATCATCCAACGAGATTTCGGCGCCGTCGGCGAAGCAGCCGGCGACGTGACCTACGACCGGGTGGTGAACGACGATGACACTGCCTTGTGGCAGCAGCATTTCGGCACGCTGGTTAGCGCTACGGCAAGCGAGATCGCCGCAACTCAGGCCGTGCCCGAACCCGGCGCCGCGGCGCTTGCGACCTGCTTGGCCATGGTCCTCTTAAGCGGTGCGCCTCGCAGGAGAGCGCGGTGAGCCTGCGAAGCGCGACGCGGACCAATGCTGTGCGAAGGATTGAAGCCGCGGACCTTGAAGTTAGGTCCGCGGCTTCCGTTCGCAGTGCCCTTGCGAGAGCGGCACGTTCAGCGAAGAAGTCTCCCCGCGCGCCCTAGAGGTCCGCTTTCGGTCCTTGCCGCGAAGCCGACGGCAGGTTCGACGCACGGCAAGAAGCGCGACGATGGCTACTAGATCCGAAGGCTCCGGCACGGCTATCTGCGCAGGCGCCCCGGCGCCGGAGGCGCCAAATTGAAATTTCCACGCCGCCAAATCGACGCCGTCGACGCCGCCATTGCCGTCCGCATCGCCGCCGGCGTGCGTCGCCGCGGCGTCAAGGCCGCGTTGCCACGTAAGGAAATCAGCGCCGTCCACATCGCCGTCTTCGTCGAAATCAGCGCTGGCGACTTGGATTGTTGCATCCGCTGCGCCCTGATGGGCGTGTCGATCGTCGACGCCGCCGGCCTGGGGCACGGTCCACTGGTTTGCCAAATCGTTCGTCAGCCCGAAGACGGCGCTGGTATTCCACGGCGGATCAGGTTCGGCGGCGCCGGCCGGCGACTGCCAGACGCCCTGTTCGCCAATTTGGAGATACAGATCCGTAGCGCCGTACGACATCCCAGCTTCATAGCCGACGGTCGCAAAGCGCCACGAGGGTTCGCCAAACGTATCGCAGCACTGCAAATCCGTCCCGCACGACAGCCCCATGCCGGCGCCATTAGGCAATCCCGCAGCGTCCTCGAAAAAAGTGAGGCCTAGAAAGCTGTCGATTAAGTCGGCCTCCACAGCGAGGCCCGAGTCCGAGTCAAACGTGATTTGGTGGCGATGCGTCTCGGGCATCGCCTGCAGCAGCGGATTGTGCACCAGCACGTCGGTGAACGAAACCACGCCCGACTGCTCTGCCTTTAAGTCGAGCGAGACGGCGGAGAGTCGATAACCCATTGCGGGCCGCGCCCACACCCCGATTTCGCCCAGTGATCCGGGGAGCGCGTAAATCACCGGGACGGCGGGCCCGCCGACTTCGTTCGACAACCAAAAGTACGCAGTCGAATCCGCGCGGGATCGGCAGTGGCAGGCCAAGGCGGCCGTCAGCGCCAAGCCGGCGGCGAACGAGCGAACTGGTGACATACGCCGGTTCCTCCCATCGCTTCGGGCGGACGATCCGCGCGTTCTCTCGACTTGCGTTAGCATACCGCAATGTGCGCGCTGGGGCACGCAGCCAGCCCAGGGGTCGGCGTCGACATGGCGGGACAACTGCGCAGGCGGCCCCGCGCGTCGATGCGCCAGGCAATCAGCCTGAATAGCCGTTCTACTTTGGGCCTCGGCGAAAAGTTCGGTAAACTCAATGTCGGCCGGCGCGCTCGTTTGGTGATTACGCCGTTGTAGGTCCAAAGCCCCAAGGGGCAGAAGTCGGTTGTTGTGCCCCGATAGCCGACCTGCCGATGTGCGGCGTCATATCGTGCTCGCCGGACACCCGGCGGCTCTGACGATGTCCTCCATGCTCTACATCAACCGTCGCCGGCGTCGCGTCCTGCGAGCCGAATCCGTTGCTCTCGCTACGGCAATGCTCGCGCTGGCCGGGCGGCCCGCCAGCGCCGTGCTATGGGACGGCGGGGGCGTCAACTCCGAGTGGATCGAGCCCGCCAACTGGCAATTCAACGTGCTGCCCAATTCCGCAGACACGGCAACGATACTTAACGATACGACTACGATTACCGGCGTCGTCGCGCCGCCGGTGTTCGCCGTCGAGCTTGGACTGGGCTCCGCGCCCGGCGGACTCGTGGTTACAGGCGGCGTCAATCAGGGCGGGTTGAACGTCGTGGCCCATGTGGCCGTGGCCAGCGCCGGCAGTCTTTCGCTCGGCGGAGGCGGTCCAGCGACGAGCCAGGTGATCGCCGGCAGTTTGTCGACTAGCGGAACCGTGACGGTGCAGAACCGCGGCACAGTGGCGTTGACGGGTCAATTTACCCAGACGGCGGGAAGCGTTAACTTGTCCGGCGGGACAATCAACGCTGCTAGCCTCCTTAGCCAAGCGGGCGTTCTTCGGGCGAGCGGCGACGTAAACGCCAACGTGTCGATTGGCGACGGCGGCGGCGCCATGGCGACGCTCGCGCTCGGCCCTTCGCTTGACGTCAGCGGCAATGTGAAGCTGGCTTCAGACGCGCGACTGGCGATTGAGTTCCGTCCGGCCCTCGGCGGCGGGACGTTCGACATGATCGACGTTTCTGGAACTGTCACCCTTGGCGGCGTACTGGACCTGTCCGTTCTCGCCGGCGCCGCTCCGGTCCCCGGAGTCAACTATCCCATGCTGACGGCTGGCGCCATCAAAGGATCCTTCGACGATATCGTCGGGACCTCGGTCGGCGGCGGGTCTTGGGTGCCGCACTTCGATCCCACGTTCACGAGCATTAACTTCTCGGAGACCGATTTGCCGGGAAACATGAACGCCGATGAAACGGTCGACCAGCAGGACGTGGCGCTGTTTGCCTACGCGATTCGCGACCCGAACACCTACCACGCGCAGTATTACATCCTGGGCGACGTAGCGGACTCGTACATGGCCGACATGGACGAGGACGGCAGCAACACGTTCGCTGACATCCCGCTGTTCCTGGATGCGATAGAGCAGTTCGGCGGCAGCTCGCAAGCCGCACTGACAGAAATAGCGCGAGTCTTGGCGGCCGTGCCGGAGCCGTCGTGCGGAGCCATGGTTTGGGCCGCCCTGGCCGTCGTCGGCCCACGGGCGCGGGACGTTCGACGCTCCAGAGGACGTCCCGCTTGAAACTTCCGGGTGTTACATCCGCTGCGCATCGCCGCCCGACAGCGGTCGATCAGACGACCGGCTTTACGCTCATCGAACTGTTGGTCGTCGTCGCTATCATCGGCGTGTTAACGGCCCTGCTGTTGCCGGCCGTGCAGGCGGCGCGGGAATCGGCGCGACAGTCAGTGTGCCGGAATAACTTGAAGCAGATTGGCGTCGCGCTGCACGCCTATCACGCTCAGCGCCAGGAGTTTCCGGAGGGCGCCCGCCTGCACGCGCGCTCCGGGCAGAAGAGCATCGGCTGGCATGTGCTTCTGCTGCCGCAAATGGATCAGCAATCGCTTTACTCGGAAATCGACCCTGACGCCGACGGCGGAGCGCGCAGGCACGCCGCTGGCGAAATCGTGCCCAGCTACTTCTGCCCCGCTACGGAGCCGCCGACCCAGCAGACTACTGACCTGGAAAGCGCCAGCTACGTGGGCGTGGCCGGCGCCGGGCTGACCCGCGAGGACTGGCCGTTGGAGGAGACCGACTGCGGTATTGCGGCCACCGACGGCGTGCTGTTCCTGCGGAGCCGCGTGCGCGTGACGGACGTCAGCGACGGCTCGTCCCACACGCTGGCCGTCGGCGAACGATCGATCTACGATACGACAGAGCTATGGACGTTGGGCGCTGTGTGGTACAAGTCCGGCGGGTCCAAAACGCCTGGCAGCGTTTGCATCGCCGCAGCGAAACGCGTCGTCTGGCCGATTAACGCCCTGGAGAGCCGGCGAGTGTACTTCGTGCGCGACTTCGACGCGCCGCCGAAACTGCGAACGGTGCTCAAGAACGAACTGGGGTTCGGCAGCCAACACCCGCAAGGCGCCCACTTCGCCTTCGCCGACGGCAGCGTCCATTTTCTCGCCGAGGGGTTGGACCTGGTCGTATTCCGCGATCTTGCGACCCGCGAAGGCGAAGAAGCCGCCGTGTGGCAACGTTGAAGTCGCTTACGGGCTGGGATCCGCCTCTGGAGAGCGAGCGCTCAGCAGCGGCGGCCGGAGCGTCAGCCGGCAGGCCGCTTCGTAGATGCCGTCTGCGTCGCCTGGCCACTCGTCGACTACCCGTTGCGAAAGGACGGGAATTCTTTCCAGCTCCGCGGCGGAACCGGAAGACAAATAATAGGACGCCAGCAGGTCGATCCGCGCGGCTGCATCGTCGGGGTGCGCTTCGGCCAGGCGCTTGCGGGACTCCAATGTCCACGCAGCCGCCGCCTGGGCCGGCCGCGACTGGCCCCCAGCGCGATAGCAGTCGCACAACTGCTCGCAGCAGTCGGCCAATGCCGCTTGGACGCGCGGATTATTAGGCTGTTTGGCGGCAAGTGATTCTAGCGCAGCTTTCGCCTTGCTGAGCTGAGCCGTCGCATCCGAGGCGCGCTCGACGGCGGTCAGCATCATGCCCAGGCCCAGCCGCAGCCGGGCCCGGCTCTCCAAGTCGAGTTGGTCCTGGTCGACAGCGGCGACGGTCGCCTTGTAATGGCGATCCAGCACGTCGGCGATAAGCTTCCGCCGCCATTCAAGCACCGCCTCCCCCGACCCAGGATGCATGGCGCGCATCCCCGCGAGCCTGTTTTGCAATCCCGCCTTCTCGGATCGCAACGCGCGCGTGGCTGCTTCTTGGCTTATGACTAACTGATCAAGCTCCTTGACGCGCGCATCCAGTTCGCGCCGCTGCGAGTCGATCACGATCGCCGCCACGGGGCCGGCGATCGCTACCAGGAGGGCAAGCGCTACGGCCGTCGCCAACGCCGGCCTGCGTTTTGTCCACCGCCACAGCCGCGCCGCCCGCGAGAGCGGCCGGGCGTGGATCTGTTCTCCGCGCAGGAATCGATTCAATTCGGCGGCCGTCGCCCCGGCGCCGGCGTAACGACGGTTGGGGTCGCGTTCCAGGCACTTCAGGCAGATCGTCGCCAAGTCGCGAGGGATGCGACTATTCAGCTTACGCGGGTCAGGCGCATCGTCGAGGAGTTTGCTGGAGAGTTGCGCTTCGAAATTGCCGCGAAACGGCAGCTCGCCCGTTGCTAACTGGAAGATGATGACCCCCAGCGAGTACACGTCGGCTCGGCGATCGATCCAATGCCCTCGGCCTGCAGCCTGTTCCGGCGACATGTACGCGGCGGTGCCGAGAATCTGCCCGTCGCACGTCATCGTAACCTCGCCCGACTCGCGCTTGGCAAGTCCAAAGTCCATGATCCGCGGCTGCCCCTCTTCATCGATCATGATGTTCGACGGCTTGAGATCGCGGTGTACCACGCCCCGCTCGTGCGCGTGATGGAGCGCCTCGGCCACCAGTGCGCATAACCTGGCAGCCTCGCGGATGCTTGGCTTCCGAGTTTTCAACAGCTCTGCCAGCGTGACGCCGCGAATGAAGTCGCTGACGATGAACACCGTATCGTCTTCCCGGCCGATCTCGTGCACCGCCACAATATGCGGATGCCGGAGCTGGGCGGCGGCGCGGGCTTCGCGAAAGAAGAATTCAACCTCTTCGGCCCGAAGCTGGCCACGGCGCGGGATCTTAAGTGCGACCGTACGATCGAGCTGCGTGTCGCGGGCCTTCCACACGGTTCCAAAGCCGCCGACGCCCAGACGTGCCACAAGTTCAAACCGCCCGATCGAACGCAGGCTGAACCCGGCGGGCGCGGCGCCGTCGCGTTCCACCAGGCAAAACGTGCTTCCGCACGACCGGCATGTCACTTCCTCGTCTGGCGTATCGGCGAGCAGTTCCACGGGACTTGCACAATGCGGGCAGCGAATATGCAATCCCGGCAGCTCCCTGATGCTGGCCAGCACGACGTCGCTGAGGGCCGAGTGAGATCCGTCGCGGGGCCGCTTCGCGGCGTCGCGAGCGTCCCCGGCCTCGATCGCCTCGGCATACCGGTTCAACTCGTCGGCTAGCGCAGGGTGCGCAGCCTTGAGCTGATCCATCAATCGGCCGGCTTCGTGCAGACGTCCGCGATAGACCAATTCGATTGCCGCCAGCTCCGGCAGCAAATGCCGTCGGCAATCCGCCGGGGCCTCCGCCAGATAATCCTCCAAGGCCGGCATCCCCCTCTGCCACGCCCGCTCGAAACGATCGCAGATGCGATCGACAATTTGCATCGCCGCGGCCGACATGGGTCGGGAGCTCGGTTCGGCAGGCATGCCTCAAGCCCTGGCGGACGAACTTGGGTGTTGCGGGGCGCACGTAGACGGCGATTATACCGCGCCTGGCGCGCCGCACGCATAAGATGATTGGTGGGCGGCCGCCAGACCAGTTAGAATGGCTTCCTTGTGGCCTTGCCGCCTGCGGAGGACGCCGTCTAATTGCTCGCGGCGGCAGCACTCGCGAAGAACCTTCTCATGGACGCGCCCCATCAGCAGTCGGTCACCCACTGGCTGCAGCTCGCAGCGGATGACGACTCAACGGCTCAACAGCAGTTGTGGAATCGCTACTTCGCGCGGCTGGCGGCGCTGGCCCGCGCTCGCATCACGGGGGCGCCGCAGCGGGTGGCCGACGAAGAAGACGTCGTCCTGAGCGCGTTTAATAGTTTCTTTAGCGGGGCCCGCGCCGGTCGCTTTCCTGAGCTTCACGACCGCACCGGCTTGTGGCCGCTACTGGTCAAGATCACGGCTCGAAAGGCGATCAATCAGGTCAAGCGCCAACAAGCCAAGAAGCGATCGAGCTCCGCCCAAGAAGCCGTTTGTGACATGGCACAGCTCGTTGGCAGCGAGCCGACGCCCCAGTTCGCCATGGAAGTTGCCGAAAAAGTAGAGCGGTTGCTCCGGCCCCTCGACGATCAACTTCGGACCGTGGCCGTCATGAAGCTCGAAGGCTTCTCCAACGCCGAGATTGCCGACCGCTTGGGCGTCGTTGAGCGATCTGTCGAACGAAAACTCGCTCGCATCCGCCTGGAATGGACCGACGCGGCTGATCAGGTCAGCGGCCAGTCGTAGCCGGGCGATACCTTGCGTCCGGCCAGGCCTTGTGGACGGCAAACAACGACTCGCAGCAACCTCTGCGTGCTTAGGCGGGGCGGACTACCAGTATCCCGGAGTGGATTCGAACCACTAACCTTCGGCTTCGGAGGCCGACGCGCTATCCAATTGCGCCACCGGGACGGGTCATTCGGTCAAGCACTATTGATTCCTGCGCCGCTAATGAACGTTGTAAATTTGGCTGTCGGCTAGCGGCCAGAATTAGGCCTGCTCCCTCTGGCCGACAGCCGACAGCCGACAGCCGACAGCCGACAGCCGACCACGGTTCATTAGTCGCACAGTTCTCAATAAGACTACCGCTGCATCGCCGCGGTGGCAACCGCCGCCCGCGGCTGGAGCGTTGGCGGGCCCGGTCGGCTGGCCCCGTGGCGAGCCGCTGCGGCTACGCGGCTTGCTCGCGCGGGGGCCGCGATCGCGCGGGCCCTTAACCCGGCGGCCAGGTCATCGGCCGCCCCGCCAGCAGGTGGAAGTGCAAATGCTCGACCGTTTGACCGCCGTTGCTGCCGGTGTTCACGACAACGCGGTATCCTGCCTCGGCCACGCCAAGCTGCCGCGCCAAGTCGCGGATCACAAGAAACAGTCTCCCCGCTAGCGCGGCGTCCTCATCCGACAGGGCGTCGATCGAAGCGATGGGCCGTTTGGGAATCAACAGCACGTGCGTCGGCGCCTGCGGCGAAATATCCCGAAACGCCAGGCAGTCGTCGTCCTCATAGACGATGTCGGCCGGAATCTCGCGATCGATAATGCGTTGAAACACCGTCGGCATGGCGATTAACTCGGCAGTCGTAGGGAGATGAAGCCTCGGTGCGTGCGACTGCGACCGTAGCGGCAGCCCGGCGGACCTATTGGTAGGGCGCCAGGTCGATCGCCTCGTCGGGCAGCATTACGGGAATGTGGTCGATGACCGGGTAGAGCAGGTCGCCCGCCTCGCGAATCAGACCTCCGTCGAGCCGCTTGCGCAGTCGCTCGCCGGCGAGGTTGACCGCCGTGTTGGCTTCGATTGAGCGATTGATCCGCGCCAACAGCTCCGGCTCGGCGAGGTGGAGCCGGGTGCGATTCTGTGGACAACGAAGGATATCAAGCAACTTGGCGTCCATCACCGGCGCGTTCAACGAGGCAGGGGCGCATGCGTCGCCACCGCGATCCACTGCGGCGCGGCCAGCGGCGCGGCCCCGGGGCGACCGTTGATTTTAGAAGCTGCTGCTGCGGCGTGCTAGCGGCGCTGCACTGGACTCCGCCAAACGGGTCGGCGAAAAGCGGCTCGGCGAAAGAGGGTCGGGAATCTTTTGCGACTGGGGGCATTGCTTTGGTGGCACGATCTCCAGTCGCAAAAGACTCCCGACCCCCGGCCTCACCCGGACGCGGCGGACTGAAGCCCGACAATCGTTCCGACCGATACTCCTTGCGAGGTGCTGCGCCGACGATGCCGGCGCCGCTGCGCTATTTGCAGGTTGATCAGCGCCGGCCGAGGCGGGGCCCGAAGGGGGTGACGATGAATGCGACTCGATGGCCAATCGCGGCGGCGCTAGCACTGGCGACCATCGCCGCTGCGGCCCGCGCGGAGGCTCAAAGCACGCAGTACGTGGACGAGAACGGCATTCGCTACCAGGTGACGCGATCGGTCGTTCCCCGTTCAATCGCGGTCACCAAGACCGAAGACCGCCAGGTCACCACCTATCGCCAGCAAGTCACGACGGAGAACGTGCCGTACCAACAAGTATACAACGTGCCGGTGACGCAGTATCAGGTCGTCTCGCGGCTTCACGGGCGTTGGAATCCCTTCGTAACGCCCTATTGGACGTACGAATACGAGCCCGTGACGGTGTGGCAACAGCAGGTGGCCACCGTGCAGATTCCCGTGGCGCGGTCGACCTGGACGCCGGAAACCAAGACCGTGCAACAGCCGGTGACGAAGTGGGAAACGCACCAGCAGGAAATCGTCATGAAGACCCCGATCGGCCCCACGCCGACCGGCGCGACGCCGCTCCCCGGCGGGTCGAGCACGGCGCTGGCCGCCCGGCCGCTGACCCCTGCAACCGCTTCGGCCGCGCTGTCGGCGGCGCCGACGACGGCGACGCCGGCCGCGCCGCCAGCTACGGCGATCGCATCGCAGCAATACGGCGGGCAGATGCTGCAGAGCGATCCGCCGCGCACCAGCGGATGGCAACCGCCGCCAGACAGCAGCGTGCCGGCGACCGCTGCCAGCAATAACGCTCCGCGCTACTAGGGCCGCGCACCGACGGCCAATCCGCTTCTTCTTCCCCGTTGTACGAAGGGGCGTGAAAGGTGGGCCGTCCCAGGCATACGCAAAGTATTTGCACTGCCCAAGACTATGACCCCCCGGCCGGAGGCCGGCCCTGCAGAGGCTCTTTAGCGGCCCAACGGTCAACAGGCATGTAGCCACGGCTCGCAGCCGAGGTTAATGCGGCGATAAAGCCTTTGCGTGCCCCGACAGGGGTGCAGCCCAGCGGTGACGGGCCATTGCGGCCGCCAGCCTGCCAACCCTCTAAGGGCGCCTCATGGGCTGCACTAGGACCGAACATCGCCGTACTCGGCGATTTGCTTCCCTACCGTCGCCCGTTAGACTGGCAGGCTCGCGATATCGCTTCTTCTCAACCCTGCCGAGAGCGAACAACATGCGGCTCCCCTGGATATGCGTCGCCATCGCCTTGAGTTTCGTTGCCTCGACAGCGCCGGTCGTCTCCAGTGAGGAACCTGCCGTGGAAACGCGATACGAATATGGCGTCGATTCCGAGCGCCACGAAGAGGTTCCCCGCGGAGCGGTCTCGGAGCACGTCTGGACGAATAGCAAAGTCTTTCCCGGCACGATCCGGCGATACTGGGTCTACGTGCCCGCCCAGTACGATCCGCAGCGGCCGGCGGCGCTCATGGTCTTTCAAGACGGCCACGCCTACATCCGAGAGCGGGGCGAGTTCCGTACGCCGATCGTGTTCGACAACCTGATCCATCGAGGCGACATGCCGGTCACGATTGGCGTATTCGTCGATCCTGGCCACAAGAAGCCGGAGTTGCCCGAGCGCCCCGGGTGGGAGCCCAAGCCGGAAAACCGCAGTTTCGAATACGACACCCTCAGCGGCGACTACGCCCACTTCCTGCTGACTGAAATCCTACCCGAGGTGGCCAAGTCGCATCCCTTCACCGACGACCCCCAAGGCCGCGCCATCGCCGGCATCAGCAGCGGCGGCATCTGCGCCTTTACGGTCGCTTGGCAACGACCCGACCAGTTCCGCAAGGTCCTCAGCCACGTCGGCAGCTTCGTCAATATCCGCGGCGGCGACGCTTACCCGAGCATGATCCGCAAAGAACCGAAACCGCGGCCCATCCGCGTCTTTCTGCAGGACGGCGCCAACGATCTCGATAACGAACACGGCAACTGGTGGCTCGGCAACCAGCAAATGGCCGCCGCGCTGAAGTTTCGCGACTACGACTACAAGTTCGAAACCGGCGAGGGAGGCCACAACGGCAACCACGGCGGCGCCATCCTGCCCGACTCGCTCCGCTGGCTGTGGCGAGATTACAAGCTGCCCCAGTAACGTGGATGAGATTTCTCCGAAATTCGCATGTGGCGTCCGCCTTCGTTCTGCGGCGCTGCACCGGCACGCAAGCGTTCGAATCGCCCATGCAATCCTTCGAACGCGACGCCTTACGGCGGGACCCGACGGGTTTAGTGCATGAAGCCGCCGGAGACGTTCGCCGTTGCACGGAGCGGCTTCTCCCTACAGTGGCATCCCGCCTGTCGGCGTGGCTTCCTAGAGACCGGCGCTGCCGCAGCGGGCCTTCCCTGCGATCAAGCCGGCACGATTGGCCGCGACGCCCCCACGGTTCAGCCGCCGCCGGTGCGTCCGACCAGCGTCGCGATCACGGCGGTCAATTCACTCGGATCTACTGGCTTCGCCAGATGCACTTGAAAGCCTGCTAGCAGGGCCCGTCGCCGATCTTCGGTGCGGGCAAACGCCGTGAGCGCCACCGCCGGCAAGTCGTGAAACGTGTAGCCGCGCGATCGCACCTCGCGGATCAGCTCAAAGCCGTCGTGGTCGGGCATCCCCAGGTCGCTGATCAACACGTGCGGCGAGAACTCGGGAATTGCCGCGACCGCCGCTTCGACGTCGGCCGCTTCCTGCGACTCGGCGCCGCTTTCGGCCAGAACCTTTCGGGTAAGCCGGCGGGCGTCCGCATCGTCGTCGACGATCATGACCCTCACGCCCTCGAGAGTCGACGAACCGTTTTGCCCATCAACCGTCGGGGCGTGCGAGGCCTCGGGGTCTGCCGTATCGAGCGTCGATCGTACCGACGCGACCGGCAGCGATATCGTGAACGTGGCGCCCTGGCCTGCGCCCGGGCTATCGACGCGCACCGTGCCGCCGTGCATCTCGACGAGCTGTCGTACGATCGCCAGTCCCAGCCCCAGTCCCCCGTAGCGCCGCGTCGTCGCCTGATCGCCCTGATGGAACCGCCGGAAGAGGTGAGGCAACAGCCCCGGCGCGATTCCTTGGCCGGAATCCTCGACCGCAATTTCCACCGTGGAACCGAGCCGCCGCAACGTCACGCGAATCCGCCCGCCCGGCGGCGTGAATTTCACCGCGTTGCTGACGAGATTCCAGACTACCTGCTGCAGCCGCGCGGGATCAGCCGTTACAGGCCCGGCGTGGTCGTCCAGGGCCGTCGACACCTCTACGCCCTTGGCCTCGGCGCTCGGCTCCACGACGGCCAGAGCCGCCGCGATGGTCGCTGCCGGGTCGACGGTCTGCATCTCCAGCCGCAGCCTTCCCGAGGTGATTCGCGACACGTCGAGCAGGTCGGATATCATCTGGGCTTGGGTCTTGGCGTTGCGATCGATGGCGTCGATTCCTTCGCGCATCTCCTCGTCTTCCAAACGGCCCAGCTTCAAAAGCTCCGACCAGCCGACGATCGCGTTCAGCGGCGTGCGAAGTTCGTGCGACAGCGTCGCCAGGAAGTCATCCTTGAGGCGATCGGCGCGTTCAGCCTCGGCGCGGGCCGCCCGTTCGCGCTCCAGCAACTGCCGGCGTTCGTGCTCGAACTGCAACCGATCGGTAACATCGACGACGACCAGCACGTAGCCGTCGGGGCTCGCCGGCGAGATGCTCCACTCAAGCTGCTGCAGATCTCCGTTGGCCCGCCGCCGCGACAATCGCTCGCTCCACGAACCCTCTCGCGTTAACTGTTCCTGAAGTTTCGCAACGGCCTCCTCTTCGGCCGACGATAGTTCGCCCAAACTGCGGCCCACGACCCGATCGCGAGATTGCTCCAGAAGTCGGCATAGCGCCGGATTGGCGTCCGTGCATTGCAGTTGGTCGTCCAGCAGGGCCATCCCGTTCTTGGCGGCATTGAAGGCCGCCCTGAACTTCGCCTCGGTCTCGCGCAAGTCCCGCTCGGCCTGGCGCGCGCTCAGCAGGGCCTTGACCGTCGCCGCCAGCGCCGGCGGCCCGACGGGGTGCGTCAGGTATGCGTCGGCGCACGGCGGCAACTCGGGCTGATTGCCGCTCTCCGCGAAACTTTCAGACAGCACAATGACCGGCAGGCTGCCAGTTGGCCGGTCGCCGCGCAGCCGCCGGCACGCCTCGAACCCTTCCATATCGGGCAACGGGATCTTCAAGACCATCAGATCCGCCTCGCCCGCCCGGGCGAGCGCGTCCTGGCCGGTCGCCGCTTCAAGCACGGTCCAGCCGGCGGTTCGCAATTCATGGGACGTCGCCTTCAGCGACGTCGGATCGCCGTCGACTACGACAAGACGCGCCGCACGGTGGGACATGGCAGGGCCCTTACTTCACTCAAAAGAATAAACTGCAAACAGGCCGGCATGGGCTCCGTAAAGCCGCACTGCCGGGGGCCGCATCACAAAGGCGTAAAAATTCTTCGCCACGGATGATCCAGACAAACCGGCTTTCCTTGGTGATCGCGCAATCAGCAGCACCGAAATAGGCGCAGCCCGAGCCTCTCGCGCGCGACGGGCGTTGTGACGTATAGCACTATTGGCGCCATAGTGGGCGTTATCTTCGGGGCCTGGCGTTGCCTCATGTCCATTGATCGTTGCGCCGCTAAAGAGTCCCTGCACCCCCGGCCTCCGGCCGCGGGTCGCTTTCCATCGGACCAGCGTCGACCCCAAGGCCTCGCGCCGCGGCGTCCCGTCCGGGCGGGTTTCACACGTCCACGTCCCGCGAGCAGCACCTGAAAGTCGCCGCGGCAAATCGCTCGGTTCGAAGCCGCTACACACTACAGCCGCGCCGCGGCGCTCGCTGATCGGCTGCACGGCTATCGTGCTATACTGGGCGCTCAAGCGAGCGCCGCCATCGCGCACCGATGTCCGCCGAACCTCGCTTGCCGCCGGAGCCGCCATGGATAAGCAGCAATATCGCGTCTGGTTCACTAACGTCACCGGCTGCGCCGCCGGCATCAGCAACGTATCGCTCGAGCTCAGCGTCGCCGCCATTGACGAGGCCGACGCGCTCGAAAGGGCCTTAGCCGAGGCTCAAGCGATAAACCGGCGTTCGGGCCTTCCCCCGCACGGCTTGCGACTGGACGAGTCGTACCTGCGGACCCTGGCCTGCATTGCGCCGGAGGGAGCGAAGTAAGCAGCGCCGGCCCACTCGACTGCGCCGCGGCGAAGTCGCCTCAGGAGCGTCGGGGCCAATTGGTTTTCCAAAATGGGTGGGTGCCATGGCCACGGCGGTCCGCCGACGTGCCCATGCCTTGCGGGGAACCATCATGTCCACGCGGACGTGGGCACGGCGCCCCAATCCCAAGCTTGAACAACTGATCCGCCCTGCCATCAGCGTTGAGACCGTGGCGCCGCGGTCGCCGCTGTGCCATAATGTCGGGCCTCCTCCCGAGCTCCTGCGCCCACCCTCGTAAGCCCTTCTCCCTAGAGCGCGCCATGAAACCCACTTGGCTGCAATTCTGGAACGCCTATCCCGACTACCGAACCTATCCCGACTCGGCGGCCGTCAAGAAAGAAATCGGCGGCGGAGTCGACGCTGCATACATCACTAACACGTGCGCAATCCGCCTAAGCCGCGGTCTCAACGAAAGCGGCGTGCCGATCCCCGGCAACTTCGCTGGGCTGGCGAAGGTCAAAGGCGCCGACGGCAAATACTACGCACTGCGCGTCGCAGAGATGCGCAAGTGGCTGCCGCAAGCGCTCGGCAATCCCGACTTCGACCTGACCAAAAAGAAAGGCGACGCCTTCGACAAATCGAAGATCGCCGCCATGAAGGGCATCATCGCGTTCGACATCCAGTTTTCCGACGCGACCGGCCACCTCGACGCCTGGGACGGGACGTCGTTCTCCAGTGAATACAAGGTGGACGACTACTGGACGCCGGCCACGCGCATCACCCTCTGGAGCTTATAGAAACCAGCCGCCGCTTTCGCCGGGCGTAGCCGCCTTGGAAAACCCTCCGACTCGCGCCCGCGGCGTTCGCGCTTCTTATTGCGACTGCGCCGCGCCCTTCTGCGCCGGCTGCGCCCCCTTCATCGGCCGATTCTTGAACGGCCGGTACAGCGGGTCGCCGATGAGCGTCATCGCCCAGCTATTGAACGGCTGCGTCTCGTAATAGCACTCGACCAGCGTCAACTCGCCCCGAAGCAGCAGCGCAAAGAACTCCTCGGGCCGCGGGAACGCGAACAGATACGGCTCGACGACGGGGCCGATCGTCGCCGCCACGCCGTCCTCCAACATTCGCTTGCACCAGACCTGGCTGTCAGCCTTGTGCAGCGTCACGGCCTCGCTGCTGGCCAGGTGATACGCGACCGCGCCGGGCGCCCAATCGAAGGCGTCCACGTATTTGCCCAGCGAATACCAGCCGCAGTACAGCGCCGCCTGCGGGCACTGGCCCGCCTGAAACAGCGCCGGTTGCTCGTCGAGGACCGCCTCCAGATCGGTTTGCTCCTCGATGCCGCGCGCGGTGATTAGCAGCGCTCGATCGAAGTCCTCGTAACTCCCCGGGGCGTGCGGTGTGTTGTCGAGCTTCGCCAGCCCGCGGGCGTCGAAGTACGCCTTGCCCTGCAGACCGCTTTCTTCGGCCTGAATGGCGGCGTCGATCAGCCCCTTGGCCAGCACGATGGTCGGCGCGTCGATTCTGGAAACCATCAGCGTGCGGCGGATCTGCGGCAGCGCCGAACCGCGGTAACCGGCCCGCAAATAATTCGGCTGCCAGCGGAGCAACTCATAGCCGTCGGGCCACATGATAAGCGACAACTCGCTGTCGAAGCTCGCCGAAGTCTCGTTCTTATTGAGCGCCGCCAATTGCTCATCCAACCACGCGATGCTGGTGGTAAGACCGTTAGCGCGATCGATCATCGCCAGGATCAAGGCGTCGCGCTCTGGCGCCGCCGCGACCTGGTCGAGCATTCCCTTGGCTTCGGCAAGGCCCATCAGATGGCCGCGCAGCACGTCGAAGTCGCTGCGCAGCGATTGGGCCGCCTCGGCTTCGGCGGCCATCTTTTGCCCCAGGGCCCCGACCAGCACGTTCACGCCGCCGACGGCGCCCGCCAGTTGTTGAACTTCGAGTTGCTGCCGCTGACGCTCATCCGCGTCGCCCAGCTTGGCGATCTCTGCTTGCGCGGCCTGCAGCGCCTTCTCCAGATCTTGCTTCAGGCCGTTAAGCTTGGCCTTGGCATCCGGCGAAGCGGCTTCAGCCGTCCCCTGCGGGGCGGCGCCGCCGGCCGCCGAACTTGCCGGGGCGAGCTTGCTAAAGGCGCTAAGGATTTCATTGAGCCGGGCGTAGCGCTGCAGCCGCTCGTGCTCGAGAAAGCTCCGATAGGGCTGTAAGTCGTCGGCGGACGCCGGACCGATCTTCAGCGGCACGTCGAACGTCGTGACCAGACACTTCAGCCGCGCCTCAGGATCGTTTTCCGTAATCCACTTGGCGATTTCGGGCCGCACCGCCCATTGCCACTTTTCGCGGTCGAGCGTCTCGCCCCGCGGCATATCGACCGTGCAAATGTTCGCGCTGGGGATCTTCCGCTGCTGCGCGTAGTACTTGGCCAAACCCTCCGATTCGCGACTGCCGCGTACGGCGATAATCGCCACTTCCTCCGGAAGCAGTTCCGCGCGGCAGGGCAGGGCGGCGACCACGGCCAAACAAACCACGGCGATAAATCGAGTCAACTTTGCGGTCCTCACGTTTTTTGATCCCTGCGCCGCCGATGAATCCGCTGTGATTTTAGCCACCAGCAGTTGGCTATCGGCTAACGGCCAGAATGAGGCTTTTCCGTCTGGCCGTCGGCCGATAGCCGATAGCCGCCAGCCAAACACGGTTCCTTAGGGCCTCGGCCCCTACTGCGACTCGCCCCGGTGCAACAGCGCCAGCTCCTCCTGGCCGGTTGCGGCGTAGGCCTCGGCCAACGATCGATGAATCGCTTTCGAGGGCGGCAAGCCGTTGATGGCCAGCTCTAGATCCTCAATCGCCGCCTCCCAGCGATGCAGACGCACCAGCACCTGCCCGCGCGTCTCGCGGAACTGCGGCGAGTTGGCGTCCATCGACACCGCCCGCTCCACGGCCCGAAGCGCCTCGTTCATGTCGGCGCCCGGCAGCTCCAAGAGCGCACAGGCATAATTGTTCCAGGCCGTGGCGTCGCGGTCGTCCCCCGCGAGCGACCGCTTCAGCAGCGCCGCCGCCTCGGCGGCCTGGCCCTTTAACAGCAACTGCGTGCCGAGCGATTGCAGCACCAACGGCGGGGTCGAAGTCGAGCCCGTCAGCTCGGCAAGCGCGTCGCGGGCTTCCGGCGACTGGTCTTGCCTATTGAGCAGCAGCGCGATGCGGCGATGGATCTCAGCCGGTTCGCTGTTCGCCTCCGCCGCGTCGGCGATGCGCTGCGAAAGCAGCCCCGCGTTAGGCTTCTGCTGCCGCACCTGCAGGTCGAATTCGCGCAGGGCCAGATGCGCTTTGGCGCTCTTCATGGCGGCGTCTTCCGGAAACGCCTGCTGCCAGGCCGCGATCGCTTCCGCATGGCGCTGCTCGTCGCCCAGCAGCGCTTCAGCAACCGACCACCAATGGTATCCCTCGGCGTCAACGGCCGCGCCGCGCAATTGGCGATCGCGCAGGGCCGTCGCCACGGCGCGGGCGTCGAGCTTGGCCTCCTCCTCGCGGTTCAGTTGGAGATCAATCGACAGCCGCTGGATCGCTGCCGGCGGCAGCCGATGGATGAGCGGCTTGAGCTTTTCGGAAGCTTCGGCCAGTCTCCCCCCCTGCACCAGCCATGTCGCCCGCATCAACACCAACTCCGGCAGGTCGATGCGCGCCGCGTCGAGCTGATCAAGGTGCTGGCCCGCCAGCCGATGCCCTTCCTCCGGCGGCTGCGGCAGGGCGCCGGAGAGCAACTGCTGAACGATCCAGAAGTGCGCCGGAGCAAAACCCGGGCGGTCGGCCGGGGCAAGTCGCTCCATCTGCGTGTAGGCCTCGCCGAGCCTCCCCTGTTCTGCAACCGCGACGGCCGTCTTGAAGTCGCTGTGCCGCGTGTCGGCGCCGAGTTGTGCGAGCTTGCGCTGATAGAGCTGCATCCGCTCGTAATCGCCGGCATCGCGGGCCGCCGCCACGGCCGCCTGGTAGTGCGCCGCTACGCTCCCCCGTCCCCACAGCACGCCCCACCCGGCCGCGGCCGCCACCGGCGTCAGCAGGACCAGGGCCGGCAGCCCCCACCGCATCCGACGGTACGGCCGCGTCGACAGCCACACATATGCAAAGCCAGCCAGCGCCGCCAGCGGCCGCCAGACAGGCTGGGAGATCCATACGAACCGCCGAACGGCCTCGTCTAAATTCAACCGCTCGCCCAGCGCCGCCAGGGCGGCCGCGCCGCCTTGTCCCCAACGCCGAGCGCCGCTCCGCACGCCCGCCGGAACCAACAGCCGCCCCACGGCGCTCACGACGGCCCCGGCGATCGCTACGGGCCACAACAACAGTCGCGCCGCGCCCAGCAGCCAGTAGTCGACGCGCTCGAACTGCTCAGCCGTGCGAAACAACCGCCGCGCCGCCGCGGCCATCGCCCGCTCGAACGGCCCCGCCGCGGCGTCGCCCAACCGGCGCAGCCGCTCGCCGCAGCCGGCCGCCGACCGGCGAAAAGCCCTAGTTACGCGTCGAATCATCGCTACCTGAACACAAGATAAGATTCTTCAATCGGAGGGCGACAGCTTAGCCCTTGGCGCCGCCAAGTGCGCGTCCCCATGTTTTAATTCACGCTGCAAATGATGAAATGCAACGAAGAAGAGCGATTCGAGTTCCTCCCGCTGTTGAGGCGATTGTGGCGAACCCTGCGAATTCCAAACTTGTACTTGAAACAACTTGCGTGGATTCAAACTGATCTGACGCGCATGTTGCGCCGTATGAATGAACCGGTTTACCAGATAGCCGAAGTCGCCAAGTTGTTCCGGCGGCGCCACGACCCGGCCGTCTTCATTGATGTTCGCAAAGTTAAGATAGCCATACGCGTCTGACGGGCCCCTTAGCGTGGCACGAACGAACTCGCAGGCTGGCCCGCCCTCACCGTTCGTCTCTCGGACCGTCTCCTTGGTCGCCTCGCTCCAACCGCTGCCCGCGTAACACCCACACAGGTCGTGCCAACGGCGATAGAACGGGAAGTCAATTGAAATCACCGCCG
>JADLBW010000086.1 GCA_020847515.1 Pirellulales bacterium | reverse complement strand
GGCAACGGCGACGGGACGTTTCAGGGGCCGCAGACGATCATCATGGTCGAGCCGGGCAACCCGGACGTCGTCGGCCCCGTGACGCCCGCCATCGGCGACGTGAACGGCGACGGCTGGAACGACATCGTGATCGGCGTGAACGCCCAGATCGGCGTGCTGCTGAACAACGGCGCGGGCGGTTTCCAGGGCCCGCCGCTCTTCAACTTCGCCTTCGGGAACCAGATTCGCGGCGTCGTGCTCGCACACATGAACCAGGATGCGTTCCTCGACATCGTCTTCTCGTCGCGCGAGGACAACCTGATCAACGTCGCGCTGGGCCACGGCGACGGGACCTTCCAGTCGCAGATGCCGAGGTTCCTCACCGGCGGGCCCGGCGGCGCGGTCGTTGCGGATTTCAACCGCGACGGATTCCTCGACGTCGCCGCTCCGCTCGTCTTCTCCAGCGAAGTCGTCGTCGGCCTCGGCGACGGCACAGGCGCGCTGGCGGAGCTGGGCCGGTTCCCCGCGGATTCGCCCGAAGGTCTCGAAATCGGCGACGCGAATGGCGACGGCTTTGAGGATCTGCTGACGCCGTATCTGAACGGCAACGCCGTCCAAGTGCTGCTCGGCAACGGAAACGGTACGTTCCAGCCGCACGTCACGATTCCGACCGGCGCGGACACGCTGCCCATCGCCGTGGCCTTCGCCGACGTGAACGCCGACGGATTCGACGATGTGCTGGCCGGTCTGTTCCTCCCCAGCACCGTGGCCGTGCACCTGAGCAACGGCGACGGTACCTTCCAGCCGGCCGCGCCGTTTCCGGTTGGGCAGCGGCCGCGGCGGTTCGCGATGGCGGACCTGAACGGGGACGGAGCGGTGGATCTCGCGGCGGCGAACGGCGTGACGGACGGAACGGTGACAGTGCTGCTGGGACAGTGCGTGCCGACGCCGGACTGCCCGGGCGACGTGAACGGGAGCGGGGCCGTGGATCTGAGCGACCTGGCGATCCTGCTCGCGCACTTCGGTACACCGAGCGGGGCGACATTCGCGGATGGCGACCTGGACGGAGACGGCGACGTGGATTTGGGCGATCTGGCGATGATGCTGTCGAGTTTCGGCACGGTCTGCCCGTAAGCGGCGTTGAAGCGGCGCAGGCCCCGGCGAGACGGCGGGACGCGGCACGTAAGGCACGCGTGGCGCGGGTCTGGCGGCTGGCCGGGGCCTGTTCTTTCGGGACGACGTAGCGGCGGGTAGCCTCAATTCACCCTTGGTCTCGCTTGCGGTTTCTCGGCCGCCGGCCGCGGCACTCGCGGGTTCAGGTCGAACGGCTATCATCGCCCGCGCCGGCGCGGCCGAGAAGGGATCGGCGGGCCGGTCGTCAACCATGTCGGCCCCGCAGGAAACCAGCGCCTCACGCGCGCGACCGCCCTTCTTCACCGCGACGCTGATCGCGGCGTGCGGCCTCGTCGTCGCGTGGTGCGCAGTCCTGATCACGCTCAAGCCCGAGATGATCGCCGACGAGCGCCTGCACCAGCCGGTCATCGCCGGCGTCGCGGAAGGGCGCTGGCCGCCGGCGCGGGCGCTGGTCATGCCGCCGACGTATCATGCACTGCTCGGCGCGGCTTCGCGCCCCTTCGGGCCGAGCCTGGCGGCGTCCCGGGTGATGACCGCGCTGCTCGCCGTGGCCACGCTGCTGCTGCTCCGGGCAACCGAGCGGCGGCTCTGGCCGGAGGAGCGTGACGGGCAGCGGGCGCTGCTTGCGGCCCTCAATCCGCTGCTGCTGATCTACTTTGGCCTGGTCTACACCGAGACGGCGTCGCTGCTCCTGCTCACGCTCGCGTGCTATTTTCAGGCGCGGCGCGGCGGGTGGGCGGCCGTGGGGGCGCTGACGCTCGCGTGCCTCGTCCGGCAGTCCAACGTGGTCTGGTTTGGGCTGCTGGCGGCGTGGGCGGTGGACCAGCGGACCCGGTCTGCCGCGGGGCCGGATGCGCCGAGCGTTGCGGGCGGGCGGCGGGCGAGCGGGCTCTGGCGTGGTCGGCGTTGGTTGACCGCGAATCAGCAGGCGCTTGCCCCGCCGATCTGCGGCGCGATCGGCGTGCTCATGCTGTACGACCTCATCGGCGGCATGGAACGCGGCGGATCCGGCCTGAACGCGCCGCGGCCGAACGTCGCGCAGATTCATCTCTTCGGCCTTTCGATGGGACTGCTGCTGCTGCCGGTCTGGGTCGCGGCGCTGTGGCAGGACGGCTGGCGGCTGCGGTCGCTGCTGCTGCGGCCGGCCGGGGTCGGTGCGTGCGTGCTCGCGGTGGGCGTCCTGTACCAGGTCTTCCATAGCTCGCATCCCTTCAACAACGAGAGCGACTACCTGCACAACCACGTGCTTGCGGCGATGCAGCGCGACGGCGGCGTCCGGGGGCTGGTGTGCTTGCTGATCGTGCCGGTTGCGGTCGGGCTCTGGCTGGACTGGCGGCGTCAGCCGCGGCGCGGGCTGCTGGCGTGGCTGGGCGTCTTTTCGGCGGCGTACCTGGCGTTGCACTGGCCGGTTGATCCGCGGTACTACATCCCGATTGTGCTGCTCGTGCTGCTGCTGGGCCGGTGGACGCCGGGGGTCCGAGCGTGGATGCACGTGGTCAACGGGGCCGTTGCACTCGCGGTTGCGGCGTACGTGCTGGCGCGGGGCGGGGCGGGGGGCGGGGTTTGGTGAGTGCCCCGGGCTCGGAGGGGGCGCTGAAGGGCGAGCCCGGGGCGGCCGTTTCGAGCATCGATGGGGCCGCTTTGAGCGAAGGCGGGAGTGCGTCGGAAGGTATCTCACGGCGGGAGCACCGTCTGGCCCGTCGCCCCCTCTCCTGCTGCCCGTCGCCCCCCTTTCCTGCTGCCCGCCCCCGTTTTGACGGCTTGGCGTCCTGGCGTTTCACTCACCACATGCATCATCCCCCACGCGTGGTTTTGCGCGAGGTCGTCGACGCCGACCTTCCGATCTTCTTCGAGCATCAGCGCGACCCCGAAGCCGTGCGGATGGCCGCTTTTCCCTCGCGGGATCATGACGCCTTCATGACCCATTGGGCCAGGATCCGGGGCGAGCCCTCAAACATCATCCGCGCGATCGACTGCGACGGGCGTGTGGCCGGGAACATCGGAAGCTGGGTCGCCGAGGGCCGGCGGCTGGTCGGCTACTGGATCGGGCGCGAGTTCTGGGGCCGGGGCGTTGCGACGGCCGCGCTCGCGGCCTTGCTCGCCGAAGTCGAGGAGCGGCCACTCTATGCCTTCGTGGCCGGGCACAACGTCGGCTCGATCCGGGTTCTAAAAAAGTGCGGATTCGTGCCGTGTGCGGAGCACGATCGCAGCATCGCGGGCGAAGACGGGATCCGCGAGATTCTCTACATGCTCTCGCGCCGGTGAGTGGAGCCGAAAACGAGTACGACGCAGCAACGCCGGGAGCGATTTGACGTGTTTGACGGTCTCTCGCCGCGGAATTCACTGCTCGCAGAGGCAGTGGCACATAATGCCCTATATTCCGGCCGTGCCGCCCCGCCCGAGCACAAGATCGAGCCCATCGATCGCATCGAAGTCGCGGGCGTTGTGCGTTACGAGCGGGATACCGTGTCGCGTCGCGCAGGCGGCGATCCAGCAGTCGCCGCAGGCGATCGGCTTGCCGCTACGCGAGCGCTCGACCGAGATACGAGCCCAGTGACGGGCGGTTTCCGCATCGTAGGCGAGGACGACGTACTGCCGCATCACCTGTTCGAGCGAACGGCGGCGCGGCTCGCCCCAGTTCCGGATCAGCGCCCAGCGCTGCAGCTCCGCCACCGACATGAACGAGAGGCAGAGCACCTTGCCTTGAATGGCGGGCAGGTAGCGATCGCCGCGCGTGTCGCGTTTGAAAAGGAAGGAAAATACATCCGTGTCGATGAGGACGGCGTCCATCAGCGGCGGGCCGTGCGGAGGTCGGCGAGGAAGTCGTCGAGCGAGTCGGCGGGCGGCCAGTCGCCGGCGAGGGCGGCGGGTTGCGGCGGGCCGGAGACGCCCTGGCGAGCGGCAAGTTCGCGGATCGAGGGGCTCTGCCAGAATGAACCGTCGGCGCTTAGCCCGTTGACGGGCCGGCACTCGACCTCCGTGCCCTCGGGAAGCGTCAGCGGTTCGAGCGGGCGGACGACGCCGTGATCGATGATGCCGCGAAAGTCCATCGGCGGTCTCCCTTGAGTCGACACAGGTAGTTTATGAAGTCAGCGACGGGCGAGGCAAGGGCGTTGATCCCTTCCACCGCCGGTCCAGTCCGCCGAAACATGCCGACCCGACCGGCGGTTTTCGACCATCGATGCGGCCGCTTTAATCGAAGGCAGGTCGGCTACGGACGGTTTCTCACGCCGGTCGTGTCAGCATGGCACCCGAAAATTGTCGCAATGCCACCCGCCGTCGCGCGGCGTCAGCGCTTCACGCCGATGACGTCGAACACCGGCGGTTTGCAGAAAGAGGTCTGCGGTCGGGGCTGCGCGGCGGGCGAGCCCTCACGCCAGTCGTGTCGAGTATGGCGCCCCAGATTTTTCGCGATACCACGCGCCACCCGAAATTCGCGATGCCGCACGCCGTCAAGGGTTGCACCCTACAAGGCTCAGCCAATCGCTCCGCAGCAGCGCTTGTACTTGCGTCCGCTGCCGCACGGGCAGGCGGCGTTACGCCCGACGTGCGGTGTGTCGGCTGCTGTGGCCCGCGTGGACGTTGACGGCAGGTCCGCCGCAAATGAACCCGGTGCGAAGGCCTCGCGCATCGGCCGCGGCACACGCCGCGCGGGCGTAATTTCTGTCCCCGCCGGTAGCGGATTCGTCGTCCACGGCGAAACGTTCGCGTCCAGGCCGGCGGATCGCTCGCGGCCGCGCAATTCTTCGGGCGACAGCAGCGGCTCGCCGAGGAACGCGGCACAGATCTTTCTCCAATCGCGCGGGTTGGACAGGTCCAACTCCGTCACGTGCAGCACATCCGGCGTTCCTGCAGGTCGTGGCGCGGCGTCGGGCGCCGGCTGCGGAAGCAACTCGAAGACGTCATTCGCGTCGGGGGCAAGGTCCAGCGCCCGGTCCAGCGCTACCGACACCGCCTCCAGCCGCTGCTCGCGCGGCAGATGCACCGCCTGCGCAGCCGCGCGCAACAGTTCCTTCCATTGCGCATACGCCTTGCGCGGCGCGCGGCAGCAGCCATGCGCATCCGCCAGGCCCAGGTGTGCGTCGAGCAGCAGCGGATCCAGCCGCAGGGCCGTTGCGTACGGGGCGCGCGACAGGTCGGCGCGGTCCGCATTTTTCAGCAGATTCCCGAGCCGGAGCCAGAGGCCGGCATCTCGCGGAGACTGCTCCAGCCGCCCGCGGAGTTCGCGCTCCCCCCAGGTAGGGTACGGCGACCAGGTCCCGTCGTAGAGCAGACCTTCGGCGAAGCAGACGCCGTTCTTCTCGCCGGTGATTCGATTGAAAGACAGCAGCAAGTTGATGCGGATCGCGGTTGCGTGCGGCAGTCGCCAGGGGCCGCCGGCGTCGCAATGCTTGCAGCGGAAATAGCGCGTGAAGCCGATGGCGTATTCCAGCGCCGTCGGTTCGGTGTCGACTCGGGCGCCAGTGCCTGGGCGGCTGCGCCCTTTCGCTGGGGGCGCGACACCTTCTTGCTGCGCTGACTCCTTCTCGTGTGCGAGCGTCGCTGGTACGAGAATCCGTCCTCGCACCTCCTCCGCTGCCGCTGGTGCGAGAATCCGTTCTCGCACCTCCTCCGCAGGAATCCCTTCCTGCCCGCCGCGCCCGGCCGGTGCGTCGATGTCCTGGCCCGGTGAATCATCGAGCCGGAAGAGCGTCGGCCCGGAGTCGAGCCGCGCCTTACGGCGCGAGCGCCGGGCCGGTTCGAGCGGCGCGATCGGCGACCAGGCATCACCGCTCGCACCGTTCGCTATCGCTGCCGCAGCCTTTTCGGCCTCGAGGCGTTCGAAGTACCGGCTGGGCGAGACCACGACGCCGCCGACGTCATACTTGCCCGACCGGCCGCAGACGCCGCAGGTGAGCATCGGCGACATTTTGAGCTTCGGGAGGTGGGCGCTGTGCATGCGAGTAATCAACGGATCGCGCAGGGTGAGCGGGGATACCTTCGAATGATGCTTCTCGATTGACATGGCATACTCCAGGGGATGGTGCGTCAGGAACGCACCCTACGTCACTAGAATACGGGGTCTTCATCAAGCATCGAGCGTGTCGGGATCGCTCGAAGCGAACATCGATTCGCGATTGCTTGGACGAGTTCAAACTGCCATTGTGGCGCAGCCGGGCTCACGGAGACGGTATTAATAACTGAGTTCAAGTCGATGGGTATAAGAACGCCATGCGGAATTAGGCCGTTGTCCAAATCCAAGTCCATTGTTCCAGGGACTGCTGGAATGTCCAATAGGCATGCTGCACGTAGTTCTCGCTCATGCTCAAAGCTTTTTTGCTTGAAAAAGAACGGGTAGAACATGCTACCATCTGGGATGATGACTTTCTTATAGTCCACATAGGACACATGTGCTACGATTATCTCGTTGCTATGTGCCTCCAGTGCGTCGCAGAGATGCCCAATTGTCGATCGAATCGCAATTGATGCTCCCCGACCCCCATAAACTGACCACATGGCAGCAGATTCAATCGAATTCTCGTGCCAACATGAGATCGCAACGGCCTTCATGAGTCGCTTTCGCGTTCTCGATATGCTCTCGGCAATCTTCTCGGGATCAGGCCAGCCTGTCGCCCGAATTGCCTTCAGTCGAGCCTCAAACGTTCGATTCGTTACCGCGCCTTCAAACTTGTCGTCGAGTGAATCAGCTCGTGCGAAGTAGAGTGAGCTTGAATGGAGTAGATGAACGAATTTCCACAGATCGAGATAGCGCCAGATCACCTTCGATCGGTCGGCAGGCATTATCCGGGATTCGGCATGGAGCATTCCGATCTCCGTATTCAATAACGAAGCGAGTCGCTATCCGCAGATTGCGACCCGCTCCGTGTTTCCACTCACTCGAAATCTGCGATTCGCTGCTAACACGCACTCCAGCCGCACGAGTGGCACTTGCGGCAGCCTTCCTGGAGGGCCAGGGCGCTATTGCACTCGGGGCATTTGACCTTGAAGTGCTCGGCGCTGTCGTGGAAGTGGCGGACCGAGCGCTGCGCGACGATCGCAGGCTGGGCGGCGACTTCGGTGTGCGAGGCTTCGGCGAAGATGGCCTCTTCGATGTCGGTGATATCGGCGATCACGTCGGCGGCTTCGCTGTGCAGCTCCGCACCCAGCAGCTCGGCCTGCGCGGCGGAGAGCATTTCGATGCCGTGGCCGCTCAACTCATCCGTGTGCACCTCGACAGAATCGTCGATGACTCCGACGGCGGTCTCGGTGATGGCTTCGTGGATGCCGCTGTCGCCGCTGTCGCCCTCGGCGTCAACCGCTGCGGTCGCCTGGAGTGAGCGTTTTTCGCCGCCGCTGCGCGTTTCTGTGCGCGTGACGACGATCGACGAGTCGGTGATGCGCGATTCGAAGACGGCGGCCTTGGCGGGAGCGGGCCCACCACTGGCGTGGATGGGTTCGGATTTGCCGCCGCCGTTGCCCGGGGCCCCGCCGTTGCCGCCGTTTTGCGGGCCGGTGTGGCCGCTGTTGCCACCGTTTGAAGCCGATGCGGGCAGAATGCCCGCACCACCCTGCGCGGCGGGCAGTGTGCCCTGAACGGCGCGGTCGAGGACTTCGCGGCCGGGGCTGGGGTTGTCGAGCTGCGAGAGGTCGACGTCGCCGAGGAGCAGCGGGCGGAGGCCGAAGCGTTCCTTGGCGCGGACGTACTTTTTCAGGGCGCAGGCGAGGCCGTCGCCCAGGGACATGATGCGGCCGAACTTGGTCGGGATCTGGAGCGAGGAGCCGATGCCCTCGAGCTGCTTGATGACGTGCTTGAGCGAGCCGCCGGAGCGGAGCCAGAGCGAGATCATGCGGCAGATGGCTTCGAGGTCGCTGGTGGCGACGTCGCCGCCCTTGCCGAGCTGGGCGAAGACCTCCAACTCGCGGTCGGAGCGCGGGTCGACGGTGATCTTCACGTGCATGTTGCCGAAGGGCGTCATCTGGCGGATGCGGAGTCCGGAGACGATTTCGGGGAGGTCCTGGGGGTCGAGGCGCGCGGGCTGGCGCGGAGCGGCTGACGCCGCTGGGGAGCCTGCACTGGCGTGAGATACG
>JADLBW010000085.1 GCA_020847515.1 Pirellulales bacterium | reverse complement strand
TAACTCCCGGCTTTACCTCGCTTGAAGATCAAAAAAGGAGCGAAGTGTCAGCTAGATGGCTGTGCTGACCGAGGGGCCCCGTGAGGGCGCCGGACATTTGCCCGCCCCCTGCGGCTTCGCGCCTGAAGGGACTGTAGTAGTACGCGTGGCTCTCCGCAGCCGCTTTCGCTTCCGCTCCATCACTTCGGCCCGCTGCTTGGCTCGCCGCCTTCCTTGCGCGGTGAGCCCCCAGCGGCGCCAGCCTTTGTCAGTGGCATACTCCAGATCGCCACGGAGGAAGAGGGCGGCGACATGCGACATGGCCCCGGCCGCCGTCATGCCGGGCCGCAGTTGCCTGGCCAGCTCTCGAAGAGTCGGCCGCGTCTTGCGGCCCCCCTTGTGGGAACAGTGCCACCAAAAAACTTCAAGCACGCGAAGCTGCGTCGCCGTGCGTCGTTCGGGGTGTCGCCTCATGGCGCATTCTACGAGCGGGCGTTGCCGGATTCATCCTTGATAGAGCCAGCGGTATAATCGGCCCTATTCGTCGGGCGTTCGCAGCGGGTTGCAAACCGCCGCGGCAAGCGACCGGCGGCGGCGACTGGCTTTACCTTCCTTCGCTAGTCCCGCCGCCCGTCGGCCCGGCCTAGAAAGGAAGGATTGCCGATGGCGCAGGATGATAGCCCGTTCCGCGACTGCTGCCCCCGTCTCAAGGAGTTGCTTAAAGAACTGACGGTTCAAGCCGCCTCCCCTCGCCGCCGAGTGCGGCTGTTTGATCTACTGGCCGAGTTTTCTGCCGAAACGGCAAAGGCCAAGTCGGCGGAAGAGGACCGACAGAAGCGGCGGGAGGAGTATTTTCTTCGGCATGTGTTCGCCGCTGGAAACAAGCATCTTCGCGACGGTACGCAGGCTGTCGAAGGTTGCGAGTTTGCTTTGTTCTCCGAGCACTCCAGCGACAACCTGGAGCATCTGCTGGAGCAGTACTACTGGGTCAACAGGGTTAGCCGGTTTCGGCCGCCAAATCCTCAGCGACGGCGCCGCGTGCGAGTGCCGTGCTGTCGGCGGGAATCTAGTGGCTGGTTTGTGCTCAATTTCTATGCTTGGGCGCCGCCGGAAATCGCTGCCCGCAAACCCGACTTCAATGCGAGGCCAAACGCTCCATTACCGCCTCGGAACATTGGTCGGGCCTACACGCTTTGCGAAATCGCGCTTGGGTTTGTCGTACTCCATGACGCTGACGGCGGCCCGGAGCCGATCGTACCCGAAGGCCATTCCCTCTACGACGCTCAATGGTGGTGGGATATTGGAACTGTTAGGGGATTGCATCAGGACTCCAGCGGGACGCTCCCATTCGACAGATGGGTACCGGACCTAGAGCCACTGTGGGGGCGATTGAAGGCGGCGCTGGAAGGGGTGGACGGCGAGCCGGGGCAGGGCGCGGCATTGTTCCAAAGCTTGGGAGATAAGAAAGGCGAAGTTGGGCGATCGGATGCCCAGCTATTTGAGGTTGATGAGGAAGCATCGTACGTCAGATTCGAGGGACGGGCTTACTCAGTTCGACCCGAAGGTGCGCGGATGCTGAGGTTGCTTCTGCGTGCGAATGGCGAATGGGTATCAATGCGTCGGCATGATTTCAGCAAGCCGAGTGAAGTCAAGAAAGCTATTCCAGAACCAATTCAAAAACTTATTGAAACAGGCAAAGGCAAGGGTTATCGGCTCAAACCCAGATGAGCGCCTGATCACCGGCGCAAAAGGCCCGGATCACCGGCGCAGAATCTCCCGATCACCGGCGCTAGAGGCACCGGCTAGATTTCAAGTGCTTCATCGTTCATGGAGCAGCGTCATATCGCACCCCCTTGGAGTCTTGACCGATGCGTAATCCTGCAATGTCGGCCGGCACACCAGTTTCGCCGGCGTTACTCACCCCTCGCCAAGCCGCCGAGCGGCTCGCAATCAGCCCGCGCAAGCTCTGGGCACTGACCGCGAGCGGCGAAGTCGCCAGCGTCCGGATCGGCCGCGCGGTCCGCTATGACGCCGCGGACCTGGCGGACTTCATCGAGCGGGCCAAGCAGTAGCCCGCCTTCCCGATGGCGGCTGGACGCCTCAGCCGCCTCTTCCCATTCATCCGCCCGGCGCCGCCGCGCGCGAAAATGCCCGGCGCGCTGTCATCAGCAGCGGCCGGGCGCAACAAGAAAGCATAGATCAATGAACGATTATATCCCGGACCTGAATCGCGCTGTAGATGATCTGCAAACGGTGCTCGACGCCGGCTTGCTAATCGACTTGAAGGAGGAGGTAGCGTACGCCCGGCGTGGCCGCCCGCGCGACCCTTTCGACGAAATGCCGTGGCTCAAGGCGAGCGTGGAAGGATTTGGCGACTTGCTGGCCGACTTCACGGGCCTGCCGCCGGCGCTGTGCAAACTCGCCGCGCTTAACCAGCTCATGCCGGGCAACCGCCAACGGACGGCGCTGGAAGTTCTGCGCGAATTCGCCGACCGCATCCTGAGCCAAGCCAATCAAGCCAACGCAGCGACCCTGTTGGCAGCCGAGCGCCGGAGGAGCCGAGCATGAGCCAGCAAGTTCAGATTGAATGCGGCCCGGCGGATCGACTGGGCAAGCGCGCGGTTATCGCATCGCTGGGAAGCCGACAACATATCGACAAGTATGACGTATCGAGCGCCTACCATCGCAGCCGCTACTGCGAAAGGGTTATCTCGCGCTTCGGCTTGCCGCCCGACGCGCACGAGTGGATCGACGGGCGCATCATCGAAGAGGCAGTGGCCGTCGATGCCAGCGAGACGAGCGCGGTCGGCAGCGCCGGCCGGTGGCAGCCCAAGCTGGTGCGGCTGGCGGACGTGGAGTCACGGCCAGTTCAATGGCTGTGGCCGGGACGGATCGCCCTGGGGCGCCTGTCGCTGCTGGTCGGCATGCCCGGCGCCGGCAAGAGTTTTCTTACCTGCGACATGGCGGCCCGGATCTCGACCGGCACGCCCTGGCCGGACGGCAGCCCGTGCGATCGCGGATCGGTGCTGCTGATCACCGCCGAGGACGATCCGGCCGACACGATCCGGCCGCGGCTCGACGCCCACCACGCGGACGCTAGCCGCGTTCACCTCCTGGCCGGCTTGCACCGGGCGGAGGGGGACGGCGACGCCGAGGAAGCCGTATTCTCGCTGGAGCGGACCGGCGCCCTGGAGACGGCGCTGTCTACGCTGAACGACTGCCGGCTGATCGTCGTTGATCCGATTGGTTCGTTTCTGGGGGCGCGCACCGACTCCCACCGCGACAACGAAGTGCGGGCCGTCCTGGCGCCAATCGGAAAGCTGGCGGAGCGGTATGGGCCGGCGGTGCTGGTTGTCGCCCATCGTCGCAAGAGCGCCGCGACTGTGGCCGACGACACGGCCCTGGGCAGCCGCGCGTTCACCGGCATAGCGCGGAGCGTGTGGCATCTTGCGCGCGACGGGCAGAGTCGCCAGCGGCGGCTGCTGTTGCCAGGCAAGTCCAACCTGTCGTCGGAGCAGCCGGGGCTAGCGTTTTCTATTGGCGGCGAGCCCGCGGCAATCCAGTGGGAACGCGAGCCGGTTGCGATGTCGGCCGACGACGCCCTGGCCCGCGAGCAATCCGAGCCGGTGGACCCGTCGGCGGTGGACGATGCTGTCGCCTGGCTGACCGAAGAGCTGGCCGCTGGACCGCGAACCGCCAAGGAGTTGCGCGACGGAGCCAAGGCCGACGGCATCGCCTGGCGGACCGTCGAGCGGGCGAAGGCCAAGCTTCGCATCGAGAATGGGCCTGACGGGTTCGGCGGTCCGTGGGTGTGGACGATGCCCGACGGCGGCAGTCTCCGCCAAGAGTCGTCACAGTCCGCCAAAGTGAATCCCTTGGCGGACTCTGGCGAAACTGTGGCGGACTCCGACGCATGGCCCATCGCGGACGATGAATGGATGAATGATTCGTTCTAATTGCCCGTTGCACCTAATTGCACTATTGCGCCGTGCGGTGCGACGTGAAACAATAGCTAACAACCAGCGGCGGTGAAGAGCGCCGCGAACAACGAAGGAAGAAAAGATCATGGCCAGTGTTTTCAAGCGCGGCGGCAAGAATAATCGCGGCGGGTACTGGTACGTGAGTTGGTTCGATCACAGTGGCCGGCGGCGGAGCAAGTGCGCTAAGACGACCGACAAGGCGACCGCCGAGCAAATCGCCCGCAAGCTCGAAACCGAAGCGGCCAAGCGGCGGGAAGGGCTCATTGACCCGCGGCAAGAAGCGTTCGCCCGCGAAGCGAAGCGGCCAATCGCCGAGCTGGTCGCCGAGTACAAGGCCAAGCTGGTCGCCAACGGCCGGACGGAGCGGTACATCGCCGAGGCCATAGGCTACGTCGAGCGGATCGCCAAGGCTGAGGGGATTGGCACGGCGACGGAGCTTACGGCGGAGCGGGTTGCCCATTACGCCGCTCAGCTATCCGACCAAGGCAAGAGCGCTCGGACGATGCAGGCGGTTATCGGAGCGGCCAAGAGTTTTACGAAGTGGCTGGTGAAGTGCGGCAAGCTGCCGCGCGACCCGCTGGCCGGCGTCAGCAAGCCGAGCCCGGCGAGCGATCGGAAGTATCGCCGCCGCATGCTGCTGCCGGACGAGTGGCCGCTGCTCCGCGCTGCGACGGTGGCGGGCCCGCAGCGCTATGGATTGACCGGCGCGGAACGGGCCCTGCTCTACCAGTCGGCTATTCAGACCGGACTGCGGGCTAGCGAGCTGCGGAGCCTGACGCGGCGCAGCGTCGTGTTCAACGCAACCCAGCCGTACATCCGCCTGGAAGCGGCCCACGCTAAGAACGGAAAGGCGGCGAGCCAGCAGATCGACCAAGCGTTGGCCGAACTGCTGCGGGCGCATGTGGCCAACAAGCTGCCGACGGCTGCGCTGTTCGCCCTGCCCCATATCACCAACTTGGCGCGGATGATTCGCGACGATCTGGAAGCAGCTCGCAAGGCATGGATCGACGAGGCTAACGACGACGTGGAGGAAGTCAATCGGCGGCAGCAGAGCGATTTTCTGGCGGTTGCCCATCACGACGGCCGAGTGCTCGATTTTCACTCGCTGCGGCACACCTGCGGAGCATGGCTGGCCCTCAGCGGGATGCATGTGAAGACGGTTCAGTCGGTCATGCGGCATTCCACCATCACGCTGACGATGGACGCTTACGGTCACTTGCTGCCGGGCGCCGAGGCGGAAGCGGCGGACCGGCTGGGGGAAATGATTAGTCTCACTGCGAGGATCGACGACGCCGAGGAAAACATTGTGCGGATGACCGGAACCGACGGCCAAAGCGCGCAGCGCCTGGCGCAGCAGTTGGGACGCGAAATGGGACCAAAGCCCGCGTCGCCGTGCGAAGGAAATTGGGCGCGGCTGGTAGTTGCTGACGGCGACCAGGCGCTAATAGACTCGGAAAAACCAAGCCGAATTGCTCCCCTGGAACACGCGGTGCGACTCGGTACAATGGTTTCTCCGCTGGCCGCTCCCTTAGCTCAATTGGCAGAGCAACTGACTCTTAATCAGTAGGTTTTAGGTTCGAGCCCTAAAGGGAGCACTTTCCTGACTCATTCGCTTATAAGGCCATGCGTCACGCCGGGTCGTCCGCAGGTTGTTCATTTGCCCCGTCAATGTGCTACGGGTCACCTAAAAGGTCACCCTCGCCGGCCGTCTTCCAGAGCGACGCCGCAATGTCGTTGGCGTCCTGAGCCACGTAGTATTTCATCGTGGTGTCGATGGATTCATGCCGCATGCGCTGCACGATCTCGGCGTCGCTCCACCGCCGGGGGAACGGCCGACACTCGGCGTAGCGCCGGATCGTAGCGACGATCTCGCCGTCTGAGCCGCCGTGCTCTACGCCCCGGCAGCAGCACGCGTACAGCCGCCTGGAGCCGTCGCCGCCGTCCTGCATGTGGGCGGTTGCGCGGTCCATCGCGGCGAGCATCGCGGGGTTCGGGGCGGCGGCGGCAGCATCACCAACGCGGCCGGTGACAAACTCAATCAGCGGTTGACGATGGCGGGCCACAAGCTCGGCGGTCTCGTTCGCGGCAACCAATTCAGCATCAGATTTCATGCGATGAGTTCTCAGGGGTGACAAGGCGGGTCTACTTCAAGCCTGTCACACCTACGGCCCGCGCCAAGCAAAAGCCATGGGCGCAGACCCCTGGAAATGACCGCAGACGGCCGGGCGATCGGCACAGGCGGTACAGAGCGACGGCGGCCGGAGAGAAAGTTGCGTTTGGCTTCCCGCATCCGGCTTGAAAAAGTCGGGCGATGAGCTAGCCGAGCTAGGTAGCTGAGCTAAGAATCACACTATGAGATACGTTGTCGGCATGCTCTGCGGATGGGCGCTCTTCGCCGTTGGCTTCGGGTACGTAACGGGCGAAGGCTTGGCAGTCGGCGGATACGTCGGCTTCGCCGCAGCCGTTGCGTCGATGCCCGTCTCTTTCGGCGGGTGGGTCTTCGTCTGGGGCGACGGCCCCGGCCAGCCGCCCGCTTGGGCAACCACTATGTGGTTTAGCGTCTTGCTTGGACTGGTACTCTACGGCGCGCTTGGGGCGCTGGCTGCGGCGGTTTGGTCACGGTTTCGGCGGTGGCGTGGTGACGCGACAAGCTCCGCCAGCTAGCACGCCATCTTGTGTAGGCGATTCGCACTAACGCCGCGCCGCCCGCGAGCAATCGAGACTTCGATTGCTCGCTTCGCCCCAAGATGCAGAATGCTTCGATGCGGGACATCGAATCGGGTAAAATCAGCGGCGGAAGGGGAGAGGCCATGCGAAGGATGCGACAATACTTAATCGCGCTAGCTACTTGCGTAGCGTACTCAGTTGCCGCCAACGGCGAGCCGATCCGTTGTACTGGGCATACTAGCGGAGGTAACCGTTCACGCCCTGGGGAGCAGTGACGGCGCGGGTTGACCGGCGAGGCGCGCTTCGACGGCGTCGGTGAGAAAGTCGAAGACGTTGCGGACCTGCTGTCGGCAGGTTTCGCCGACAGTGAG
>JADLBW010000084.1 GCA_020847515.1 Pirellulales bacterium | reverse complement strand
GTAACTGTTCACGGCTTGGGATGAGAAACTGGTCTTTGCTTAGCGGTCGATTTCGGCGACACCTGTGGCATGTCGCTGGAGATTACCGAGGAACTGATTGCTCGCCAATCGCCGGAGGCGCAGGCGATCATTCGCGTGCTGCTGGCGAAGATCTCCGAGTTGGAAGCGCGGCTCAATAAGACGCCGCAGAACTCTTCGCTGCCGCCGAGCGTGCAGCACCCGCACGCCAAGCCGACGCCGAAGAAGCCGAAGTCCCAGAAGAAGCGGGGCGGCCAGCCGGGGCATCAGAAGCACGAGCGGCCGCTGATTTCCACGGACGAGTGCGACGAGGTCCAATCGTTCAAGCCGACCGAGTGCCGCCGCTGCGGAACCAAGCTCTCCGGCCGGGACCGCGATCCGCTGCGGCATCAGGTGTGGGAGCTACCCGAGATCAAGCCGCACGTCACCGAATACCAGCGGCATCGACTCGTCTGCCGCGGTTGCGGCGAGACGACCTGCGCCGCGTTGCCGCCGGGCGTCCCGACCGGTCAGGCCGGCCCGCGCTTGGTCGCCTTGACCGCGCTGCTCTTGGGCTGCTTTCGGCAATCGAAGTCTCGCACGGCGCTGTTTCTCTCGACGATCCTGGGCCAGCCCTGCTCGACCGGGTGGGTGGTGAAGCTGCAGAACCAGGCGACCTATGCGCTGCGGCCGGCCTACGACGAGCTGGCGAGCCAATTGCCGAATCAACCCATCCTGGCGATGGACGAAACGCCGACCAAAGAAGGGACCGCCAAAACTTGGCTGTGGACCTACGTGGCCGCCGCGTTCACGCTGTTCGCCGTCCGGCCCTCGCGCGACGGAACAGGAGTGACCGACCTGTTGGGCGACGACTTTGAGGGCGTGGTTCACTGCGACCGAGCGCGGATGTATCTATCGCTGGCGCGCCTGCAGTGGTGCTGGGCCCATTTGAAGCGAGACTTTCAAGCGCTCGTCGACAGCGGCGACAACCAGGCCAAACGCCTGGGCCACGACCTGCTGCGGCCCACGCGCGAAATGTTTCGGTTGTGGGCTCGTTATCGGGACGGGACGCTCACCCGCCTGGGGTGGAAGCGGCTCATGGGGCCAGTCCGGGACGACGTCGACGCCTTGCTCTTGCGCGGCGCGTTCAGCGGCAACCGTCGTTTCGCGGGCATGTGCCAGGAGCTGTACGACCATCGCCCGTGGCTGTGGACGTTTTTGGACGTCGAGGGCGTCGAGCCGACGAACAATGCCAGCGAACGCGCGTTGCGTCAGGCGGTGATCTGGCGGAAACTCTCCTTCGGCACGCAGAGCGCCGCCGGCAGCCGGTTCGTCGAGACCATCCTCACTGTCGGCGAAACCTGCCGACAGCAGGTCCGCAACGTCTTCGACTTTCTCACCGACGCCGTCGAAGCGCGCCTCGCCGGTCAACCCGCGCCGTCACTGCTCCCCAGGGCGTGAACGGTTACCATAATCCAGACGCCCGCGATTGGACTTCTTGGTCTACGTCTACCTGTTCCGCACAGCCGCTGGAGGGTTAAGATCGGCAGGCTGGCGCTGGTTTAGGGCGCACGGAGGGACGCCTCGGGGGCTGCGCGGCGGCAGCGTCAAGCAGGGATATCGCCTGCAGCCACCGTGGTTAGCAAGACTCAGCGAGGCGTCCATAACTCTTGTTGCGGAGCGCTAGGGAGCCGGGCCTGCGGCATAGTGCGGGGATGACAAGTAGCAGAAGCAGCAGTAGCGAAGATTCGACGCCGGTCGGTTCGGGGACGGCCGTCGCCGCCGGGGCGGGGTCGAACTGCTGCTGCCAGACGAGCAGGTCGGCGCCATCGACGTGTTTGTCGAGCGTGGCGTCGCCGTCGGCCCGCGCGGCGTCGCCGGCGGCGCCGAAGGAGGTCGACCAGGTCGCCAGGTCGGCGCCGTCGACGTAGCCGTCGCCGTTAAACTCGGCGCTGATATTGGGCGAGAGGGCGCCGTCGTCGAAGGAGAGGGTCCAGCCTTCGGTTTCCGGGAGCTCGCCGTCAGGCAGCGTGACGCTGGTGACAGTGAACGTGCTCTCGAAGCTGCCGCTGGTGACGTCGACGCGGGACCACGACTCCGAGGAGAACGAGAAGGAGACGTCGTACTGGCCGGCGGAGTTGATCGGCACTGTCGTGCTGAGGGGGATGTTGACGGCGTAAACGCCCTGGTCGGGAAGAAACAGGTCGCTCAGCGTGGGAATCGACGTGTCGCCTAGGCTCAGCGAGCCGTCGTGAAAGCTGTTCTGCCCGACGGTGACAGTTCCGTGCAGGACGCCGCTAAAGATCAACGCGCTGGGATAGGGGCCGTCGCCAGACAATTGCCCCTTCCGGGAAACCGAAATCGAGCCGGAGACCTCTTGCAGGTTGCCGCCGGTGAGGACGAAGTTCTGCACGTCGGAATAGGTCAGCACGCGAATGCTCCAGCCGCCGTTGTAGCGCAGCACGAGCCGCACGGTGTTCGTGCCGAAGAAGTTGCTGGCGGTGTGGGTCTCGTCGAACGGGCCGGTGGTGACGATCTTCGGTTCGGTCGTTCCCACGCCCGGTCCCTGAAACGGCAGATAGCCGTGGTAGACGACGTCGGCCGAGGCGGGCGGCAAGCTGGCGGCAACGATGGCGGCGGCGCTCAGCAGCGCTGAGCCGCGAATGCGAAGACGCTGCGCGGCGGCGGGCTCTGCAGGACGAACAGGGGCGGAGTCGATCTCCCGACGACGAGCGGCGAGCATCGTGGCGGCCTCCGGGCGGGCGCTGACCGGCGACAAACGCGAAGGCTGGCAACATAGCGTTGCCGAAACGGGACTACCATAAGCGCAAAAGCGTAAATTGCGCCGAGTGACGCGAAGAGGGTAGCTTTCGACCGGGCTATCGTTGAGCGCCTAGGTGCGGGCGCGGTCCAATCGGCTCGCGAGGGACTCTTGCTGCGCGGGCGATGGTGGCTGGCCGTCGAAACGAGTCGCGGCGTGGGGAGCGCATGCCGCTCGGACCCTCACGCTATAATGTGCCGGTGCGGCGACGGCTTCGCGTGAGGCGCCTGTGCTTGGTCAAAGGTAAAGGTTCGGGATGGGCAGATCGGCTGCTGGACGCTAGCCGCGGGTTTTGCGGGCGCAAGCCGGACTTCGACAAAGCACCAGGCGAGAAGACCCAGCCGCTCGCCAGCGGCACTGAACACTGCTGCGGGGTATTTACCGATGAATGGATCGAGACGGGTGCGACGGCTCGCGGGCCGCGCCGCCCAGTGGGCGGGGGTTGTGCTTGTCGGTTTGATGGCCGGGGTCGAGAAGGCGCCTGCGGAGTCGCCGGCGAGCGGCGGGGCGCTGGCGTCGATCCGCATCGCTGGCGACGGGCGGGGCTTTGAAACGGTCGCTGGGAAGCCGTTCGTGCCGTTCGGGGTGAATTACTTCCGGCCTGGCCAAGGTTGGGCGCCGCAGCTTTGGAAGAATTTCGACGCCGAGGCGACCCGCCACGATTTCGCCCGGATGAAGCAGTACGGCGTGAACTGCGTGCGCGTCTTTCTCACCTATGGTTCGTTCCTTCCTGAGCCGGGTCGCGTGCCGGCGGAGGCGCTAGCGAAGTTCGACGAGTTCTTGGCGTTGGCGGAGGAAGCGGGGATCTACGTCCATCCGACGGGGCCCGACCACTGGGAGGGGATGCCCGCCTGGGCGGCGGAAGATTCCATCGCGGATGACGCCGCGCTGGGCGCCTTGGAGGATTTCTGGAGGGAATTCGCCCTGCGCTACCGCGGACGATCGGCGATCTTCGCCTACGACCTGCGCAACGAGCCGGAGGTGAAGTGGGACACCCCGCCGATGCGCCAAAAGTGGAATCGCTGGCTGGAGCGAAAGTACGCCAGCGCTGCGGAACTGGCCCAGGCCTGGGGCGCGGCGGAGACCGGCCTGGCGTTCGGCACGATACCCGTTCCGCCCAAGGAGGACTGCGCGGGCTGCCCGCGGCTGGTGGATTTCCAGCATTTTCGCGAAGAGATTGCCGACCAATGGACCCGCCGCCAGACGGCGGCCATCAAGTCGGCCGATCCCGAGGCGCTGGTGACCGTCGGTCTGATCCAATGGTCGGTCCCCTCGAACATCGCGGCGTGCTGGCACTACTCGGCGTTCCGCCCGCAGCGACAGGCGCGGCTGGTGGACTTCATGGAGGTCCATTTTTATCCGCTCGCGGGCGGCCATTACGAATACCTCAGCGAGGAAGAAGAAGCACAGAATCTCGCTTACTTGGAAGGGGTCGTGCGCGAGGTGGCGAGCTGCAATAAGCCGCTGGTCATTGCCGAGTTCGGCTGGTACGGCGGCGGCAAGCTGAGTTTCGGCGACCACGCGCCGGCCACCGAGGAAGCCCAGGCCGCGTGGTGCCGCAAGCTCATCGAATCGACCGCGGGGCTGGCCTGCGGCTGGCTGAACTGGGGATTCTACGATCAGCCGGAGGCGGGTGACGCGAGCCAGCTCAGCGGGCTGGTGAAGGCGGACGGCACGCCGAAGGCGGGGGGGCGCGAGTTCGCGCGCCTGGCGGAGCGTTACGGCGCGGCGCCCGCGCCGCGGCCGGCGCTGGGCGAGCGGCCTGAACTCGACTGGGACGCGGCGACAACCAGCGCCGCCGCGGGGGCGGAATACCGGGCGGAGTATCTTGAAGCATGGCGGGCGGCCCGCTGACGAGCAGTCGTTCGAGGAGGCGCCGGTGCGCGGCGGATACCCGCGTGTTCGCGGTTCTTGCGGTCGCAATAGGGCGACCATTCACCGTGCGTTGCCTTCTGAGGATGGCGCCGCCGGCGTACGTTCGTAGCCGGCGAGCCTGAGCTGCCCCGCGGCCTATCAGGCCCGGGGTGCGGCTGCGGTTGGATGTGGATCGGGAACGTATTTGCTCATCGCCAGCAGTGGCGATAGACTGCTCGACGCCAATCCCCACGGGTTGTATGGAGGATCGCCGGTGAGCACGCTTCAGAAGACCGCCAGAATCGGTTCATTGATTTCGTTCGTCGCGCTGGCGATATCGCTCCTGCTGCCCTGGTGGATGGGGCCAGGCGTTTCCTGGGAGGAGGCGTCGTTCGGGTATATCCCCGCCGGCGTCGCGCTGGTTGGATTTCAGTTGCTGCACTTCTTTGCGGACTCGACGGCGACGAGCGCGGAAACCAACGCGGCGGCTGCGCCCGGCTCTACGCGGCGGGCGGTGTTGAACGTGCTGGCCACGGCGGCGGTCGTTGGCGGAGGGGTGGGGGCGGCCTACTCGGCGGTCGGCGCCCTGGATAGTCGGAGCTATGCGATCGACAGCGAGCGCCGCGCCGTCGTTGTCCAACAGGAGCTCACGCAGCTAAGAGCCGAGCCGACGGCCGATGAGCAGAAGATCGAGGACCTAGAAGACGAACTGCAATGGGGCGGCCCGGAGTCGCACTGGGCCGACGTGCGGTTCTTTGCCTATTGCGCTGCGGGCAGCGGTGCGCTGGCGCTGGTCGGCCTGGGCTGGCTCATACACGCATATCGCTCACGCCGGTGAACGAAACGGTGGCATTGGGCTCTTCTATTGAGCGCTGCGGCGTCAATGAGCCATGGACTCGTCCAGTACAGGCCTTTGGCCGGGGGTCGCGCGCCCTTGGGATGTTGTCCGGATGGAAAGCGACCCCCGGCCGGAGGCCGGGGGCTGCAGAGGCTCTTCAGCGGCGCACCGGTCAACAGCGTAGCTGCCGAGTGCGAAGCGGCGCTTGAGCTGTATTCATTGTGCATGGAGATTCCGGGGCGGCCGCCAAGAATGTTTGCGGTTCCGCGGGCGGGACAGTAGGCTGGCGCTGGGTGATCGCATTTGATCGCGTCGTAAGGGCGTTTGCCAGGAAATGGCCGTTTCCTGGGGGCTTGCAGCCGGGGCTTGCCGTGGGGGCAGCATAGCTCGTCGGCCAAGGTGCTGATCCATCGGCGAGAAACCGCTCTTACGCCAATGTGCCTGGCAGCTCCGTTGAAACTTCCAGTCCACGAGGGCGACATGGCTGATTTACTGAAGTATGGCGCGAAGGGTCCCGAGGTTGAGAACCTGCAGGAGGCGCTCAACTATCACCTGTTCGACATGGCGCCGGCGCTGACCGTCGACGGCAAGTTCGGCGACAAGACGCATGCCCGCGTATTTGCCTTTCAGCGGCGTCGCGGCCTCGGGCAGGACGGCGTGGTGGGTCCCGAAACGCGGGACGCCCTCTACGACTTCATTCGGAACCGCGTGCACATCCTAGGCCTGCACGGGCCCGAGAGCCTGCGGCTTCCGCGCCCGCAGGCACTGCAAACCGTCGGGCAGGACGAGCCTACCCCGCCGTTTCCGAAGCTGACGTTTCCGCGCCTGGAATTGCCGTTCCCGCAGCCCGTCAAGCCGCCGCATTTTTTTCCCATTCCACAGCTCACCCTGGGGGGCCAGACGTTCGATTTCGAGCTGACGGCGGGGGCGCAGCGGACATTCACGTTCTTTTCGTCCGACCCGCAGGAAAAGAAACTCAAGCAGACGATTTTCAGCGACCTGGAACTCGTCGTCTGGCGGCGGCCGGCGGGCAAATATGGGGAATTGAGCCTGGGGCCCGGGATGTGGTTCGAGAAGGTCCTGGGCGGGCCGGACCCCTCGACGAGCATCCACGCGGGCCTGTTTCTCAGCGCGGAGTTCGCAATACCCAAGAAGGTCTCCTCGTCGGTGGACCTGGTCGGCAGGCTGATCGCCGACGCCAAGGTGCAGGCTTCGGTCAAGGGGCCGGTCGAGCTGACGTCGGAAGTCGCCGTCGGCGCCAACCCGGTGCTCGAGGTCCGCGATTTTTTGTTCTTCAAGAAGCTGGAGTTCGGCCCCAAGGCATCGGTGTTCTTGGAGATCGGTTATGCGGACAAAGATATCTCAATTAAGGCCGGCGCGGCCGTCGAGGGCGCCCTGACAGGGCATTTCTAGCGGAGGCCTTCGATGGAGTAGGGGCGAGGCGCCGGGCCGCGCTGGGGCGTGCAGGCGGAGGTTAGGTCGAGGGCCGTTCCTTACCTCTCCGTGGGCGGCATCGGTTCGGGGAACTGGGGTGGGCGGAGGCCGGCGACGTTCGCCTAAGTCGGCATTTTAGCGGGGCGAGACCTACTTGCCTCTGCGCGGAACGGGTTTAGAGAACCTTGGTCGCGTGACTGTTCAATTGTTCCCTAGGGAGGTATGATCAGTTGACCGTTTAACTCCCGAGGAAAGCATGACGCCTTCCAGGCCGCAATTGACTCTGGACGCACTGCTCGTCGAAGCCGAGCTGTTCGCAGCGCAGGAGTCAGTTCATCCGGAGCCGGCCATGTTCGGCGTCACGGACGGCAAGGCGGTCGGAACTTACATTGAGCACAAGTTCCAGGCGCACTTGCACGAGCGCTATCTGTTCGCATTCGGCAGTTCAGCGAAAGGCATTGACTACCCCGAACTAGACGTTGATTTGAAGTTCACAAGCGTCAGGCAACCGCAGTCGTCCTGCCCGTTTCGCTCGGCCCGGCAGAAGGTCTACGGACTGGGCTATAGCCTATTGGTGTTCGTCTACGACAAAACGGACGACCCGATTGCAAAAACGGGCACGCTGAACGTATTGCACGTCATTTACGTCGATAAGGCGTGTACGGCCGATTGGCAGACGACAAGCGGCATCCTCAAGATCCTTGCGAACCAAGGCAATCTGGACGACCTGCTGGCCTTTATGAGCGAACGAATGTTGCCGCTGGACGAAATCCAAGCAGAGCAACTCGCTGAAGAAATCATGGCGACTCCGCCTCAACCGGGATATCTGACAATCTCCAACGCCCTGCAATGGCGGTTACAGTACCGCAGGGTGATCGAGCAGGCGGGCGCCGTGCCGGGAATCACTCGCGTGCTATGAGCAAGAAGGCTACTAAGACGGAATTTGGCGACTTTCAAACGCCAAAAGCACTGGCAAGCGAGGTATGCCGGCTTCTTGCATCCAGGCGCTTATGTCCGGCCTCCATTGTCGAGCCGACATGCGGTCGCGGTTCAATTCTTTCGGCCGCGCTTCAAGCATTTCCAGGAGCCGCGATCGGACTTGGCTTCGATATCAATCCGGCTTACGCGGCGGAATGCCGGCAAGTAAACGACCTTCGATGCAGCGTCCGCGCGGCTGATTTTTTTGCGACAAATTGGCGATCAATACTGGCCGACTTGCCAGAGCCGATTCTTGTCATAGGCAATCCGCCGTGGGTAACCAATGCCGCGCTGAGCAGCCTAGGCAGCGTCAACTTGCCGGTGAAGTCGAATTTCCACGGGTATCGCGGGTTTGACGCTAAGACGGGCAAAAGCAATTTCGATATCTCGGAATGGATGCTGCTGCATTTGCTGGAGTTGCTCAACGGCCGCCGCGCCACGCTGGCTATGTTGTGCAAGACGATGGTTGCCCGCAAGGTTCTCCAGCACGCCTGGAAGCATGGTTTCGATATTGGCCGAGCCGAGATACATCGAATCGACGCGACGGCTCACTTCAACGCTGCGGTAGACGCGTGCCTGTTCTGCTGTTACGTCGAACCGGGCAAGCGGACGGTAAGTTGCCAAACTTATGAGGCGTTGGATGACTCCAGCAAGAGGCACACATTCGGCTACGACGATGGCCGCCTGGTGGCGGACATCGAGGCCTACAGCCAGTGGCGTCACTTGCTTGGCGAATCGCCATACCGCTGGCGTTCGGGAGTGAAGCATGATTGCTCCAAGGTCATGGAACTCAGCGAGGCTGAAAGCGGTCTGCGAAACGGCTTCGGGGAAACCGTCAACTTGGAACCGGAGTACCTGTTTCCCATGCTCAAGAGTTCGGAGTTGGCGAATGGTCGCACGGGGGCGCCGCGACGGTGGATGATCGTCACACAGCAGGAGATTGGACAGGAAACGAAGCAGATCGAGGCGGCCGCGCCGAAGACGTGGCACTATCTCACCGCGCATGCGGACTACTTAGACAAACGGGGTAGTTCAATTTATCGGAAGCGGCCGCGATTCTCCGTCTTCGGCGTTGGCGACTATACCTTCGCCCCATGGAAGATTGCCGTATCGGGGTTTTACAAATCTCTGCGATTCGCTCGCCTTGGGCCGTTTCAAGAACGACCCGTAGTGCTGGACGACACGGGATACTTGCTTCCATGTACGAGTCAGCAGGAGGCGGAGTTCCTCTATGAACTGCTTGTCAGCGAGCCCGCTCGGCAGTTCTATTCATCCCTGATTTTTTGGGATGCAAAGCGGCCGATTACTACTGATCTGCTGTGCGCCCTTAATCTGGACAAGCTGGCGGCAGAATCGGGCCTTAATAAGCCGTTCAATGAATTCTGCAGGTCGAACCCCTGGACGACTAAGAGCGCAGGTCCCCGTTTATTCGACTGACCGAACCGGACATGGCTCCCTGCGGCGCGGCGGACCGGTTTACCGCGCACTGCGCGTCGGCAGCCCGCGCGACGCAAGCCACAGGCGCCGTAGAAAATGAAGTTCGTTAGTTGTTTTTGCGCAATGCGGGCATTATAAGGTAAAGTGACCAAGGCTGATCGGAGGCTGCATTGCTGCGAGCGTGACAGAACTCCGTGGAAAGCTGCTTGAGGGCTGCTCCTATGGATTGCTTCGTTGCTGTACGCGGGTTGCTGGTCGTAATCGCCGCCCTGGCGGCCGGGTCCTCTTGGGCAGTCACGATCTCGACTGTCCCGGTTGCCAACGCAGGCAACGCCAACGACTGGACGGGCCTGGGCTCGGTGGGCTACGACTACCTGATCGGCGCCTACGAGGTGCGCAACGCCGAGTACGTTGAATTCCTCAACGCGAAGGCCGCCAGCGATCCGCTAGGGCTCTATAACCCCAGCATGGGGAGCAGTAGCAATGGCGGGATCGCGCGCAGCGGGGCGAGCGGGGGCTACAGCTATGCGATCAAGGCGGGCATGGGCAATCGGCCCGTCAACTTTGTGAGCTTTTACGACGCAATCCGCTTCGCCAACTGGCTGAACAACGGTCAAGGAGTCGGCGATACTGAAACAGGCGCTTACACGATCCTGGGCGGAGCACCGGAGCCGACTAACGGCGCGGATATCGTCCGCAACGTCGAGGCGAGCTGGTTCTTGCCTAGCGAGAACGAGTGGTACAAGGCCGCCTTTCACAAGAACAACGGGGCGACGAGCGATTACTTCGCCTATCCCACCAGCAACGACGCGGCGCCCAAGGCAGAGCTTCCTCCCGGCGGCGCCAACTCGGCCAATACGCATGTGGGATTCATTGGTCATTTGACCGACGCGGGGGCCTATACGGCGACGCGCAGCCCCTATCAAACCTACGATCAGTCGGGCAATGTCGGCGAATGGATCGAGACGCCGTTTGAGCTGGGCGACGACACGCTGCGAATCCATCGGGGCGGGGGATGGACGGGGACGGGCCCCGCCGAGGGGTCGGGGACGCGAAACATCAGTTTTCCCATGGAAGAAGACGCCGCGCGCGGGTTTCGCGTAGCGGCGATGGCGGCAGCTCCGGGACCGGCGGGCGACTTCGACGCCGACGGCGACGTCGACGGGTCGGATTTTCTTCAGTGGCAACGCGGCGAATCGACGCACGGCTTGACGAGCTCTGACCTCGATTCCTGGGAGTCCGACTTTGGCGCCGTTCCCCTCGCGGCGGCGTCAACGCCCGTCCCGGAATCGATGTCTGGGGGGACGCTGTTGCTGACGGCGATCCTGGGGCTGCGCCGCCGGGCAGCGGGCGATCGGGTGCGCAAGTGCAGGGCTCCGCGGGTGATTCGCCAACGAAAACCGGAGCCGGCCACGCGGCGCCCCAGTGCACCGTGTCGCTCATGCTACTGACTGCCGGCGATGATCGTTGCAGGCGTTTCGATCTGGATCCCCTCGAGCGCAAAGCGGCGGAAGTCTCGATCGTTAAGGGTCAGGATGGCTTCGACTTTCCAAGCGAGCACTATGGCTGCCAGACGTGCGTCGTGGACTTGTTTGCCGCTCACGCCGTAGGTCGCAACCAGGCGTTTCAGCAGGCCCAATGCGCCATCAACCTCTGGAAGAACTGAACATTGCGGCTCGATCTCCAATTCAAGCAGGCGCACGGCCTGAAATGGAGGCAACCCAAGCCCGTTGCTGGCTATGGGGCGCATCGCCACGTTGCAGAATTCGGCAACGGTTTGCGTTGCGATGAATAACGCCGCTCGCCGTGCAATCAGCCTGCGCACGGCTTCGATCACGATGTCGTGCTGGGAGTCCTTGCGGTCGATGATGCGAAGAAGAAGTCCTGTATCGAGCAGATAGGACATCAGTCGCGATCGCTATAAATATCGGCCCGAGAAAAATCTGGCGGAAGCGAACCGACCGATATGCTATAAGTCGCAATAAGCTTATCGAACTCGGCTAAGGTAAGTGGAGGCGAGTTCGGGCGTAACGCGAGGATTTCTTCGCGGCACTTTGTAGAAGGGCTTTGTGGGCGGCCGGTCTGCGGAATGACGAGCACCCGAACTGCCGTGTTTTCCGGCAGGGGAAGGGCTGATTGGGATGGATGGCACCGTCGCGGCAGGCGCCGTCGATTTCGATGGACATGGCTTAAGTCTAGCTGGGGTCGACGCACTGTACAAATTCTCGGGACGGCGTCGGCGCCTCGGTTCTTGCGCCAAGGGCCGAAGCGGGGCGTATTAACCCCATATCGTGTCGCCGGCGCGGCTGAAACGAACTCCCG
>JADLBW010000083.1 GCA_020847515.1 Pirellulales bacterium | reverse complement strand
GCTTTTGCGACTGGCGAGTCGCTTGAGCCGGCTGGAGTAACCAGTCGCAAAAGCGTCCCGACTCCTTCGGCGCTGACTTGACAGCGCCGACCCGTGGCGAATAGATATGCAGATTATCCATTCACCACCATACGGGGCGCCGCCGGCTCCGGTCAACCCGCCCGCCCTGCCTTTCGATGTCTAAAGTCGCCCTTGCCGCCGAAGCGCCCTACAGCGATGCGCAGCTCCTGCTCGCCGCGCGGCTGTACTACGTCGACGGCATCCTGCAGACCCAAATCGGCAAGATGGTCGGCGTCTCGCAAGCCAAGGTCTCCCGAATGCTCGCCGCCGCTCGCGAGCGCGGACTGGTCCGAATTACCGTGCCGGAGTTCGAGCCCCGCGACGCGAAACTCGAACAGCAACTCTGCCGCCGTTTGGGGCTCGAAGCTGCCATCGTCATCCGCCAGATCGCCGGGCAATCGCCCGCCGAACTCCGCAACACCCTCGGATACTTCGCCGGACCGATCGCTGCCGCCTGGTTTTCCGGCGCTCCGGTCGTCGCCGTCGCCGGCGGCCGCAGCCTGCAGTGCCTGGCCGAATCCCTCAGTCGACAGCCTGGACCGACGCGGGCCGCCATCGTGCAGGCGATGGGCCATGTCGACGCCGCCCCAGGACCCTACGACGCCTCGGAAATCGGCCGCACGCTCGCCCAGCGTTGGCGGGGCAGCTTTATGGCGCTCAGCACGCCCGCGTTCGTCCCCGACGCCGCGGTTTGCCGTCGGCTGGTCGAGCTCCGCGAGGTGCGGGCCGCCTTCGATCGCCTGGCTGCTGCCGACGTCGCCCTCGTCGGCGTCGGCAACCTGGACGAATCGGTCTTCATCGAGCGCTGCGTGCTGCAGCGGCGCGACGTCGAGGCGCTGCGCCGCGCCGGCGCCGTGGGCGAAATCCTCGGCCGGTTCTACAACGCCGCCGGCAAGGAATGCGCTACGCCCTATCGCGAGCGGGTCATCAGCCTCCCGCTCGAGGGCTTGCGCCGCATTAAGTTCACCGTCGGCGTCGTCGCTGGCGGCCAGCGGACCGAGGCCATTCGCACCGCCGTCCGCGGCGGCCTGCTGAAGGCCCTGGTGATTGACGATCAGGCGGCCGGCAAGCTGCTCGAGGCCGGCGGCCCCTAGCAGCGCTTCGTCCGCGCGTAGGCCAAGCGGATCCGCAGGTCGCAATTAGCCGAAAATTTGTTGACACCGTCGACGGCCGGTTTTAAGCTCGACTGAGAGACGACTTATTCCGCCCCAGCGGCGGAAGCCTCGTATCCGGCGAGCCAGAGAATAAGAGAAAGGCTCCACGGTTATGCCGTGGAGCCTTTTTATTGACTGGCGACCCAGGATCAGCCGCCAACGGCGGCTGTGCTGCGCGTCTGGAGGCGTTGGTCGCCGCCGGGTCAGCAGCGACGCTGATTGTTTCACCTCGAGTTGCACAAGCAGAGGGTCTAATGCGTTTATCTATCGGAGGACTCGCCGTGGCGCTTGCAGCGCTGTCGGCCTTGCCAGCGGCGCCAGCCCGCGCAGCGCTGGTCATCAGCGAAGTGCTGGCCAATGAAGTCGGCAGCGCCGGGACCGGCGAATGGATCGAGATCTTCAACACCGGTCCGGCCGCGATCGACCTGACCAACTACAAGATCGGCGACGAAGAGTCGAACACCGGAACCGGCGCCGGCGAGGCCATGCACCTGTTCCCGTCCGGGGCGAGCATCGCGCCCGGCGCCGTGCAAGTCGTCGCCGTCAGCGCCGACCGGTTCTTTGAGGTTTATGGATTCCTGCCCGCCTACGAAATCAACCCGACCGACGCGGCCGTGCCCGATCTGTCGCCGTACGCCGCCTGGGATGCCGACGGCGGCGTGATGAACATGAGCAATACCAACGACCAGGCATTGATCTTGGATCCGGCCGACAACATCGTCGACCGTGTAAGCTGGGGCAATACCTTTGCGTTCAATCCCGCCATCGACTTGACGATCGCGACCCAAGACGGCCAGAGCTTCGAACGCAAGAACGTCTACGTCGACGCCGACGCGGCTGCCGATTGGCAGTTCGGCCCCGCGGCGGCGACCGCGGCGGGCCGCTCGACGCCGGGCGTAGCCCGCGTGCCGGAACCGACCTCCATCATGCTGGCGGCAGCCGTCGCGGGACTGTGCTCGTTGAGCCGCCGCTCGCGAGGCTGCTGGCGCGCGGCCGCTCGCCGGCCGCAATAACGAAATGCGCTTGGCCGGGGGGCCTGGCGATAGCAAACGGCGCGCTGGCTGTTACCGTTCGGCCAGCGCGCCGTTTTGCGTTTGATATTCCGGCGAGCGAACGGCCTACTTCGCTTCGCACCGCTGCACAGCGCCGACCTTCGTCCGGGTGGGCAAGCCTCCCCAACGCTCGCGCGGATCATTTCGTCGGCGGCCACCGCATGATGGCAAGCCAATGTCCGCGCTTCAGATCGGGCGCGAGCCAATCCGCGTTTCGGAGAAACGCGGCCCCATACAGCGGGTAGCCCCAGCGGGTAGCCCCGGTTGCCCGCGGAGCGGCTACCGGGGCGGCGAGAGCGGTGCGAGGCGATTGAGCGATGCGCCAGCGAGTCCGGGCGAGTGCCCGTCGAATAGAAACGCCTTGCGGCTACGCCGCACCAGGTAGAATGAGGACGCTCAACCTGGGGCAGCCGGCCTACTACGCCCCCAACACCCCCGCAGCCGGCCCCCCGCCAAAACAGCCATTAACATCGAAGAGCCCTCAGGCACAGCACGGTAAAGCATCACTGCTGGCGGGCGCGCAGAGGGCGAGTAAATCAGGTCATCGTTGCTGTTGATGCGCAGTCCCGCACGGGGCGGCTGCGCAATGAGATTGATCGAAAACATCGCGCCGACGCGCTGTGACATTGGAGGAGGTCCCAGTTCATCGAGCAGCCCCACGAAGCCGTTGCCGCTATTCGATAAAATCGTGAAGCCTAGTAGTTGACCAAGGCCGTCCACGGGCGCCACATTTGCGGCTGACGAGATTACGCTCGCGTCAATTCCCGCCGACGCCGCCAGCGCTCGCCCCTCAGCGATCTTCGCAACGGTGAAGCCCTGAAAGGCGCCACCAATGCCTAACTGGCTAATGACATACTGGTACTTGTCGTCGCGCGTCGCTCCTGGGAATTGTTCATTGAGGATCGTCTGCGATAAATCCAGCCACTCGCGCTGGTTTACGTCGTCGTAGGTCAAGAGTCCGTCGCCCGCAGTTTTTCCAATCGCGCTCGATGACCGCGGCGTGGGGAGGCCGGTAGGCGCCAAGGAACAACGTCAGCGCACAACATCCGCGGAGAATCGTCATCAGTCGCCTCGTTGGAGTATGGGCGTAGCGAACTCCGCGAACGGCTGCGCCGTACCGACGTTCGGCCGTGGCCGGCGGGATTGATGCAAGCGGTTAATGGTTCCTGACACGAATGGCACTTGAACTTTCGTAAGTTATTTAGCGGCAACTGATATGGATTGAAAAGGCCGTCCTTGCATAGAGGGTGTTATGAACGATGCACACTCACAGCAAG
>JADLBW010000082.1 GCA_020847515.1 Pirellulales bacterium | reverse complement strand
TCATCCCCCGGCGCCACGATCGACGTAGCGCGCTGCAGCCGGCACGGATTGGGCATCCGTGCGCGGCCGCGCTCGACGCGCTGGTAGGTTCGCAGCCACAGCGGCTGGCCGTCGGCCGCCCGCAACGCCGCCACCATGCCCAGTCCGGTATTCACGTAGACGGCGCCGCCGTCGGCCGACAAGGCGGCCTCCGACGGCGCGCTCGCCTGGAGCTCATCGGCGGCAAACGCCCAGCCCAACGAGCGCCGCCAAGCCGCCGCGCCGGTCCACAGCTCGTAGCACGCGATCGACGCGGCCGCCGAGTCGCCGCCTGTTATTTCGCACACGATGACGCGCTGGCCAGCTACAATCGGCGGGCCGGCAAGCGTCGCCCCCTCGCCGGCCGCGCTGTGGTCGAAGACAAGCGCTCCCTCGCGGCGCAAATCGTATCCCGCGACGCGCCCTAGCGCCGGCGCCACGGCGAACAGCCGTCCGTCGGCGATCGTCATTAGCGCCGGGCCGGCGTCTTGATCTCTTGCCGCCAACGTCGCCAGCGGACGGCCGCTCGCTACGGCGCCGCTGCCGTCGTCCGCTCGTACGGCGCGGATCGCGCCCCCATCCTGAACGTACGCCACCCCGTCGGCGACCACCGGCAGGCTCGACGGCGGCGCCTTGGTGCCGGTCTGGGGGGTCGCCAGGCGGATCGACCAGACCCGCTGCCAGGCTGCATCCGCCGGCGCAGCGGCGTCGCTCACATTGCGACGCCGATCGCTGCCAAACAGCGTCGGCCAATCCGCGGCGCCGGTCTCCGCTGCGGATGCCGCCAGCGCGCCCGCCAGTTCCCCTGCGAGCCGCTCGACCAGCTCGACCTCCTCGCCCCCCAGCCGGCCCCGGGCCTGGGGGTGCTCGCGCTGGATGACGTCGATCTCTTGGCGGGCCTGGGCGAAGTCTCCAGCACGAATCGCCGCCAGGGCAAGTCTCGCCCTCACCATCGACAGCGGAATCGACGAATCAGGATAGGCCAGTTGCTCGCCCGCGGTCGCGGGATGAACCCGCGCCCATGTCGCCCGGGCCGCCTGGTGCTCGCCCTGCTCCAAAGCGATCTCACCCAGGGCCCACAAGGCATCGTCGCCGGCGCTGGTGCAAAAGGCCTCGTCGACGACCCGGTGCAGCAATCGCTCGTCGCGCTGCTCCCTGCCGCGGCGCAGCCAATCGTCGGCCAGGGGATCGCTGCGCCGCCGATAAACGGCCAGTCCTTCCGCCGGCATCGCCGCCAACCGTCGCTGTACCGCCTCGCGCAGACCTATATAGTGATTGGGCCCGCGGGCGACCCAGCCGTCCGCCGGCGCGCTCAGCAGTTCGTTCGCCGCGCTGGCAACGTCGTCCCAGGCCCGTTGCCCGATGAGCGCCTCGAGCCGTGCCAGCCCGCGCATCGCCTCGCCGGAAGGCTTGGCCACGTGCGCCGCGGGCGACTGCCCCCCGGCCCTGCCCGCAGCAGCCGACGCCAGCCACGCTGCTACTATGAGCCACCAGCCGCAGCGTACCGCCTCAACGGATCGTGGGACCAGACGCATCTCCTTGGCGGCGCCTCGCTCGTTAGCTCCGCGGACCGGTATACTGCTGCAGCAGGTAGCCGGTTCCGAACAGGCATACGGCCACCACGAGAAATTGCAGCATCTGACCGGTGCGGATTCGCTCGGCGAGCTGCGCGATCATGGCCAACGGCGGTATCGCCAACCCCGCGAACTGCAGCATTCGTCCCAGTGCGTACATCCTTGGCACGGTACCTGCGCTAGCGCCGCTTCGCAAGCGGGCTCAAGCCGCTCAGTCGCTTGCGGCTGACGCTGTTCGCCAAGAAAGCTACGCCCCGGCTGGTTTCCGAAGGGCCCGGTTCGCCATGCAAGTGCGTCCCCCGCAAACCGACGCGGAATTCGCCCGCTACTACGACCTTCGCTACCGCGTGCTGCGCGCCCCTTGGGGCGGCGAGCCCGGCAGCGAGCGGGACGAACAGGAAGACGCCGCCGACCACGCCCTGCTCGTCGACGACGCCGGAAACCCGCTGGCCGTCGGCCGCCTGCATCTCAACGCGCCGGAAGAAGCCCAGGTTCGCTACGTCGCCGTTGCGGAAGAAGCCCGCGGCCGCGGCTACGGCCGGCAGATCATGGCCTATCTCGAAGCGGTGGCCCGCGGGCGGGGGGCCGCCGCGATCGTCTTGAACGCTCGGGAGGGCGTCGTCCGGTTCTATGAAAAGCTCGGCTACCAGGTCGCCGGCCCGGGCCCCACGCTGTTCGGTACGGTAAAACACAGTCGCATGCACAAGCCGCTGAAGTAAGCTTGAGCGGCATCCCGTCAAACTCGCCATCGCCGCGTCCAGGCAATTTTCTTGATGAAACCGATCCTCGCCATCGTCGCGGCGGCGCTGCTCTCGCGCTCGGCCAGCGCCCGTTTGCCGCAGTTTCTCGACGTCACGCCGGCCCTTGCCCAGGCGGCCTGGCACGAGCGGGGCGGCCCCGAGCGCCGCGGCGATTGGTCGGGCGAAGTCCCCGTATACGAGAAGTTCGAGCTGCTCGTCGATCTTGAGGCCAGCTTCGATAATCCGTACGACCCCGCACAGGTCGATCTGTCGGCCGAGTTTACCTCCCCCGGCGGCAAGGTGATTACGATCTGGGGCTTCTACAATCCTTCCAGTTGGGCGGCCCAGTGGATGGTCCGCTTCGCCCCCACGGAAGAAGGCCGATGGTCGTATGTTCTCAAGGTCCGCGACCGCGCGGGCGCCGCCGAATCGCCGCGCGGCCAGTTCACCGCCGCGCCCAACCGCCGCCACGGATTCGTCCGCATCGCCGACAACCAGCGCTATCTGCAGTATTCCGACGGCACAAGCTTCTACGGCGTCGGCCTGTGGTACAACGACGAATACCATCAGTTCGGCCGCGGCGCGATCACCCAGGAGGGCCTCGACCAGCTCAAGAGCCGCGGGTGCAACTTCATCAGCTTTTACGCGACTGGGCTGGAGACCCGCGGAACGGGCCTAGGCCGATACGATCAGGATCTGGCCGGCCGGCTCGATCAGATCTTCCAGTGGTGCGAGGATCGCGATCTGCACATCAGTTGGAACCTGGCGTTCCACTCGTTCCTGTCCGAAGCCGTCTGGGGCGGCGGCAACGCTCGCTATCGCAACAACCCCTATCGCACGATCGCGGCCGCCAAGGACTGGTTCGGCAGCGACGACGTCTGGAGCTACCAGCAGCGACTCTACCGCTACGTCATCGCCCGCTGGGGCTATAGTCGCGCGCTGTTCTTGTGGTTCATCGTCGATGAAATCAACGGCACCGAAGGCTGGGAGGAAGGCGGCGCCGAGCAGGCCGAGCAGTGGTGCCGGCGGATGAACAACTTCTTCCACGAGCACGACCCTTACGGCCGGCCGTCCACCGGCACGCAAAGCGGGGGCGTCGACCAGTGGTGGCCCGCCGGTTACCGCATCTTCGACGTCGCCGCCCGCGAAATCTACGAGGCCCAGGGCCACCCCATGCCCCGCGGCGGCAAGCCCGACCTGCTGAACGACAATCCGCTGCGGGCCTCGTACCTCAACTACGCCCGGCAGACTGCCGCCCTCTGGAGCGGCTTCCAGAAGCCCGCCATCATCGGCGAATGCGGCTGGGATCACGCCTATTACGAGCCCTCGACGCCCGGCTACGCGGCGATGTATCACAACGCCCTATGGGCTTCGCTGGCCAGCGGAGCCTGCGCCACTCCGTTTTGGTGGGCCTACTCGCCCTACGTCAACGACGCCGTGCTGACCGGGCAATTGCGGGCGTTCGCCCAGTTCGTCGGCGAGGTCGACTTCGCCGGACATGATTGGACGCCCGCCGAAGTGACGCTCTCCGCCGGCGACGGCTGGGCCATGAAGAGCGACGATCTGATCTTCGGTTGGGTCGCCAACCCCATGACCGGCGTCGCCCGCGAGTCGCTGACGATCTCCGGCCTCGACGACGGCCAGTACCAGGTGCGGCTCTACCGCACCTGGCGGGGCGTCTACCTGGATCCGATCGACGCCGCCGCGGTCGGCGGCAAGCTCACCGTAAAAATCCCCGAGCTCGCCGCTCGCTCGGGCCACGCGCAAAACATGGGCGACGACGTGGCCCTGCGGATCACGCCCGCTGCGTCACGGCCGCACGGCGGACGCTAGATAGTACTGCTTGCTGGCCCAGCAGCGGACGTCGCGCCATGCGGACGCCATCGTCTGCTCATACCATGCGGGGCGCTTGGTCACCGCCAGCACGCGCCCGCCGCGGCGCAGCGAGCGATGCGCCGCGGCCAGAAACAGCTCCGCGATCCGAAAGTCCGCGTAGTACGGCGGGTTCGCCAGCGCCAAGTCATAGCTGCCGGCGGCCCCATATTCGCCGGTCGAATTCAGCTCCGCCGTCACATTCGTCAGCCCGTTGAGCGCGGCGCCTGCCAGCGTACACTCCACCGCCCGGGCATTGCTATCGACGGCATGCACCGCCGCCGACGGCTCGCGGGCGGCAAGTGCCAGGGCGACCGTTCCGCTGCCGCAGCCGATCTCCAGCACCCGCATCTGGGGCGCTACGTCGGCCGCTGCGAGCAATTGCCGCGCACCGGGATCCACCCGGCGATGGGCGAACACGCCGGGCCGACTCTCCGCCTGCAGCAGTCTTCCGCGATCGCGGAAGGCGAACGGGCAGCGAAATTCTCGGTAGCGTCGCGGCTCAGCCCGTTTGCGTGCGATATAAACCGTCGCCTCGGCCATGCGCCGGACGGTAACCTTGCCAAACAGCTCCTTCAACTGCACGGCGAGCCACTGGTCCTGCGGGTTGTCTACCGCGGCCACGAGCGCGCCGCCGGTCGTCAGCCGCTCGCACGCCCCCTGCAGCAGATCGCGGGTCAGCTCCGCCTCGCCGCGCCTGGAAAACGGGAACACGGCGAGATCCACCGGCCCTGGCGGCAGGTCCGCCTGGCAGACGAGCGACAATCGCGGGTTCGCCGGCGCCGCGCGAAGCGCCAACCGCAGTTGATGCTCATCGAGAAACCAGCAAGCCACGGTCGCCTCAGGCCGCTCGGCTGCTAGCGCCGTGGCCGCTTGAGCTCGCCCCAGCGACGTACAGAGGATGCGGCGCCCGGGGAGCTGCCGGGCCGCTGCTAGCACGCGAGCTTCGGCAGGGCGCGGCTGCAATCGATCCGGTGGATGTTCCACGCCCCCGCTCCAGGCCTCTGTTGTGTAGATTCCGCCGGGCGATTATACACTTGCCCCCGGCCCGGCAGCGCGCGATCACTGCCGGTCCGCTGTGAGACGTTGCCGACGGCCGCTGGCCGCTCGGCGGCGCCGCTGCCGCCATGCCACATCTGCAGGAATCGCCCCATGCCCTCCAGCCCTCGGAAGAACCCGCTGCTCGCCGTGCTCGACGCGTCGTTCATCATCGGCGCGCTGTGCACGGGAATCTTCTACGCGATCGTGCTGAGCCCGGGCATGCAGGGGACGATGATCCATCGTTACACCGCCGAGCACGCGGTGGAGTACGTGGTCGTCGCGCTCTCGTTTTGGGCGCTGGTCGAGGTCCTCGGCAAGCTGGGCGGCTATCCGCGAGAGATCATGGCCCTGCGCCGCCCATGCTTGCCGCCGCGCACGGGCCGCGAACCGGTCGAAAACGCCGCCGCCCTGCTACAATCGGTCCAGAACCAGCCGCCCCGGCTTCGCGAATCGTTGTTCGGCAAGCGGCTGGCCGCAGCGCTGGAATATGTCGTCGACAGCGGCGCGGGCGACGACTACCGCGAGCATCTCAAGGACCTCGCGCGCCAGGACGTCGACCGGCTGCACGCGCGGCACACGTTGGTCCGCTTTGTGGCCCGCATCACGCCGGTGCTTGGCTTTTTGGGCACTGTGGTCCACTTCGGCACCGCGCTGAACGGCATCACCCTCGACCAAATGAGCGAGCAACTGGGCGTCGTGGTCAGCCAGATGGGGCAGGCCTTCAATACGACGACCGTCGCCCTCGCCTCGGCCATGGTTATGATGTTCGCGCAGTTTGTGTGCGAATGGATCGAGCGCGGCATCCTGCAATCGATCGACCGTTACGTCGAGCGCCAACTGGCGACCCGCTTCGCCCTGAAGGACGCCAACGTCCTGCCCTTCCTCCGCGTCGTCCGCGACGCCAACGACGACGCCTTGCGGCTGGTCGCCGCGAACATCGATCGCCAAGCGGCCGTCTGGACCGAGGCCCTGGGCAACTTATTCGATCGCTTCCAGTCGCGGCGCGAGCAGGAGGCCGAGGCCTGGACCGCGGCGCTGAACGTCCTCAACTCCCGTCACGAGAGTTACGACGCCGTCCGCGAGGAGCGGCTGCGACAGATCCTCGACGCCGTGGACGGCCGCCAGCAGGCCTTCGTCGACCAGGTTCAGGTCTCATTCGAGAAGGTCGCCGCTCTGCGAACCGACGTCCAAAGCTTCGTCCGCTCGCTGCAGGCGCTCGCCGAGGGCGAAGGGCGGATCGCAGAAGTGCAGAACACCCTTGCCGACAATCTGCGCCTGCTCCACGAAGCCGGACAGATCGAGGCCGCCCTGCACGAGCTGACCGGCGCCATTCACCTGCTGATGGCCCGCCATAAGCCCGGCGAAGGTCGGCTGGCCGCGTAAGGATCGCCAAGCTGCCGCCAGTGCCGCGCGGCGCCCGCGGCGCAGCCCGCAGAAACAAGAACAGCCCGGTCAGCGCGTGGCCGAACCGGGCTGTCGTCCCCCCTGGGATGAATCATAGGGCAAAGTCGGCAGCCAGGGCCGACGCCCGTAGATGCGCATGCAGCGCCTGACTTCAAGAAACCCCCCGATCGCCCGCCGCCGCCTAACTGGAGTTGTTATGCAGCCCGCCCCGGACGCGCCGCGTGGTATGCCGTGCGGCGACGCTACATGTATCGACCGGCGGCTGCGCCCGCTTGCGGCAAACTTTGCGGGTTGCAGCGCCAGGGGGCGGAGGGAGCCCCGGCGGACCGCCCGCTAGCAATGGCGGCGAGGAGCCAAGGTTCTTGCAATTTCAATTGGGAAAACTTTGATGATTGCGCCGATTGTATAGCCAGGGAACTTCCGCCGCGGCCCGCCGCCACTGCGCGCTACGGCGCCGACGCCGCGATCTTCGCAAACGGGAGCGCACAGTGTCACGACTCACGGTAATCTGTGAATGGCTTATCCGGCGCCCTGCGGTTTGGGGCGGCATGGCCTGCTTCGCCTTTTACGCCTTGGCCGTGCACAACGCGCCGGCCGACGGCGCCCTGTCGCAGGCGTTCACCGGCGAAGGCAGCCCGCTGAAAATCGGCCTGGCGCTGATGTTTTTCATGGCTCTGGCCGAAATGGGTCTGCGATTAATGGGCCTGGCGGCCCAGTACGGGGCCCTGCAACACTGGCTCGCCGCCAGCGCCGCCGCCGATCCGGCCGACGGCCCTCCGCTGGCGGCAACTACGCCGCACGACGCCCACAGGGGCGACGACTACCTCGGCCGCCGTCTCGCGTTGATGGAGCCATCGAGCGCCCCGTCAAGCTGGCCTGCGGACCTCGCCGGCCGGCTGTCGCTGCTGGGTCAGCACGATCGCTACATGCTCCGCACGCGATTACCGCTGGTGCGCGCGGCTCGCATCGCCCTGCCGGCGCTGGGCCTGATCGGGCTGGCCGGCGGTTTGATCGAAGCCGCCGCCCGCTTTGCCGCCGCGGGAGGCGCCGACGCAGCCCCCGGCGCGGGCCACGCTTTGCAGTTCGTCGTCCTATCGGCCGCGCTGTCGCTGCTGCTGGAACTAGCGCGGATTCCGACCGAAAAAGCAGAACTTCGGTTGATCGAGGCGGTCGACGAAGCGGTCTGCAGACAACTAGCGTATTCCCCGCCGGCGATTGGCGCCGGCGACCCCGCCGCCCGCCACCTGATGCGCCAGTGCGAAAAGCTTCTGGAGACGGTGCAAAACGCCGTCGCCCAGCACGACGCTGCACTCCATAAGGCCGTCAGCGGGGCAAGCAAGCGTTGGGAAGAAGCGGCCGCAACGGCCGCCGGGCTGCTGCATCGCACGATAGGCGACGCGCTGGCCGCCGGCCTCGCCGGGCACGCCCAATCGCTTACCGACGGCGTCGCCAAATTCGCCGCCGAGTTGGAAAACGTGCTCCTGCGACACGCCCAGATCCTGAGCGAAAACGTCGACGCCCATGCCGCCAGCCTGGCCGACGCGCTGGAACATCATACCGCCGTGATGACGCAGACCGAGGCCAACCTGGCCGAGGAGAATCGCCGCCATCTGGCCGACGTCGAAGCGGCCCTCGGCGAGGCGATGGTCGTCGCCGCCACGCGCCAGGAGAAGCTGATCAAGCAAAGCGAAAACCTCATGCGCGATATGCAAACGGCCCTGGTCGACTCCGCCGGAACTGCCGTCGCCCACCAAGAGCAACTGGTCCGTCAAAGCGAAGTGCTGCTCAAGGTGGTCGAAGCGGTCGGACAGATACGGCAGCTCGAAGAGGCGCTCAACGGCAACCTCGCCGCGCTCGCCGCGTCGCATCGCTTCGAAGAGACGGTAGTCGGCCTCTCCGCTGCGCTGCAACTGCTTAGCGCCCACCTCGGCCGCACCCCCAATCCGCGGGAAGAGGTGTCGTTACATGCTACTCGGTCCGTGAGCCAAGCCGCATAATGAGTCAACGCCGAGGCGAAGCGGAAGGCGGAGTTCTCTCGTTCACCTTCCTGGACGTGCTGTCATGCACGATGGGCTCCCTCGTGCTGCTGGTCGTGGTATTCGGTCAACGCGCCAACCGAATCTCGTTGGCAGACGCCCTGCAGAGCAAACATCTCCGCGCCGCCGCCGGCGCCGGCGCTGCTGAGCTCGATCGCAACGACCAATCCCCCCCACGCGAGCGGCAACCGCCGGAAGCGATGCTCTCGGCCGGAGAAGCCGCCCGCCTGCTGGAAGAAGCTCAGCAGGCCCAAGCCGCGCTCGACGAGCTGCGCGCCGCGGCCTTGGAGCGCCTGCAGGACGTCCGCGCCCGCGTAGCCGGAATTGAAGACCACGAACGACGCCTGGAGCACGAGCTGGCCAAACTGCAGATCACCCTCCAGCGGCTTGAAGAAGCGGAACAGCGGCAATCGGTCGACCAGCAGTCCGCCGAAGCGCAGCTCGTGCGGCTCCGCGAAATAATTCGCCAGACCGAGGAGCAACTCGAAGCGCTCGCCCAGCAGCCGCACGCCCAGAAATCGTACGCCATCGTCCCCTATAAGGGCGCCAACGGCACCTTCCGCCATCCGATCTACGTCGAATGCACCAAGGACGGCGTCATCATCCAGCCCGAAGGCATTCGACTCGCCGAGCAGGATTTCGAGGGACCGATACGCTCCGGCAACCCGCTCGCTTCCGCCATGCGCGCCGCCCGCGAAGAACTTAACGGCCGCGCCCCAGCGACCGGCCAGACGGACTTGCCCGATCCTTATCCGCTGCTCATCGTGCGGCCCGACGGCGCCGAGTACTACGCGGCGGCCCTGATGGCCGTAAGCGCCTGGGACGCCGATTACGGCTATGAGTTCGTCGAGGCCGATTGGAAGCTCGAATACCCGCCCCAAGACCCGCGCCTCGCCCAGGTGATGGAACATGCCGTCAGCCTGGCCCGCGAGCGGCAGGCCCTGCTGGCCCGCGTAGCCCCGCGGCGCTACGGCGGCCATTTCTCGACGGGCGGCGGCGGCGGCCTGGGGGGCGGAGGCGCCGCGCCAGGACATATGGAGGTCGGCTTCGCCGACCAGGGCGAGGGCGGCGGCGGTTCGCCCGCCGGCAGGGGGATGTTCGGCTCGACCGACCGCGGCGGCGAACAGGGCAGCGAGACCTTCGCCCAATCCGTAGCCGCCAGCGGACCGGCGCGGTACGGCGAGATTAACAGCGGCGCCAGCGCCCCGGACGCCAATGCCGGCTCGGACAGCGCCGGCCCCACCGGTAGCGCTGCAAGCGGCAGCACAGGCGGCCTCGCCAGCTCGCAACGGGCCGGCGGAGAAACCGGCGCCGCCGCCGGGCGCGCCGCGGGCGGCCAGCCGACTGACGCACGTTCGCCGGCCGCGGGCGGCGCGAGCCAACCACCCGGGAGCGCGAGCGGCCCCGGATCGGCCGCGCCGAGCGGCGCCATGGCCGCCGCCGCCACGGCCCCCGGCCCTGGCGGCTCGGGCGCTGCGGGCGGCGCCGCTGGCGCGGGCGCGGCGGGAGGGGCCGCCATGACGTTGGCTCCGCAGCACGATACGCCCAGCGCCGCCAAGTCTCGCGGCGCCAATTGGGCCAACGCCGCCGCGTCGCAGCGGTCGTCCCCCATCACCCGACCGATTCAGGTCCGCGTCGAAGCCAGTCAGATCGCGCTGCTCCCCGAAGCTGGCGGAACCGCCCTGCAGCCGGCGGTCATCGACTTCCACCAATCGACCGATCAGGTGCTCGACAAGCTGGCTATCGCCCTGCAGGAACGAATCAAGGATTGGGGCCTGGCCGGCAAGGACATGTACTGGCGACCGACGCTCGTATTGCAGGTCGCTCCCGGCGCTGAACGCCACGCCCTGCGGCTCAGCCAACTGCTCGACGACAGCGGGGTCGACGTGCGCCTGGAACAGCTTGCGGCCCGCCCCTCGGAGACCCGCTATGGACGATGACTCCAACGACGGGCTGCCGGGGCAAGACTCGTTCATCGACGTAGTCTGCAACATGGTGGGCATCCTGATCATCCTGGTGATGATCGTCGGCGTGCGTGCGTCGCGGGCCGTGACCGCCCCGCCCGACGCCGCGGCAGCGCCCCATGCCGCGGCGCCGGCCGATGAAGCGACCCGGCGGCAAATAGAGCAAGAGGCGTCCGCCGTGGCGGTCGTCGAGCGGGAAATCGAGCAGGCGGCCCGCGACGTCGTCGACCTGGCCGCCCAAGGGACGCTGGCCGACGCCCGCCGGCAGCAGCTCACGCTGGTAAAAGCCACCGTCGAGCAGGCGATCGACCAGCGCCGCTCGCAGCTCGACGACCAGGGGCGCCGCCAGTTCGACGTCCAGCGGGACATCGCCGCCGCCGAAATCAAGCTCCACGAACTCGAACAACAGCGAATGGCCGCCCTCGCCGAACCGACCGAAGTCGAACAAATCCAGTGCGTCCCTACGCCGCTGGCGCGCACCGTCACCGGCGAAGAAATCCACGTGCGGCTTAAGCACGGCCTGCTCGCCGTCGTGCCGGTCGACGCCCTGCTGGCAGAAATCGAACGCCGCGGCGCCCATTACATCCGCAATAATCTCAAAGAACGCAATCAGGCCGAGGACGTCTTCGGCCCGATCGACGGCTTTCGCATGCGGCTGTCGGTCGAGCGCCTGGAAAGCGCGGACCTGCCGGGGACGGCGCCAACCGCCGTCGCCCAGCGGACGCAACTGGCGCTGCAGGGGGTCTTCCTGCCGACGGGCGATCGGCTGGGGCAAGCGGTCGAACAGGCCCTGCTGCCCGGTTCGCCGCTGATGGCGGCGATCCGCGCCAAACGCTCCGCCTCGCCGGCCGTGGTGGTGTGGGTCTACCCGGACAGCTATTCGGAACTACGCACGATCAAGCGGGCCATGTGGGATGCCGGCATGCCACTGGCCATCCGCCCCCTGACCGCCAGTCAGCCGATCATCTTCTCCACGGCCGGCACCCGGGCCGCGGCGCAATAGCGAACCATCGGCCGCCGTAGAAGCCGGCGCCGCGCAGGGTCGAGACTCTTTTGCGACTGGCGACGTTGCCATATGGCCGGGCTCGCCGGTCGCACAAGCGTCCCGACCCGCTAAGCGATCATCCCCGGAGGAACTTCCGCCCGAATGCAGGAGTTCCCCTACGCACCAATACGGCATCAACGCCCGTGCGGCCGCCAGCGCTACATCGGCGTCAGGCTGCCTGGCACAGCTCTGGGCCGCGCGGCGTCAGCCGGTGCGTCGCGCCTTGGCGAGGTTATTTGCCATCGGCTGGATCGGCTTCAACTGCGCCAGCGTCACCTCCGCGAGGCGCCGCTTGGCGTCCTCGGCGATGTCCCCCAGCGCCTCGGCAAGTCGACGCTCCGATTGCGGCGTCAGGCCGGAAATATGCGGCAATTCCGGCTGCACCGGGCCGTCGATCGCTTCGACGATCTCCAGCAGCGTAATTTGAGAAAGCGGCCTCGCCAGCCGGTAGCCCCCGTCCACGCCGCGGGTCGACTTCAAGATCCCTTCGTTCACCAGGCTTCGCAGCACCTGCAGTAGAAACCGCTCCGGCATGTCGCCCAATTGCGCTAGTTGGCTGCAGGGGACCGGCGGGGACGCATTGGAGTCACTAAGTTGTACCGACGCTAATATGGCATACGTGGCCGCGCGCGAGATTCTCAAGGGATTCTCCTGTTCCTCAAAACGATTCTCTTCTCTGTCCCGAAAAGGCGGCGCTTCAGCCCAAATTGCGAGTTAATTAGCAAACTCTATGCCGCCTCTAGAGAAGCCGCCGTCCACGGCCTCCTATTCCCTATAAAATCCACGCGATCCCTCGGAGACAAGCCCTCTACGGCTAGCCGTAAGCCGCCGAGGACGCCGGCGCAGCGTCGCGCGCGTTGATCGACCGGCGCATTACGTGGCCTTTCCACGGCCAGTTACTCGGCCTGCTTAGGCGGCCCCGGTCGAAGCCCGCTGCAGCGACTCCGCGTCGCCCTCTCCCTCGCGGCCGTGGCGAAATGAAAGCAGCATCAGGACGCCCGCCCCGCACACGAGCAGCGAATCGGCCACATTGAAGTTCGGCCACACGATGCGCTCTTGCCACTGGGGACTCCACCGCCAGGCCAGCAGGACGAAGTCCCGCACCGCATAGACTGGCTCTCCCTGCCGCGCGGCGTTCATGACCCCCCAGTCGAGCCCCGGCAGTCCGGCGCGGTCGTAGAGATTTCCCAGCACCCCGCCCAGAATGCAGCCCAGCACGATCGTCAGACCGCGATCGCGGGCCCCGCCGAAGGCGAAAAGCCACGTGGGAATGGCGATCGCCGCAGCGATGGAGCAGGCGGCAAACAGCCAGGCCTTGCCCTGCCCCATGCCGAACAGGGCGCCCTCGTTCAAGCTGAGCTGCAGGCCGACGTGTCCCGGCCAGATCCACAATACGTCGCCCGCCCGCAGCGACTTCTGCGCGAACATCCAGTGTTTCGTCCCCAGGTCGAGGGCCAGCCCGGCGGCTGCCAGCGACCAGAACAGCAAATGCCGGCTCCACGGCGTAGAAGTCCGCTCGTCCATAGCGACAATTCCGCTCCCTCGAGGTCCAGGGCATGGCCCAAACGTCTCGGACGCCCGCGAATCACCGTCGCGCTCATCGGAACATGCGGCGCGGTCGGGGGTGGTCGGCGGTCGTTTGCGATTGAAACCGCTCAGTAGAGACCAGCCTCTCCAGTCGCAGCAGACTCCCGACCCCTTTGATCCTACAGCAGCGGTCCCCGCTGATCGCGCGACTCGGCGCACTTAACGCAAACCGGAGTATAGGGAATGGCGTTCAGGCGGGTCTTGGGAATCTGGCCCTCGCACTGTTCGCAGGTGCCGAAGTGGCCCCCTTCGATCCGCTGCAACGCCAACTCGATCATCCCCAAGCGGTCCTCTTCATTGGCCAGCAGGCTAAGCGTGAACTCCTGCTCAAAATTATCACTCCCCAGCTCGGCCATATGAATCGGCATACTGGAACCGTTCATTCCGTCGGCGCCACCCTTATGCAAAGCTGCATGAGTCATCGAAGAGACGTCGCCGCGAAGCCGCGCCCGCAGGTCGAGCAGGCGGTCCCGGTACACCTTCATTTCCGCTTTCTTCATGTCCTACCTCCGGAGCGAGCGCCGACCCAGCATGCGACGCCAGATCGGACGTAGAATCGCCATTGTAAGCGGACTTCGCCATGTCGTCAAACAACCAGCAGCGGGCTGCCGAACGCATAACTGGCTACTCTAAAAGGACTTACAAAATTCCGCCAGCCCCTTGCCGTTGGCTCTGCTCTGCCCGCTCGCCGACGCCGCGAGGCAGCGCAGCCGCTGGGGGGCGGGTGCGCGTGCCAAGCTTCACGGACCGTCGATCAAGGCCACCCGCCGCGCCGTCATGAGGCGCCCTGCCGGCACGGCCGCCGCAACCAGGCAGCCCGCGTCTGAAAGCTCCTAGCGGCGGCTGCCAGGCTTCGCCGCACCAGCGGCCAGGCGCCTGGGAGTCTACGCTCGGCATCGTCGTTGATGCCCCTGACGGCACGGGCTAGACTGCAAATAACTCGTTTGCCGCCCTCAGCTTACCGCCAAAATACCGGATCACCCGCGTGGCAACTTCGGTCAACACCCTTACCGACCAGGCGTATCAGCAGTGCACTTCGCCCGATTGCGGGGCCACCTTCGATACGGGGGAGGTCCTTACCGCCTGCCCGCAGTGCGGCTCGCTGTTGGACGTAGCCTACGACTGGGATCGCGCCTCCGTGCCCGATTCGCTCCGCTGGTTCGAACAGAAATGGGCCCGCCGCAACGACCCCCTCTGCCGCAGCGGCGTCTGGCGGTTCTACGAGCTATTGCCCTTCGCCCCGCCAGAGAAGATCGTCACCATCGGCGAAGGCCAGACCCCGCTCCACCTTACCGACGGCGTCGGCCGCTACATCGGCCTTAATCCCGGCCAGTTGTTCCTCCAGTACGAGGGAATGAACCCTTCGGGCAGCTTCAAGGACAACGGCATGACGGCCGCGTTCACCCACGCGCGGACGATCGGCGCCAAGCGAGCGGCTTGCGCGTCGACGGGCAACACCAGCGCCTCGCTGGCCCTCTACTGCTGCGCCAGCAAGCTGATGCAGGCGGTCATCGTCATCGGCTCAGGCAAGATTTCCTACGGCAAGCTATCGCAAGCGCTCGACTACGGCGCGCTGACCATCCAGATTGCCGGCGACTTCGACGACGCCATGCAGCGGGTCCGCGAAGTCAGCGAGCAACTGGGGATCTACCTGGTCAACAGCGTCAACCCGTTCCGGCTGGAAGGGCAGAAGACGATCATGTACCGGGTGCTGGAGAGCCTCGGCTGGGAAGTCCCCGACTGGATCGTCGTCCCCGGCGGCAACCTCGGCAACAGCAGCGCCTTCGGCAAGGCGTTTCATGAGCTGCACGAGCTAGGCCTCATCGACCGCCTGCCGCGACTGGCGGTCATCAACGCCGCCGGCGCCGATACGCTCCACCAGCTCTACAACGTGCATCAGGTCCGCTGGAACGACGGCCGGCCCGACAGCGCGACGATCGCCAGCTACTTCGCCCGGCTCGACTCGGCCGCAACCAAGGCCGACACGATCGCCAGCGCTATCGAGATCAACCGACCGGTCAATCTCACCAAGTGTCTCCGCGCGCTCGATTGGTGCGACGGCGTGGTCCGCGAAGCGACCGATCAACAAATCCTCGACGCCAAGGCTCAGGTCGGCGCCAATGGCTTCGGCTGCGAACCGGCCAGCGCCGCCAGCGTCGCCGGCGCCAGGCTCCTCCGCGAGGAAGGGGTCGTCGCCCCCAGCGACCGGGTGGTCTGCATCCTCACCGGCCACCAGCTTAAGGACCCCACCGCGACGGTCGCGTACCACACCACCGACCAGGACGAATTCAACCGCGTCCTGGGCAAACGGGGCGTCAGCCGCGCGGCCTTCGCCAACCGGGCCGTGAAGGTCGATAACGACCTCGACGAAATCGTGCGGGCGATTCAGCTTAATAGCTAGGGACGTTTCGCCGACGACTGCATGCTACGGCAGTCGAGCCGCTCGAAACGGCGAAAAGGCGGTAGTGATGCAATCCGCGCCGGCGCCAGACGACATTAGCATGGCCACATTTGTCGAAGCGCTGACGAACATCGAGTAACGCGCCCGCCTCGGACCCGCCCCGTGAAGCGATGCCCGAGAATCCATCAGTATACATCGAGACGACCGTAGTTGGGTACCTGACAACTCGCACCAGCAGCGACCAAATCGTCGCCGGGCATCAGCAAGCGACGCGAGAATTCTGGATTGCCGCGCCAGTCCGATTTCGATTGTTTGTTTCGAGGTTAGTCATTCAAGAGTGCTCCGCCGGCGACGCCGCGGCAACCGCGGAGCGAATGCAAGTCTTAAAAGGCATTCCGCAACTAAGAGCTACGCCGATGGCGGCCAGTCTCGCCAAGGCGCTGCTTCAACATGGCGGCGTTCCGCCATCCCAACCGCGTGACGCCGCTCACATAGCATTGGCAGCGGCACCTGGTGTACAATACTTGGTGACGTGGAATTTCCGACACATCGCCAACGCTGTACGTCGACGCGACATCGAACGCATCTGCCGCGCTGAGGGATGCGAACCTCCGCTTATTTGCTCTCCAATCGGCCTGCTGGCGAGGAATGACGATGTGGTCTGACCCGATTGTTGACCAAATTCGAGCTGAAGCGAAAGCCTGGTCCGACCAATTCGGCGGCGACGTCGACGCGATATTCGCTGAACTGCGCCGCCTGGAAGAGTCGTCGGACGAGCCACTGGTCGCCATGCCTCCTCGTACGCCGACTTCCGAATCGCCGATCCCTGGCGGCTTGACCTCTTCACAAGCGGTCGACGCCACGCATCAAACGAATTAGGAGCATGGACGATGCCCCTCAAACTCGCCATCCACGGCGCCGCCGGGCGCATGGGCCAACGCGTCGTCGCCCTGGCCGTCGAAGGCGGCGATTTTGAAGTCGCCGCCGCCATCGAGTCGGCCGGCCATCCCAAGCTCGGCCAGGACGCCGGCCTTATCGCCGGCATCGGCGAACTGGGCGTGCCGCTAGCCGTCGTCGGCGAGAGCGCTGCCGACGTGGTCATCGACTTCTCCGTGCCCAACGCCGCCATTGCGGTGCTGGCCCACTGCCTGGAATACCGCAAGCCGATCGTCATCGCCACCACCGGCTTCGACCCCGACCAGCGCGACTTCATCGCCCGCGCTGCCCGCGAGCTGCCCATCGTCTTCGCCCCCAGCATGAGCACGGCGGTGAACCTGCTGATGAAGCTCACCGAGATCGCCGGCCGCGCGCTGCGCGATTACCCCTCGGGCGTTGACGCGGAGATCATCGAGCGCCACCACCGCTTCAAGGAAGACGCCCCCAGCGGCACGGCGCTGAAGTTCGGCGAGATCGTCGCCCAAGCGATGGGCCAGACCGAGCATCGCCACGGGCGCGAAGGCCGCCTCGGCAAACGCACCCCCGGCGAGATCGGCTACCACGCCGTCCGCGCCGGCGACAACCCCGGCGAGCACACGATCCTGTTCGGCATGCTCGGCGAAACGATCGAACTGAAGGTCGCCGCCACCAGCCGCGACTGTTACGCCCAAGGCGCCCTGCTCGCCGCCAAATGGCTCGCCAACAAGCGCGCGGGACTCTACGGCATGGGCGACGTGCTGGGGCTGTAATTGGATGCTCGATACTGGATAAGTCCACGTTCATTCAGCAGAGTCGAGCATCCAGCATCCAGCATCCAGCATGGCCAAATGCGACGAAGGCTATCTCTGCGAAGTCTGCGGCCAGGACGTTGCGGACATCACCGACAGCGATCTGTACCTTCGCTACGTCGTCGGCATGCTCGATCCGGAGGTGCTCCACACCACGCCCGAGCGCCACATCCGCTGCAATCCGGCGCTGGCCCAGTACATCGTCGCTGAAGATTTCGCGCCCGTCGTCGTCGAAGGCCCGTTTGATAAACGCACGCTCGATCCGGCCTTCGTCCACGAGCGCCAATCGCTCCTCACCCGCGGCTGGCGCCGCCTCACCGAAGTCGCCCGCAGCGGCGTCCCCATCATCGACTACCCGCTCCCGGAAGTCCGCGAACAAATCAAAGAGCGCAGCGCCGGCTTCTAGCGAGTCCTGCGCCGCTAAGCAACCGGCTGTAGATCGGGCTCTCGGCCATCGGCTAGCGGCCAGCAGGAGCATTCTTCCGCCTTACCGCCAGCCGATAGCCGCCAGCCGATAGCCGATAGCCGCCAGCCGCCAGCCAACCACGGTTCATCCGGCATCTCTTCGCTCCCTCCCCTGTTCGTCCTCTCCATCCAGTGCGTCGCGCAGGCTGAACAGAAACCATACAAAGATCGCCATCGATCCCGGCCCCAACACCAATACGGCAACCCATGTCGCCAGTTCCATCATGGCTCGCCCCCTTCCAACCAGTGCCCCAGCACGAAGCCCCCTAGCGACGCCGGCAGCGCACATAGCACCGCGTAATCCTGCCACAGCTCGATGCCGCCGACGCGCCAGATATAAGTCTCCTCATGCGGATCTTTCATCCCTTGCGTGAACAATAGCGCATAGAAGCCCGCCAGTCCCGCCAGCCCGCCCACCGCCCCCCAAAAGCCCGCCGCCCGGCGCGGCCGAGCGAAGATTGCCGCCATCACCGGCACCAGCACGACCGACGCCATCACGCTCGCCATGAACTGCCATGCGTCCCGCATCCGGTCGAACAACAGGCTCGCCAGCGCCGAGGCGAACATCACCGCAAACACCCCGATCCGCGTCAGCCGCAGCAGCCGCTTGTCGGAGGCCTCCCGATCGAACAGCGGCCGATAAATGTCGTACACCAGGTTGCCGCTGGCCAACAGGGCGTAGCTGTCGACCTGCGACATCGCCGCGGCGATGATCCCGCCCACCATCAACCCCCGCAGGCCCGTCGGCAACATCTCCAGGCAGACCGAAACCAGCGCCTGCTTGCCGGCCAGCGACTCCGGCAACAGGCCCTGCGCGACCGCCGCATGGGCGACCAAGCCCAACAGCGTGGCGCCCCAGTCGTAGGAGGCCCAGAGCAGAATGCCCACCAGCAGCGCCCGCTGCACGCTCCGCCCGTCGCTGGCCGCGAACACCCGCTGATAGAACGCCGGCTCGACCAGCACCGTCACGCCGGTGAGCGACCAAGCCAGGAGCATCCAGCCGCTCAGTCCCCCATGGTGGACCAGGTGATTCCGCAGGCCGCCGTCGCCGCTGGGAGGCAGGTATGTCACGAACGACCAGCCGCCGACCCACTCAATCGCCAGCGGAATCGCGATCGCCAGCGAGACGCACATCAAGACGAACTGCACCGTATCGCTGATCGCATCCGCCCACAGTCCGCCCATGATCGTATACATCGCGCACACGACGATCACCACGATCACCCCCCAGGTCGTCGGCACGCCAATGAGCTCCATCATCGTCATCAGCCCGGCCATGGCAATGATCGGAGCTGAGTAGACGTAGCAGGCCATCGCCCCGACGACCCGCGTCCGCACGCCATAGTGGCGCTCCAGCACGTCCGACAGCGTCATCGCCCCGCCATACCGCCGCAGCCGCGGCGCGACCACTAGCGCCGCAGACGCAATAAAGAAGTAATACGGCAAGCTGTACCAGAACCACGCGACGACGCCGTAGTAATAGCCCGACTCGCTCGTGCCGAACGTGACGTCGATGCCGTAATACGAGCTGACCAGCGTGCACACCAACAGCGGCGTGGTCAGCGCCCCGCTGGCCAGGAAGTAGTCCTTAAACGCCCGGATTCGCGTGGCCAGCATCGCCCCCAGCGCCACCATGCCCAGCAAATAGAGCCCGATGACCGCAAAATCAAAGCGGTCCAATCGCCCGCCGAGCGCAGTGACCGCTGCAGTTTTGGCAACAACCGGCAAGAGCATGAGCATTCACGCGGGTGAGTTTCTCCGAAACTCGCGTGGTCGCAGAAGACGTTGTCTGAGGAGCAACTCCGGCACTCTTATCGCCCGCAAATCACGCCAGTACTCGCAAATAAAACAATCCCCCTTCCTTGCAGGGAGGGGCTAGGGGAGGGATTGCAACCGCCGCAAGAATCGGCCCCGCGCCCAACCTCTCCCCACCGAGCCGACAAACCTCAAACGTGCTAAAGCCAATTCTCGAATTCTTTTCCCCGCGAAATACGCGAAAAAACGCGAAAGGGAGAAAAGCCACGGTAAGCTTTGACATCGGCCAGACTGGCTCCATCTATCGCTAACAGGGCTGGTTGGAACGCTCTTGTTCTCTGGTCTTTCGCGTCCTTTCGCGTCCTTTCGCGGGCCCCGAAATTCATTCGCGTCCTTTCGCGGGCAGTATTCCGAAAATCCTACTTCGGCGCTAGTTTGCCAGAAACCGCGCCAAGTTCCCCTGGAAGAACAGTCCCGCGTCCCGCCGAATCTCCTGGTCGCTCGCCCGCCAACCCGCCGACGCCAGGTCGGCGTACTTGTCGGCCAGCACGTCGGCGATCAACTCGCGGCTATGTTCCCACTTGTAGATGAGTTGCTCCAGCACCCGCGCGTCGGAGTGCTGCGGAATGAAGCTCGTCCCCAGCAGCTCCACGCGCATCCGGGTGATTTCCGTAATCAGGGACGGGTTGTTGAGGAACCACCAGCACCCAAACGGCATCAAGTTGCCGAACTTCCGCGCCACTACGCACAACTCGTGCTGGTTCTCCCGCGCGAGCATCGTGCAGAAGAACCGGTTCTGCGGAAACTCGGCGCACAGCCGCCCGACGCTCGCCACGTCGGCCAGCCCCACGCCGTCGCCGCCGTCGCCCAAGCCGGGGTTCAGGCCGCGCTTGGCCCCGATCATCATCGCAAACGGCAAACCACGCTCAGCCAGCACCGGCAGCACCACCCTGGCTAGTACCGCGCTGCTGGTCCGTCGGTCGCCCGCGCCCTCGAAACAAAAGTCCGGCGTCAGGCTCACCGCGCAGTAGATCGCCGCCACGCGATCGATCCACTCTCGCAAGAACCGTCGTGCCTCTGCGACGCACGCGTCATCCAGTTCCGCCTTCACCGCGTAGCCCCAGCCCGCCAACCGCTCGGCCGCCGCCGGCCAGTCCTGCACCAGCGGGTCGAACCGCAGCACGCCGGCGAACCGCCCGTCGCTACCGGCCGCGGGGCTTTCGAGCCATCGCTGCCGCTCGTTGTCGTCGAACACGGCGTTGGTCATCGTGATCCGCGTCACGCCGGCCAGCTCCATCACCCGGTCGATCTGCTCATCGGGATCCTGCTCGCTGAACCAGCGGCGATAACCCTCCAGGTCCCGCTCGGGGGCGTCGAGCCCCAGCCGGCTGAGCGTCGTAATCACCCCGCGGCAGGCCTCGCTGATCGGCGACCGCTCGACGAACAAGTGCTTCCACACGTGGTCGGCCTGTTCCCGCTTGGTCATCCGCCAGAAGTCCGCGTACGCCAGCCGCCGCGCCGGCACGACCCGAAACACCTCCGCCACCAGGTAGTGGTAGGTGAGCAGTTCATCGACCCCCCACAGCATCAGCCCGCGGGGATCGGCCGCGGCGCTCGTCCCGCCCAAGGGGGTCCCAAACACCGGCGGATACAGGTGCGTATGAAAATCCCACACCGGCTGATCGAGCACCGCCGCGCGGACCGTCGTGCGCAGGCCCTCCAGTTCTCCCTCGGGCACGCGGACCCCAGCCGACGCTGCCCGCTCGGTTACCGATGCCTTGGCCGCCAAGATCGAAGCCCTCGCGTTAACGGATGTACGAACCACGAGCGTCAAACATTCGCCCCCCAATCTAGCCCGCCGCCCCTGCGCAATCCAGGTTTCCCTACGCCCGCCACAGGCAGCGAGGCCGACACTCGCCCCATCCGATCGGCCCAGTGCCCCCAAAACGACCCTCGGCCAAGGCGCCGGCCCGCGAAGCACGCGAACCGACGCCAATGAAGTGCAATGGCAAGGAACCATACGCAGCAATACGGCTGCTATTATCGAGCGTTGCGCCGTCGCTGGGCCGTGGACTCAGCCAGTGCAGCCCCGGCCTTTGACCGTAGGTCGCGCGCCTTGGGATAGATGGACGGTGTCCCGCTGGAAAGCGACCCCCGGCCAAAAGGCTGGCGCTGCAGAGTCTCTTGAGCGGCGCAGCGGTCAATAATGCGGTCAACGGGTCAATGCACCTCATTTGCGCCCGCGCCGTCAACCGCTTCTTCCTTAATCGCGCCAATTCGCGCCGATTCGCAGGCAACTCCTCGCAGTTTTTTTCGCGCCCTTTCGCGTGTTTCGCGGGCAACTCCTCGGAGTACCTTTCGCGACCTTTCGCGTGTTTCGCGGGCCTCGACCGCTCCCTGGCCCCGGAGGGCCTGGCAAGCGCATTGCATGGCGCTGCGATCCCGGATCGCTTTCTCGCCTCCCTGTCGCTTTTGGCCGCGCGGCGCCCTATCTTCAGCGATATCCGGCGGCCGTTTCCGCCCGCGGGTCGATCGAACCGCCACGCGACTGCCAATGAGTTGCGTCCGGGGTGAAAGGCAGTCGACGGCCCGGTACAGCTTGCCACGCGCCGAGGGACTTCTGTCGTC
>JADLBW010000081.1 GCA_020847515.1 Pirellulales bacterium | reverse complement strand
TTGCTCGACAGCTTGATCCTGGAGAAGCTGCCCGACTTAAAACGGCTGGAGGCCTCGCTCGCCGAACTGGCCCGCGGCGCCGAGAACCTGGAGCCGATCCTGCTCAGCTTCAAGAACGCCCAGCATCTCCGCGTCGGCGTGCGCGACATCATTGGCAAGGATGACATCAAAGAAACCCACGCGGCACTGTCCGATATTGCCGAGGCCTGCCTCAAGGAAATCGCCGAGGTCGAAACGGCGAAGCTCGTTGAAAAGCTCGGCCAGCCGACGATCGGTCCGCTGCCGGAAGCGGACGCTCCGCCCCCCGCCTGGCAGCCGCCCGCCGCTGAGGTCGGCAGCCGAAGCGATCTGATAATTCTCGGCCTGGGTAAGCTCGGCGGCCGCGAGCCGAACTACCATAGCGACCTGGACATCGTCTTTCTGTACGAGGCCGAAGGCGCGACCCAGCCCGGTCGGCGCGGAACGTCGACCAGCAACAGCCATTTCTTCAGCGAGCTGGGGCAGCGAATCATCAAGGCGGCCAATCAATTCGGGCCCCATGGCCGGCTCTACGAGGTCGATCCGCGTTTGCGACCCACCGGCAAGAGCGGCCCGCTGGCCATGCCGCTGGCCTCGTTCGTGCGCTACTTCCAGAACGGCGACGGGCAGCTCTGGGAACGGCTGGCGCTGTGCAAGTCGCGGGTCATCGTGGCCGGCGTGCCGGAGGCGGCCTCGCGGGCCATGGCCGCGGTTACGGCGTCGGTGTATTGCCGGCCATGGCGGTCGCAGGACGTCGCGGAGCTACTGGAAATGCGGCAGCGGCTTAAAGAGTCGGCGTCGCCGTCGAACATGAAGCGCGGCGCCGGGGGCACTATGGATGCAGAATTCATCGTGCAAATGCTCCAACTGAAGCACGGCCAGGAACTGCCCCAGATCCGCGAGCCGGGGACGCTCTCGGCGATTGAGAAACTCGCCGCGGCCGGATTGCTCGACGCCGCGGACGCCAAGGCGCTGGCGGCCAGCTACCGTTTCCAGCGGAGCATTGAGGCGCGGATTCGGCTGATGGATGCGGCGGGCCGGCATGAATTTCCCGACGAACCGCGGGAACTGGCGAAGCTGGCCTACCTGTTGGGATATGACCAGCCGCAGCAGCTTGCGCAAGAGGTCGACGACGTAAGGTGCGATACCCGCGAAAGGTTCGAGCGGATTTTCGCTCGGGCGGCGCAGTCCACAAGCTAACAGCCGGCGTGCGCCGCCCCCGCGGCCCACTGACCGAAGGCCGCGTCGCGAGCGCTACTCGACGGGCGAGGTGAGCACGGCCTCATACGGCTGGGCTGAAAGCACGAAGATTTTGCCGTCGCCCATGCGGCCGGTGCGGGCCGATTCAACCATCTTGCGGATGACTTCCTCGGCGCGGGCGTCGTCGACGAAGGCCGTGATCTCGACCTTTGGCAAAAAGGCCCGAGCGTATTCGCTTTTGTCGTAGTCGTGGTACTCGTCGAGATAGCTTTTCTGCCGGCCCATCCCCTTCACTTCGCGGACATGGACCGCTTCGAGGGGCGCCCGGCGGAGCGCTTCGAGAATCCGCTCGGCGACATAGGGCTTGACGACGGCGACGACTTGTTTCATGTGGATTAGGCTGGCGGCTATCGGCCAGCAGCTAGCGGCCTGGCAATAAGGGGCCTGGTGTTGCGCCCTCATGCCGCCAGCCGCGAGGCGCTGGCCGCCAGCCCCTGCTTAACTAAAGAAATTCTCGCCGAACAGATCGAGCGGCGGGCCGGTTTCGACCTCGATGTCGCCGTTGACGATCGTCTTGCAGGCCAGCCGCATCGTATCTTCGTGGCCGACGAAGGCCAGGCAGGGCAGCGGATCGAGGGCCAGCGGCGTCAGCGGCGTGGGTACGGGCACGCGGAACCGCCAGCGCTCGGCCGTGCCCATGGGGCTGGTGTTCTCCATGCCCTTGGTGATCAGCACGCGGCACATGCCGCATTGGCCCAGTCCGTGGCAGTTGAGGTATTTGTTGATATTCTTGCCGAACCCGTTGAGGCCGTCGTAGACGTTGACGCCCGCCTTAATGGCCTCTTCGCGGAGGTTGGCGCCGCGCGGGACCTCGACTTCGATTTTCTCTTTGACGAACTTGATGACCGGCATGGCGAAAAGGGGATTTTTCAGCAGCAAATCTTGATGCGCGAGGTGCGGGTAGCCGTGGCCGCCCGCGACAGAATACCATACTGTAACGCGCAACAGGGGAGCACGAAAGTGGAGCCCTTCCGGCTGCCGATGGGAGCCAGCGAGCGGCCGTGCACAGGTCGGGATTCTTTTGCGAATAGGGGTCGGGATTCTTTTGCAACTAGCGGGCCAACCAAGCTAGCCCGGTCCCCCAGTCGCAAAAGCATCCCGATCCCGCGTTGTATGTGAGAGGGTGGGTGAACGGGGTCGGGATTCTTTTGCCGCTGGCGAGCGTCTTGACGATGTTAACCGCCTAGCGGCAAAAGCATCCCGACCCCCTTAGATGCTGTGCCTTGAATCTATCAGTCCCCAAAATCAGACCTACCATGGATCGGCAATACACGAAATTCCAGCAGCGGGCCATCAAGAATTTCTACGACAATCGGGAGGCGATCTCGATCCAGCGGCTGGGCGAGCTGGTGACCGATCTGTACCTGGCCGAGGGCAAGAGTCGGGCCACGAAGTGGAAGCAGATTGCCCTAGCGCTCGAGCGGCTGGGCGTGCCGAAGCCGGAGATCGATCAACTGGTGAAGAAGGACGATCCGGCGCTGGTGGCGAAGAAAGTCACGGAACTTAACAGCAAGTAATGGGTTAATCACCAATGACCAGGTCCCAATGACCACTGGAATAACGGTGACAATCGACTAATCGCCTTGGTCATTGGGATTTGGTCATTGGCGCTGCTATTGATTCCTGCGCTGCTAATGAACCCGTTGTAAATTTGGCTAGCGGCCAGCGGCCGGAATTAGGCCTTTTCCCTCTGGCCGTCGGCCGCTAGCCGATAGCCGACAGCCAGGCACGGCTCATTAGTCGCGCAGTTCTCAAAAAGATGCTGCAATACCTATCTCTTCTTGATCACGTTCTCGCCAGCGGCGTTCGGAAGAACGACCGCACTGGGACCGGTACGCGCAGCGTATTCGGCTACCAGATGCGATTCGACCTGGCCGCCGGCTTCCCGCTGGCGACGACCAAGAAGCTGCATGTGCGGTCGATCATCTACGAGCTGCTGTGGTTTCTTCGCGGAGAGTCCAACACCAAGTTCCTCACCGATCACGGCGTCACCATCTGGGACGAGTGGGCCGACGCCAGCGGCGACCTCGGCCCGGTGTACGGCAAGCAGTGGCGCAACTGGTCGACGCCCGACGGCGGCGCGATCGACCAGATTAGCGAGCTGGTCGATCAGATCAGGCGCCAGCCCGATTCCCGGCGGCTTATCGTCAGCGCCTGGAACGTGGCCGACCTGCCGCGGATGGCCCTGCCGCCGTGCCATTTGCTTTTCCAGTTCTACGTGGCTGAGGGTCGGCTGTCGTGTCAGTTGTACCAGCGCAGCGCCGACGTGTTCCTCGGCGTGCCGTTCAATATTGCGTCCTACGCGTTGCTGACGATGATGGTCGCCCAGGCGACGGGGCTGGCGCCAGGCGAGTTCATCCACACGCTGGGAGACGCCCACCTTTACGAGAACCACCTGGAGCAGGCCCAATTGCAATTGAGTCGCCAGCCGCGGCCACTGCCGACGATGCGGCTCAATCCGGCGGTGAAGGACCTGTTGGCGTTTCAGTACGAAGACTTCGATCTGGTGAATTACGATCCGCATCCCCATATCAAGGCCTCGGTCGCCGTATAGCCGAGCCACCTTTGCTCGAACGTCGACAGATCGCCCGCGAAACACGCGAAACGGCGCGAAAAACAGCAATCCAAGCGCGTGATGTGCGAAAGCAACGAGCAAGACACGAGGATCGTTCATCGTAGCCTGGGACATATGAAGTGCCGCCCCAGAGACGGCGGCGATCCAATCGTTTGACCGAAGGTCGTATTCATTCCATGTCGCTAGCCGTGGATGAGTATGGCTTGCCGCCACCCCATCTGTTATTTGCCCTGTACCTGGGGCGATGCCCCAGGTTACGGTGATAAAGGCCGTTGGCCAGTACAACCAAGTTCTTGCTGAGCGGTTGCTGAGCACTTCCTTAGTTTGGCTTTTGCAGTTTGCCCGATAATCACGCGAATGAAC